>NZ_QPEQ01000001.1:1587688-1905225 GCF_009455625.1 Paraburkholderia bonniea | reverse complement strand
AATCTCGGCTTGCTGCTGCTGGCTCAGGGGCGTTATGCCGAAGGCTGGGACGCTTACGAAGCACGCAAGCAAATTTTTCCCGAGTACGGGAGGCTGCCGTTTCCGGAGTGGCAGGGCGAATGTCTCGCGGGCCGTTCGCTGTTGCTGCTCGCGGAGCAGGGCTATGGCGATACGCTCCAGTTTGTGCGCTACGCGGCACAGCTGAAGGCGCTAGGGGTCACGCAACTCTCGCTCGTTTGCCATGACACGCTGGCCTCCGTGTTGCAAACCATTACTGCGCTTGATCAGCTCATCACCCGGCCTGAGGCGCTGCATGCACATGATTTCTGGATTTCGCTGGCGAGCTTGCCGCGCTGCCTGGGCACGACGCTCGACACGATTGCCAAGACCCCTTATCTGAGTGTTCCCGCTGAGCGCGAAGCGCTATGGCGTGCTTGTCTGCCTCCTGCTGCGCTGCGCGTCGGCCTTGCGTGGAAGGGCAATGCGCAGCACGCCAACGACGCGCGGCGCTCGTTGCCTCATCTGTCTGTGCTGCAGCCACTGTGGTCGATTGCGGGCGTCCAGTTCGTCAGTCTGCAAAAGGGCGCAAGCGAAGAAGCGGAGATCACAGCCTGTGCGGCGCAACAACCGCTGATTTCGGCCGGTTCGGCCTTGCGTGATTTTGGCGACACGGCGGCACTGGTGGCGCAAATGGATCTGGTGCTGTGTGTCGATACAGCGCTGGCCCATCTGGCTGGGGCGTTAGGCGTGCCTTGCTGGGTGATGCTGCCGCGCCATGGTGTTGACTGGCGCTGGTTGAAAGCGGGTGAGCGGGCACCGTGGTACGGGCCAGAGATGTGGTTGGTGCGGCAAGGGGATGAGACGCTGCATGGGAAGCCGGACTGGAAACGGGTTGTCCAGGGAATCGAAACGCGTTTGCGCTCGATGCGGCAAACGGCTGGTGATAGATGAAGCTGAGATAGATGCTTATTTAAGCATCCTGATTGTGCCGCGCACATGAGCAAATGCACCGGGCGTAGCAGCCGAAGCGCCGCGAAATCACCGGGTAAGTACAAACATAAACACAAGCACAAATACCAGGCGGGCTTTCGCATATGGCGAAAGCCCGCTGGCGTTTAACGCGTTGACTTCGGGTCAAATCCCGCGGTCGTGGAAAACAGCCGCTTATTTGGCTGCACCGCTCTGGAACCACTCCGCGATTTTTTTCCGTTCGTCGTCGGTCATTTGCGTGACGTTGCCAAGCGGCATGGCTTTAAGCACGACGGACTGCTGGTAAATCTGCTGCGCGTGCTTCGAAATTTCATCGGGCGTATCGAGCAGCACGCCTGCTGGTGCGCTGCCCATCATCGTTGGATGAGCCGAATGGCAGGTAGCGCAGCGCTGCTGTATTGCCGGTGCGATATCGGCAATGCGCACGACCGCTGCCCCAGGGGCCTGGGCGACGCGCGCCACGGGTTTGGGCATGGTCCAGGCAAGTGCCGCAAACATCAGCGCGATGCCGATTAGCGGCAGATACCACAGCACCTGGCCGCGATGACGCATCACGAAGAACTGGCGAATCAGCGCGCCGGCCAGCATGATCATGACCAGCACCGCCCAGTTGTACGGATGGGTGTAGGTCATGGCGTAGTGGTTCGACAGCATGGCGAACACCACGGGCAACGTGAAATAAGTGTTATGCACCGAGCGTTGCTTGCCGCGTTTGCCGTAGATCGGGTTGGGCACGTCGCCCTTGAGCATGGCCGCGACCATCTTGCGCTGGCCTGGAATGATGACGAAGAACACGTTGGCCGACATGATCGTGGCGAGCATTGCACCCATGATCAGGTACGCCGCGCGGCCCGCGAAAATATGGCATGCGAGCCAGGCGGCCAGCAGCACATAAATGCCGACGCAAATCCCCAGCACCCGGTCGCGGTTGCCGAGCAGGCGGCACAGCGAGTCGTAGACGATCCAGCCTGCCGCGAGAAACCCGAGCGCCGATGCGATGGCCACCACGGGGCCCATATCCAGCACGTTTTTGTCGATCAGATAGGTGTTGGGCGCGAACAGGTAAAGCACCATGAACAAGCCGAAACCCGACAGCCAGGTGGTGTAGGACGGCCATTTTGACCAGTGCAGGTCGTCAGGCATTTCGGGCGGGGCTACCGTGTACTTCTGCATGTTGTAAAAGCCGCCGCCGTGCACGTGCCACAACTCGCCAAAGACACCCCGCCGTTTCTGGTTCGGGTCTTGTGGCGGCTTCAGGCTGTTGTCAAGGGCAACGAAATAAAACGATTCGCCAATCCATGCAATCGCGGCAATGACGTGAAACCAGCGGATCGCCAGATTCAGCCAGTCGGTGATAAAGCCTTCCATGAAACTTCTCCACTTCGCATTTGTTATAGGTCAGATGTGTGCGCACAGGGGGTGTGCTGTTGTTTGATGCTGCTTGAGGTTGCCTTGATGGCGAGGCCTAGCTGCCGCGATAGGTGCTGTAGGACCACGGCGATACCAGCAATGGCACGTGGTAGTGCGCGCTGGCGTCGGCGACGCCAAAGCGCAGCACCACCCGGTCGACAAACGGCGGCTTGGGCAGCGTCGCGTCTTGTTTGGCGAAATAGTCACCGGCGTGAAATACCAGTTCGTATTCGCCCGTGACAAAGGCCGCGCCTTCGAGCAACGGTGTGTCGCAGCGGCCATCGTGATTGGTTTGCGTGGTGAGCAATGAGCGGCGTGAGTTGCCGTCAAGCGCGAAGAGTTCGATCTTGAGCGCCGCGCCTGGGCGGCCATTTGCCGTGTCGAGCACGTGGGTGGTGAGCTTTCCCATTCGCTGTTTTCCTTGTGTCTTGTGTTTTGTGTCTTGTGTGAATTGCGAGGTTCGAACGGCGTTGCGGGTTGCGCCAGCGGCGGCGGATCGGGGCACTACGTCAGTGGTGAGCGGTCCGTCGGCAATCAGCGCAAACCAGTGTGCCGTGGCCGCCATTGTAGAAAGATGGACCCCTCAGTGCGCGAGCGATACAAAAGATAAGCCAGGTCACATGACGGTTATTTGTAAGCCTGCGGTGAAGACGCACGACTATATGCAAAGCGCAAAGGTGAACATTACCTGGGGGCGTATTGCCAGCGTAATTTTGGTCGGAGAAGGTGCGCACGTGCGCGCTTTCGGTTTGGCTGACGCACCCCGAAGACGGCGCTGGTTCGCTGGGTAACCGGGTTAATTCTGTGCGGGTTCTGAGTGTGCCGGGACACGGCAGCTCGTCAGCGCCCTCGCAGCCAACCGGTTTGGCCACACTGGCCACGAGCAAAACGGGAGCAATTGTGCAGAACGGGCAACACGGGCAACAACGCAGCAAAACCATGCTGGTCAAACACGCCGACATGCTGGTCACGATGGACGGCGAGCGCCGCGAATTACGCGATGGCGGCTTGTATCTCGAAGGCAACCGCATCGTCGCGGTCGGGCCGACAGCCTCATTGCCGCAGACGGCGGACGAGGTGCTCGACATGCGCGGGCATCTGGTGATTCCTGGGCTCGTCAATACCCACCACCACATGTATCAAAGCCTGACGCGGGCGCTGCCTGCTGCGCAAAACGCCGAGCTATTCGGTTGGCTGACGAATCTGTACAAGGTCTGGGCGAATCTCACGCCGGAAATGATCGAAGTGTCTACGCTGACTGCGATGGCGGAGTTGTTGCTGTCGGGCTGCACTACCTCAAGCGATCATTTGTATATCTATCCGAATGGCAGCCGCCTCGATGACAGCATCGCGGCGGCGCGCCGGATTGGCATGCGTTTTCACGCTAGCCGCGGCAGCATGAGCGTGGGGCAGTCAGCGGGCGGGCTGCCGCCAGATGCGGTGGTGGAGCGTGAGGCCGATATCTTGCAGGACACCCAGCGCCTGATCGAGACCTATCACGACGCTGGACGTTACGCGATGCTGCGGGTGGTGGTTGCGCCGTGCTCGCCGTTTTCGGTCAGCCGCGATTTAATGCGTGAATCCGCCGCGCTGGCACGTCATTACGGCGTATCGCTGCATACCCATCTGGCGGAGAACGTCAACGATATCGCTTACAGCCGCGAAAAATTCGGCATGACCCCCGCTGAATACGCGCAGGATCTCGGCTGGGTTGGGCCGGATGTCTGGCACGCGCATTGCGTGCAGCTCGATGAGGCGGGCATCGTGCTCTTTGCCCGCACCGGGACCGGTGTCGCGCATTGCCCCTGTTCGAACATGCGCCTCGCGTCAGGCATCGCCCCGGTGCAGCGGATGCGGCTCGCAGGTGTGCCGGTAGGACTGGGGGTGGATGGTTCGGCGTCGAACGATGGGGCGCAGATGGTGGGTGAAATGCGTCAGGCGTTGCTGTTGCAGCGGGTGGGTTTCGGGCCCGATGCGATGACGGCCCGTGAGGCGCTGGAGATTGCCACGCTAGGGGGGGCAAAGGTGCTCAACCGCGACGATATCGGGGCGCTCGCGCCTGGCATGGCTGCTGATTTCGTCGCGTTTGACTTGCGCCAGCCGCTCTTTGCCGGGGCGTTACACGATCCGCTCGCAGCCTTGGTGTTTTGCGCACCATCCCAGGTGGCGTATAGCGTGATTGGCGGTCAGGTGGTGGTGCGCGACGGCAGGCTGACTACGGTTGACCTCGGCCCGGTGATTGAGCGTCACAACCAGCTTGCTGCGACGCTCTACCAGATGGCTCATTAATAAGCTCATTTAGGTTGTGGCAGCGGCGGGCTGTTGCCGTTTGATGCTGCGCGGGCTGACCGGCCGGCTGACCAGAGTCTTGGTGGCCTCGGTAATCAAGCCGCGCAGCCAGCGCACTTCATCGGAGTAATGCACGCGCTCATGCCACAGCTGGTAGTACTGCATCGGTGGGAAATCAATCGGTGCGGGCATTACAGTCAACGGCAGAAACCGGGCGTAGTAGTCAGCAAAGAGCCGCGTCGTGGTGAAAATCAAATCGGATTTAATTAGCACGTAGGGCGCGACATTGAAATAAGGCAGCGTGACGACCACCTGGCGCTTGAGCCGCTCGCGCGCCAGATGCACATCAATCGCGCCCCGCTGGCCGACCGAATAAGGTGTTGGTGCCAGATGCGGCGCATGCAGATAGGCATCGAGGGTTAGCTCATCACGTTTTACGAACGGATGCGAGGTGCTCATCAGGCAGACGATCTGATCGACAAACAGATTGGACAGATGCAGTTGCTCGGGCGGTTCGGGCCAGTTGCCAATCACGATATCGAGCTTGCCATTTTCCAGCTCCATTTCGTAATCGAACGCAGGGCCGAGCGAATGAAACTCCAGTTTGGCCTTGGGTGCCGCACAGCGAAAACACTCAACCACGGTTGGCACAAACAGCACATTCAAATAGTCAGGGCAGGCGATGCGGAAGGTGCGGATCGAGGTGGCAGGATTGAAATTGCGCTGCTGGTATTTGATTCGTTCAATTTCACCAAGGGCGTTTTGCACCGGCTCCAGCAAGCGCAGCCCGTATTCAGTGGGAACCATCCCGGTTTTGCCCCGCACCAGAAGCGGGTCGCCCGTGATATCGCGCAGGCGGCGCAGCGCCGCGCTGATCGCGGGCTGGGACTGGTTCAGCTTGACCGCTGTCCGGGTGACACTGCCTTCGGTGAGCAGCGTGTGCAACACGCGCATTAAGTAGGTGTCGATAGCCTCGCGTTGCTGGCTCATGAATTCTCCTGAATATCTCTGTTCTGTGTAACGCGACAGCGTGTGGGTATCAGTCTTTTAATATGGACATCGAACGTCGTCAAGAGTGGCTTACCCGCAGCGGGAACAGGTTTAAGGCTTAAGATCCTGGCGTAAATGTGTCTGTAAAAATGCGTCGAAATGGTGTGTCCGGTTTTTAGAAAATATTTGTAAATGGAGCGTAAAGCGTGGAAGCAGGTTTTTGTGGTTCGGGTTTGATGGGGGCACCGGTGATTCGCCGCGTGCTGCAAGCGGGCCATAGGGTGCAGGTGTGGAACCGGACACCAGACAAGGCAGCGGCGCTGGTGGCCGATGGCGCACAGGTGGTGGCGACACCGGCTGCATTGTTTGCCGCGGTTGACGTGGTGCTGTTATGTCTGGCAGATGCCCAGGCGGTGGAAGAGGTGGTGTTTGGCCCGGCTGGCGTGCTGAGCCCGGCTGCGGTTGCTGGCTGGCCAGCGGTAGCGGGTCACGCTTGTGTCACTGAATCTGCAACTGAATCTGCCGTTGCAGATGCACCCGCTGCCCGGCCGCGGGTGCGCTGGATCGTCGATCATTCGAGCATTGCGCCACGTGCGACGGCGGCGCTGGCGCAGCGTGCCGCGGCCTTCGGCGTAGGCTGGATCGACGCGCCAGTGTCGGGGGGCGTCGCTGGCGCGGCTGCGGGAACCCTGGCCGTGATGGCGGGCGGTGCGGCGGCAGACCTCGAACAGGTGCTGCCGCTGCTGCGCACCTATGCAGCACGTGTCACGTTAATGGGGCCAGCAGGTGCCGGACAGACCGCCAAGCTGTGCAACCAGGCCATCGTCACCGCGACACTCGCCGCGATTGCCGAGGCGATCAGCCTTGCGCAACGCAGCGGCCTTGATGCGGCACGTCTGGGGGAAGCGCTGGCGGGCGGCTGGGCCGATTCGGTCTTGCTGCAAACCTTCGTGCCACGCATGACGCACCCTGGCTCAGCGCCGCAACCCGCGATTGGCGCGCTCAAGGTGTTTCAGAAAGATGTGGATGCGTTCGCCACGGCTGCGGGCGAAACCGGTACGCCGGTGCCAGTCGCTAGCACAGTGCAGCAACTGTTGCGGCTTGGGGGCGCGCTGGGTTTGGCGCAAGCGGATTTATCCGGCTTCATCGACATCTTGCAGATGCGGCAGCCGTCAGCAGAGGGGGGCCGGCCGGACAACGGGAAAAACGGGATATAACCTGTTAAACTGCCCGGTTTTTCGCCGCTTATTGGCCCCTGCTGGGTTCTTATTGTCCTTATTGGGGCTTTCGAGGATCTTTCGGGCCTGCCCGGGTTTGCCGGGTTTTTAGAGTCTTCCGGGTTTTTCAGCCAGCTTTCTGGCGTTTTGCGCTCGCTTCTGGTTTATCGCTGCTTACTTATTCAAAAGGACAAGTCGTGCTGTCTACCGCCAACATCACCATGCAATTTGGGCCCAAGCCCCTTTTCGAGAACATCTCGGCCAAATTTGGCGAAGGCAACCGCTATGGCCTGATCGGCGCGAACGGCTGCGGCAAGTCCACCTTCATGAAAATCCTCGGTGGCGATCTTGAGCCCAGCGCGGGCAATGTGATGCTTGAGCCGAACGTGCGTCTCGGCAAGCTGCGCCAGGATCAGTTCGCTTACGAAGAGATCCGTGTGCTGGACGTGGTGATGATGGGCCACACCGAAATGTGGGGCGCGATGACCGAGCGCGACGCGATCTACGCCAACCCTGATGCGACCGATGACGATTACATGCACGCGGCCGAACTCGAAGCGAAGTTCGCCGAATACGACGGCTATACCGCCGAAGCGCGTGCAGGCGAGCTGTTGCTGGGCATTGGCATTCCAATTGAATTGCATACCGGCCCGATGAGCGCGGTCGCTCCAGGCTGGAAGCTGCGTGTCTTGCTGGCCCAGGCGCTGTTTTCGAAACCTGATGTGCTGCTGCTCGACGAGCCGACCAACAACCTGGATATCAACTCGATTCGCTGGCTGGAAGACGTGCTCAACCAGTACAACTCGACGATGATCATCATTTCCCACGATCGCCATTTTCTGAACCAGGTGTGCACGCACATGGCCGATATGGATTACGGCACGCTCAAGGTTTATCCGGGCAATTACGACGATTACATGCTGGCCAGCACCCAGGCCCGCGAACGTCAGCAAAATGCGAATGCGAAGGCGAAAGAGCGGATCTCCGACTTGCAGGATTTCGTGCGCCGCTTCTCCGCTAATAAATCGAAAGCCCGTCAGGCAACCAGCCGCGCCAAGCAAATTGAAAAAATCAAAATCGAAGAATTTAAACCTTCGTCCCGGCAAAATCCGTTTATCCGTTTCGAATACGAAAAGAAGCTGCATAACATCGCGGTAATCGCTGAGCGCATCACCAAAAAATACGAGCGCACGCTGTTTTCTGATTTCAGCCTGAGCGTGCAGCCCGGCGAGCGGATTGCGATCATCGGTGAAAACGGCGCGGGCAAGACGACCTTGCTGCGTTCGTTGCTGGGCACGGTGCAGACCGACCATGGCAGCGTCAAATGGGCCGAGAACGCGAACATCGGTTATATGCCGCAGGACACCTATGAAGAATTCCCCGACGACGTGACCTTGATGGACTGGATCGACATTTACCGCAAGGAAGGCGATGACGAGCAGATGGTGCGTGGCACGCTGGGCCGTTTGCTGTTTAACGCGGACGACATCCGCAAATCGGTGAAAGTGCTGTCGGGCGGAGAAAAAGGACGGATGATCTGGGGCAAGCTGATGCTGGGCCGCCATAATGTTTTGCTGATGGACGAACCCACTAACCACATGGATATGGAATCCATCGAATCCTTGCAGATCGCGCTCGATAAATACGAAGGCACCTTAATTTTTGTCTCGCACGACCGTGAATTTGTCAGTGGCCTGGCGAACCGGATTATCGAAGTTCGCACTGACGGAAAATTGAACGACTTCAGTGGTAATTACGAAGATTTTCTGGCGAGCCAGGGAGTGCAGTAAGCGGCCAGGCCGCTTGAGCACGCTTAGGCCGTCAGGTGGACTTGGTCATGCTCGAAAGCCGCTTCAGTGAAGCGGCTCTTTTTTTATGACGCGGGCAGCGGATATGTGCCTTGATTAGGTCATTGGTCTAGGGGGGGGGAGCGAAGCCCTGATTCAATTTCCGTCAGATTATTTCCTACAAATAAAAAACGCAGAGAAAATTCACGTTAATAATTGATTTTCTATGTAGGAAAAATTGAGTTTCACTGCAAATATTTTCCCTTCCTAAATGCTTTCGGATTTATCTTATATTCAATACTAAAGGGCATTTCTGATACTCCAGAACGTCCACTAACGGACGGATTATTTGGGAATCGGAAAGCATGAAACATACATTGATCTTAAGGCCACTCGCGCTGGCCATTTCACTGGTAGCGGCTTCGCAGGCGCACGCGGTGGGTGAGGGAAAAATCGCATTCGGCGGGGGCAGTATCGTCAAGAATGGCGAGACCACGACGGTGAACCAGTTGGGCGGCAAGATGATCGTCGACTGGGACAACATGAATGTTGCAAAGAACGAAACGCTTAATTTTTCCCAGCCCCTGCCGTCGTCCGCTGTGCTGAACCGGGTGCACTCACCTGATCCGACTTCGATTCTCGGCGCGCTGAATGCGCCAGGACGGGTGTTCGTGGTCAACCCTAATGGTGTGCTGATCGGTGCGGGTGCCCGGATCAATGTCGCTAGCCTGGTGGCATCGTCGCTGGATATCAGCGATGACGACTTCAAGGCAAACAACCTGAACTTCCGTGGTGAGGGCAAGGGCGTCGTGAAGAACAGCGGCACGATCACCGCTCTCGATTACGTCGCGCTGCTTGGCGGTGCCGAAGTCAGCAACGACGCGACCGGCCGTATCGGTGCCGGGCGTGGCGTGGCCATGGCTTCTGCCAGCGATCTGACGCTGCGTCTGGGCAATGGCATGGACGTCAAGATCAACAAGGGCAGCCTGAATGCACTGGTGAAAAACGGTGGTTTTATCGGCACGGCAGATGGCGGCGTCAAACTCACGGCATGGGCGATTGATGCACTCACCCGCAGCGTGGTCAACAACACCGGCACGATTGAAGCCACAGGTGTCAGCCGTAACGCCAACAATGAGATCGTGCTGAATAGCATGGGCAATGGTTCGGTGGACATCGCTGGCAAATTGACGGCTACTGCGCCTGATACCCGTCAGGGCAGCACCATCACGGCCAAAGGTGCCACGATCAATGTTCTCGATAACGCTGAGCTGACCGCTGCAAGACTGGCCCGCACGTACTACGGTTCCAGCTATCTGACCGGTGGCGATATCCGCTTTGATGCGCCGGACGTGAACCTGAACAAGGCCAAACTGGCGGCTGCCAACCTCAACATCATTGCGGACAACGTGCGGACTGGCGGGGCTGAACATCAGCCGGTCCTGTCGGGTGCGGGGCGTAGCACCTTGATGACGAGCGTCCGCGCTGCTTCTGACGGAAAAAATATCAATGTCGGTGCTGAAACCAAAGCGGTCGCTGATGATGGTTTGATCGACGCGGGTTTCGTCAAAGCCGTGGCGGATGGCAAGGGTTCCCTTTTTGTGCGCAATGCCAAGGGCAACCTGACGGTTGACAACTCAGCCCTGAACTATGGCCGTCTGTCGCTGGATAGCGATGAAGGTTCAATCGCGTTTAACAGTGCATTCCAGGGTACGTCGTTAACGGCTAGCGGTAACAACGTGACCCAGGCCGTGGGCGCGGATATCAATGCCGATCATGTTGAACTGGCATCCCGTGGCGATCTGGCGCAAAACGCCAATATCACCGCGAAAAACGATGCGTTCCTGTCTGGCCGCACGATTCGGCAAGAAAAAGGAACGGCAGTGCAAGCCCGCCAGGTTGGCCTGCGCGCTGGCGATATCCAGCTCAACGGCAAGATCAAGGGCGATCTGGTGCAACTGGCGGCGGGCAACAGCGTGACGCAAAGCGCTGATGGCGTTATGGATGCGGGTGAACTCCGTCTTGACGGGCGTGGCGCTAACTTCTCGCTGACCCAGGGCACGAACAACGTGGCCGGTGTGACGGCTGACGTGAAGGCGCTGGACCTTGCTGTAGCGGGCAGCACCCAGTTGCGCAGGACTACCACTCAGGGCAGCCTCAAGGTCACTGCCGCCGACAACCTGACAGTCAGTGATGCCGTTGACGTGCGTGAAAATCTTGACCTGAAGGCGGGTAAGGATCTGATCCAGCAAGGCAGTCTGTCGTCGTATGGCAATACGACACTGGATGCCGACACGATCCGGACTAGCTGGGCTCCGAATCAGTATCGCCGCAACGCTATCGCGGCTGGGGGCGATTTGACGGTTGCAGCACGTAACAACATTGATCTCGATTCGGTCTATCTCAACGGCAAGAATACTTTCACGGCAGATAGCGGATCAGTAAAGATCGGCAATCTTCAGGGTGAAAGCAAGGCCAGCACGGCGATCAAGGCGAAGGGTGATATCGCGTTGGGTTCGGTCGGCGACAGAGCTTCGAACTTTGGCAGCTTGTCGGCCCAGTCAACGGATGGTGCGATCGCAGTGGGCGCGTTCAAGACGCGCGGGGATGTTGCACTCGACGCCAAAGGTGCGGTTAGCGTGGGCAATTATTCGGAGACATCCGGTGACGTGAGCATCAAGAGCGGTGCCAACGTTGCGGCGCAAAAGGGGATCTCGGCCAACAAGCTGACAGTCGCGGCTATTGGCGACGTCGTCCTCGGCAACAGCGGTGGACGGGATATCGACGTGACGTCAACCGGTGGGAGCGTGAGCACGCCTACGTTGTGGGGCGTGAATGTCGGGTTGAAGGCCAAGGGCGATATCAATGTCGGGCGTATCACGGCCAGCGGCAAGGCTGATCTGGCGTCGAGCGAAGGCAAGACCAAGATCTCTTTTCTTGACGCTGCCGATGCGAACGTAACCAGCGCTGGCAACGTCTCGATTGACACACTTCGCACTGGCCGGGACGCGGTGTTGGCCGCTGGCGTTGACGGGATTGATCTGGGTTCGGTTGAAACGGGCCGTGACCTGACCTTGAAAACGCAAGGCGATATCCGTCAAGGCCGGCTTAATTCGTCTGGTCGCAACGGGGTTCGAGTGGGTGGTGACCTGACCTATGACGTGGCGCAAACCACCAAAGTGACCGGGGCCAATGGCCAGCCAATGTATGCCGAGGTGCGGGGCAAGGTGATTGATCCGCGTGTCAAGTCAGACCCTGCGCCGACGGATGACGGTACTACTCCGCCACCAGCACCGGTTGATCCGGCGGTGGCGTTCCAGGCGGCTTTGCAGAAGGCAAGGCTGGCGGACGCGGCGCTGCAGCGCGCTTACGAACAGGTCAATAACGAGCAAGCGAGTGCTCGGGAGCGCTTATATCAAGCCCTGGATGTTGCTACCGACGAGAAATCGTATCGTGCAGCAGTGAGCCGCTATAAGCAGGAAAGTCAGGACCTGAGGACCAAGCATGCGGAACTCATGCGTCAGGTGCAGCAAACACGTGACCAGGCCTGGAAGGAAGCGAATGTGTTGCGTCAGCAAATGCTGGCCAGCATGGACAATAACCGCGGGCAGTATGGCTACAACGGCTATGGCAACCGTAACGGCTATGGCTACGGCTTTATGTAACGCCTGTCTGTAACTTTGTCTGTAATCCCTGCCGCTTTTCTCTAGCCGTATTTGCTTTAAATGTGGCGAGATGAAAGGCCTGCACCAGGCTGTGCGTCTCGTGCTTAGTCTGAGTCTGGCAAAGCGCTGGCTTCGTTTCGAAGCCAGCGCTTTTTTTTGGGGTGCTCCACGCATGCACCATAGCGTGGCGTTCACTCTTACCGGTTGATTGTAAAAAGCACCACACCTTATGTGCCGTCAGATCGCCGGGTGTGCGCCTGTGCCCGCCACCACGGGTTATCGCGTGAGCGGGCATGGTGCTTGCATGCAGTTCACCACTCGCCATACAGATGAAAAAAACAGTTTCGTTTTGCCGGCGTAGCTTGCCTGACGTAATGGCTCGGCTAGCTGGCTTTACCGTCGAAGGACGGTCTTTGGAAAGGAGGGCGACATGCTGCACTACGCTGTTGTGTTTTTCATCATCGCAATCATCGCTGCTGTTTTTGGTTTCGGCGGGATCGCCGCAGGCGCAGCCGGCATCGCCAAGGCGCTGTTCTTCATTTTTATCGTGGTCTTTCTGGTCACGCTGCTGCTTGGTTTTATCCGGCGTTAGGCCCGTGTAGGCCTGCATTAGGCCTGTATTAAGCCTGCGTCAGGCTGGTGAGTCCGGGCGGCTCGCTGCGAGTCTGGCCCGGACACCACCTGTCTTGTGTGCGGAGCGTTGCGTGGTGCCGCAGACAGCGGGAAAACCCAGTGGCGTGGCATGAAAGTGGCAGACCGACTGGCCGCCGCAAGCGGCTTTGCTGTAATGAACCCAATCAACCCGGGAGGCTGATATGTCTACGAACGTGGTGACGGTACTCAACGATCTGGTCGAAACCTCGAAAGATGGCGAGAAGGGATTTCGCAAAGCCGCTGAAGAAGCACATGATGCGCAGCTCAAGACCTTGTTTCAGGGCTGTGCTGAAGATTGCATGCGTGGTGCCCGTGAATTGCAGGATGCGGTGCAGCATCTGGGCGGCAAGCCGGAGTCGGGTGGTTCAATCAGTGGTGCGCTGCATCGCGGCTGGGCCGACGTCAAGGCAGCGGTGACGGGGCGCAGCGATCACGACATTCTGGCCGAATGCGAAAAGGGCGAGGACGTGGCGAAAAAGCATTATCGGGAGGCGCTGGAAAAAGATTTGCCGTCCGATGTGCGGACGCTGGTGGACCGGCAGTTTCAGGGCGTGCTGCAGCAGCACGATCGCATCCGTGATTTGCGCGACCAGTACGCTGCGGCAGGCAGGCGCTAAGGGTGCGCGGCACGCGTTAAAAAGCTAGGGTGCCGGATCCTGGAAGCGCATCGCGGTGCCCTCGCGCTGGATTCTGTCCCAGATCGCGCGTTTTTCTTCATCGCTGAAAAAAACCCAGTTCGAGACTTCGAAAGCGGTACGCCCGCAGCCCTTGCACACTTCGTCAAACAGCGTGGAGCACACGCCGATGCATGGGCTTTCGGGCAGATCGTGAAGATTTGAAGCCATCAGATACCTTGAACGTGGTGCGGCAATGATTTGCCGCTAGTTGGATGCTGCCGCCCGCGCCATCGCCAGACGTGCAGAACAGCCAGAACAGCAGCGCTCTGGCGGGCTTGCTTGCTGGCGGGTGCCATTCTGGCGCTCTGGCGTGGGCGTCTGGCTGGATGCATTAGCGCGCAATGCTGTAGCCGATGCGCACGACAGTGTGCTGGCGCTGGTTGTAATCGAGAATGTCTTCGCCATACCCATTGAAATAACCGACCCACGCATACCCACCCCACGCACTGCCAAGCAGCTTCGCCAGTGGATAGGTAAGCTGGGCATCGACACTGCCGTACCAGCTTTTCATCCCTTTGCGCAGCGTTGCTGCCAACTGCCAGCCGTTCGGGCTGCCGTACTTCACCAGCAGGTCAACATAACCGCGATAGTCAGCGATATCGCGGTTGTCGCTTTTTTCCAGGTAGTAATAGAACTTCGGTGAGAGGCTCAGGTGATTCGCGCTGAGATCACCGAATTCCCAGGTCGGCCGCACAAACGCGATGTTGATGCTGCGCGAATCTGTGCCGCTCTTGCCATTTGACTCATGCCCAATCCCGGCGGCTACTCCCATGCGCGAAAACCACGTGCTGCGCCAGCCGGTATCTGCCACGTCGTAGAACACCTGCGGCTGGTAGCTGGTATCGCGGAAGGGTTTCGAGTTGGCGGACAGGTCCCAGATCGAGGTTTGCGTATACGCGAAGTACAGGTTGTCGAGAAAGCGTTTCGAGCGCAAATCGTCGGGCATTAGCACGCGGTATTTGAAGCTGAACTGGAAGCGCGCGGTGGTATCGCCATTGCTCCCCACGCCGACATACATCGGTTCGAAATACGAAATCCGGGCCATCGTGTCACGGTTGGTCGTCAGCTCGTCACCGGAAGGCGTGAGCGGCTCGCCGTCAGGCCGAACACTGGCCGATGCGGCGGCAACCTGGCCCGCGCTGGTGGCCTGGCTTTCAGCGCGTTCTGCATTGGCGATCTGGATCTGGTTTGCGCCGCGATTGATCGTCACCAGTGCGGGTGACGCATCAAAACCAACGGGGTCAAGCCGTACCACGCCGCGGGCGCTGTCGGGCCAGGGAGCGGAGAAGCGCACCTTGCGAAATTCGCCTGGGCGCAGCCGCAGTGTGGCTGGCGTTCCGGGCTCGCGTGTGAGTTCGATGGGCTGTGGTGCCAGATCGTTGCTGGTGAGCAGGAGCCGCAGTGTAGGCGGCGGGCTCAGCGTGAGCGTTTTTTTGGCCTCGTCGCCGGAGTACAGCAGCGTGATTTGCAAGGGCTCGCTCGCGGCGGCTTCACGTGCAGGGGCCAGCATGGCGATGGCGGCCTGGGCGTTGCCCGACAGGCTGGACAAGCCGATGAGCGTGGCTAGGGCAAACGCATGGAGCGGCAACGCCGGGCGATGTAATGGGGGCCGGTGATCGGGGCGAGGGAGCAGCAGGAAACACAAAGGCTGGGCGTTTAAACGCATAAGCGGAGTTCCTGGGGCGGGCGGGGGAGTGTGCTGGGACTGGGCCTGTGATGCTTGCCTGGCCTGGTTCCACTCACGGCTTCACGGATCTGCGAGGTCGTCCTTGCGGGCGGCGTCGCGGTGACTGAGGCCGTCATTGTAAAGACTCGCCAGCGGTGCAGGGATGGACGTTTGTTTGCAGGTGCGTTGCAGGTGCCCGGTGTGGTCTTTGGTGTGACTTTCGGCATAGTTTCAGCACGATTTCGGCGTGACCTTCGGCATGGCTTCGGTTCGACTTCAGCGTGACTTTGGAGCGACCACCGCGCGCCCTTCGGTTTGACTTCGGCATGGCTTTAGTTCGACTTCGGAGCGGCTTCGGTATGACTTCAGCGCGATTTCAGTGTGACTTCGGTTTGACTTCACCGCGACCCTCAGCACGACCACACCACGACCTCAGGGTGACCTGAAAACAACGGCAGCGGAAAACCCCGATTACCGGGTTGCGGCACGAGGCGCGGACATGTCACGATGCGGCCTCGGGGCCAGGCTTCAGGCATGGCTTCTCATCGGGTGCCCCAGGCATCACGTCCCCTTGGCACATGAATCAAGCACGCGAATCCAGCGCGTGTCATTTTTTTGGGGATGGATATATGGACATATGGGCATAACCCGATAGAATTGCGCCCGCCCAAGGCTAGCCATGCCGCATTAGCTGGAGCAGGGGGTGAAGGGCAAAGGGCGAAGCCAGAGACAGGATCAAGGGCAGCGTCGGATATTTCGGGCCAGCGGCAAGAGCGGCTGGTGGTATCGCGTAAGGTCAAGGGCGGGCCATGGGCTTGCCAGGTTCGGAGGGCAGAATGAAACAACAGTGGGTGAACCGGCTGGCGCTGCTTGTGCTGTGCGCCGCACCATGGGTGACGGTAGCGGCAAAAGACACACAACTGAACGTGTACAACTGGTCGGATTACATCGCCAAAGACACCGTGCAGAACTTCACGAAGCAAACCGGCGTGAAGGTCCGTTACGACAACTACGACAGCGATGACACGTTGCAGGCCAAGCTGCTGACGGGCAACTCCGGCTATGACATCGTGGTGCCCACCACCAATTACGCTGGCAAGCAGATCGCGGCTGGCATTTTCATGCCGCTCGACAAATCGAAGCTGCCTAACCTGAAGTACCTCGATCCGGCATTGATGGCGCTGGTGGCGGGGGCTGATCCAGGTAACACCTATTCTGTGCCATGGGCCTACGGCACCACGGGCCTCGGCTATAACGTCACCAAGGCGCAGCAGTTGCTGGGCAAGAACGTGCCGCTGGATAGCTGGGACGTGCTCTTCAAACCTGAAAATCTGTCGAAGCTGAAGGCTTGTGGTGTCTCCGTGCTGGATGCGCCTGATCAGGTGTTCGCTGCGGCGCTGCACTACCTCGGGCGCGATCCGATGAGCAGCAATCCGGATGACTATCGCGCCGCGCTGGCGCTGCTCAAGACAGTCCGCCCATTCATCACGCAGTTCAATTCGTCCGGCTATATCAATGATCTGGTTGGTGGCGATGTGTGCTTTGCGTATGGTTTTTCAGGCGATGTGGTGATTGCCAAGCGGCGCGCGCTAGAAGCTAAAAAACCCTACAAGGTGGAGTACTACATTCCGAAGGGTGGCGCGCCGATCTGGTTCGACGTGATGGCGATTCCTAAAGACGCACCACACAAGGAAGCCGCGCTGGCCTGGATCAACTACATCGAAACCCCCCAGGTGCATGCGGCGATCACCAATGCGGTGTTTTATCCCAATGCCAATCTTGAAGCGCGCAAGTACGTGAACAAGGACGTGGCTAATGATCCAGCGGTGTATCCGCCGCCCGAGGTCATTAAGACTCTGTTCCTGCTCAAGCCGCTACCGCCAGCAATTCAGCGGCTCCAGACGCGTCTGTGGACTGAGCTGAAATCTGGCCGCTAACACCAGCGCGTTTTACCTCGCCCGGCAACCGGCCTCCGGTATGTGCCAGTGCGTGTTCCCTTGTTCCACCAGAGCCTCCGGCGCAGCCGGGGGCTTTGTTCCTTCAATGCAGGAGAGAGCTGTCCATCATGAGTGACCAGTCGAGTGCGCAGACGCTGCCAGGTGCGCCGCCCGTGGGCAATTCCAGCGCGGTGCCTGGCGTGGCGGATGACTTCGTGCAGATCGTCGATGTCGTCAAAAAATTCGGTGAAACGCTCGCCGTGCGGCAGGTCAGCCTGTCAGTGAAAAAGGGCGAATTATTCGCGCTGCTTGGCAGTTCGGGTTCGGGTAAATCGACGTTGCTGCGAATGCTCGCCGGGCTCGAAACCGTGACCTCGGGCAAGATCCTGATCGACGGTGAAGACCTGGCGCAGATGCCGCCTTACCGCCGGCCGGTCAACATGATGTTCCAGTCCTATGCGCTCTTTCCGCACATGACGGTTGAAGCCAACGTTGGCTTTGGCCTGAAGCAGGAGCGCGTGCCCAAAGCCGAACTGAAAGAGCGGGTGCAGGCGATGCTCGAACTGGTGCAGATGACGCGTTACGCCGGACGCAAGCCGCATCAACTCTCGGGTGGGCAGCAGCAGCGGGTGGCGCTGGCGCGCAGCCTGGTCAAGCGGCCGAAGCTGTTGCTGCTCGATGAGCCGATGTCCGCGCTCGACAAGCAGATCCGCCAGCGCACGCAAATCGAGCTGGTGAATATTCTCGACAAGGTTGGCGTGACTTGCATCATGGTCACGCACGATCAGGAGGAGGCGATGACGATGGCCGGGCGTCTCGCGGTAATGAGCGAAGGCGAAATCGTCCAGCTCGGCACGCCGCACGAAGTCTACGAATATCCCAATAGCCGGTTTTCTGCCGAATTCATTGGCTCGACTAACCTGTTTGACGGCACGGTGGTGGATGACCAGCCCGATCACGTGTTTATCGAAACCCCCGATCTGCCACGGCCGCTCTACGTGAGCCACGGCATCAGCGGGCCGCTAGGCATGCCGGTTGGCGTGTCGGTGCGCCCGGAGCGCATTTCGCTCACGCGCAAGCCACCCGAGAGCGCCTACAACTGGGGCCGTGGCGTGGTGACGAATATCGCGTACATGGGCGGCTATTCGCTGTATCACGTGACGCTGGATAGCGGCAAAACGGTGGTGGCGCATATGTCCAGCCTCGCGCTTTCCGAAATCGACACCCCCACCTGGGACGACGAGGTGTATGTGCGCTGGGGTGCAACGGCTGGCGTGGTGCTCCGGTCATGAAGCGCGCGCTCCTCAACTTTGCCGCGTGGCCGGTGCGCCGCTTCGCGCTGACGGGCCGCTCTGCGGTGGTGGCAGGGCCGTTTATCTGGCTGCTGCTGTTTTTCCTCGTGCCGTTTCTGCTGGTCGTCAAGATCAGTTTTGCCGATCTGCAACTGGGGATTCCGCCTTATACCGAGCTGACATCGTTCAAGGATGGTGTCTTCCATCTCGCGCTCGATCTCTCGCATTACGCTTTTCTGTTCACCGATAGCCTGTATTTCGCCACCTACGTGAACTCGGTGGTGGTCGCGGGCATTTCCACCTTGTTGTGCCTGTTGCTGGGTTACCCGATGGCGTATTACATCGCGCGCTCGAACCCGGCTAGCCGCAACCTGCTGCTGATGGCGGTGATGCTGCCGTTCTGGACGTCGTTTCTGATCCGGGTTTATGCCTGGATCGGGATTCTGAAAAACAACGGCTTGCTAAACCAGTTCCTGCTGTCACTGGGTCTGATTCACACGCCAATCGAGCTGTACCGCACCAACACGGCGGTGTACATCGGCATGGTCTACACGTATTTGCCATTTCTCGTGATGCCGCTTTACGCGCACCTCGTGAAGATGGACCTGACCTTGCTCGAAGCGGCTTACAACCTGGGCGCGCGTCCCTGGAAAGCCTTTGTGCAGATCACCTTGCCGCTGTCGAAGAACGGCATCATCGCTGGTTGCTTGCTGGTGTTTATTCCAGCGGTGGGTGAGTACGTGATTCCTGAGCTGCTGGGTGGTGCCAATACGCTGATGATTGGCCGGGTGATGTGGAATGAATTCTTCGATAACGCTGACTGGCCTGTGGCCTCAGCGGTGACGTGCGCGATGGTGTTGCTGTTGCTGGTGCCGATGGCGTTGTTTCAGCACGCCCAGGCCAAAGCGCTGGAGGAAAACGATCGATGAAGCCGAACCGCTTTTTGCAATATGCGGTGCTCGGCACCGGCTTTCTGTTTCTGTATATCCCGATCATCAGCCTGATCGTCTATTCGTTTAACGAGTCGCAACTGGTGACGGTGTGGAGCGGTTTTTCCACGCGCTGGTATGCCGCGCTGCTACATGACGACGAACTGATTTCCGCTGCCTGGCTGTCGTTGCGGGTCGCATTGCTGACGGCGTTTGCCTCGGTGTTTATTGGCACGTGGGCCGGATTTGTGCTGGCGCGCATGGGCCGTTTTCGTGGCTTTACGCTGTACACCGGGATGATCAATGCACCGCTGGTGATTCCCGAAGTGATTCAGGGTATCTCGCTGTTGCTGCTCTTTATCGAACTGGGCAAGTGGTTTGGCTGGCCAGCGGGGCGGGGGATTTTCACGATCTGGATTGGCCACGTGATGCTGTGTATTTCGTATGTGGCGATCATCGTTCAGTCGCGTGTGCGAGACCTGCATCCGTCGCTCGAAGAAGCCGCGCTCGATCTTGGTGCCACGCCGTTCCGGGTGTTTTTCGCGGTTACGCTGCCACTGATTTCCCAGGCGCTGATGGCGGGTTGGCTGCTGTCCTTCACGCTTTCGATTGATGACCTGGTGCTGTCGGCGTTTCTGTCCGGGCCGGGGTCGACTACGTTGCCGCTGGTCGTGTTTTCGCGTGTGCGGCTTGGGCTCAATCCAGAGATGAATGCGCTGGCGACGCTCTTTATCGCGGTGGTCACTGTAGGGGTCGTTGCGATCAATTACTTCATGCTGCGCGCAGAACGGCGGCGCACGGCACTGGCGCTGTAACGTGAGCATCCGGTGCACCTGGGTACCACGCTGGAGCCTTGCATGATTCCCGCGTGGATCAGTGAGACTGGCTGGCAGCAACTGGCGAGTCTATGGGAGTGGCTGGTGGCGGTGTGCGAGTTTTTCTGGCGCTTGTTGCGCCTGCTCGGTGGCGGCTAGGCCCGAGCGGAGCGCCCGGCATTGCAGCCGTAGCGGGTTCTGTCACAGGAGATTTTCGATGACTCTCAATTCGACTCAACGCTTTACTGATCGCGTCGCTGATTACGTCAAATACCGCCCGAGTTATCCGCAGGAAGTCGTTAGTTTTCTGCATGAGACCTGTGGTGTGGCACCCGCCGCCAGGGTAGCGGATATCGGCGCGGGCACGGGGATTTCGGCGCAACTATTTATCGCGGCGGGCCATCCGGTCATCGCGGTCGAACCGAATCAGGCGATGCGGGCTGCCGCCGATAGCTGGTTGGGCGACTCGGGGTTGTTTCGCAGTGTTGCAGGGACGGCCGAAGCGACCACACTGGAGGCCGCGAGTGTCGATCTGGTGATCGCTGCGCAGGCGTTCCACTGGTTTGATCCAGCGACAGCCCGGCGCGAATTCGCTCGCATTCTGACGCCATCTGGCTTGGTCGCGCTGTTCTGGAATAGCCGCAGGCTTGAGGGTTCGCCGTTTCTGGCGGGCTACGAAGCGCTGCTGAGGCGCTATGGCATCGATTACACGCTGGTGGCGGAGCGTTATGCCGATGATGCGGCGATGGCCGAGTGGTTTGGCCAGGGGTTTTTGCATCAGGCGCGCTTTGCCAATCATCAGCGGCTGGATCTGGCCGGGGTGCAGGGCCGATTGATGTCGTCGTCGTATGCGCCGAAACCAGGGCATGCGAATTACGCGCCGATGCAAGCGGCGTTACGCACGCTCTTTGAGCGCACCGCGCAAGACGGTGAGATTGAGCTGACTTACGACACGTGGGTGTATGTGGGGCGGCCTGCTTGAAGGTGAAGCGGCGTTGCTTGGAGGTAGGGCGACGCTGCCTGAGCGTGCAGCATGCGGATGGCCTGGCGCTGTGCAGAATAAATAAAAAAACAGGCTTGGTTCAGTGCGTTGGCAAGACGGACAGGCTTCATCCTTCCCGCGTTCCTCCATTTTTCCTTCTCTGTGATCAGGGCTATAACCCGCTGAACCAGTTATAGCCCTGATCCTCCCAATACCCGCCTGGATTGGTATTGCTGACAAAAATAGCCGTGATGTGTTTCGGATTCTTGAAGCCGAGCTTGGTGGGCACGCGTAGTTTTAGCGGATAGCCATATTTGGACGGCAACGGCTGATGGCCGAAATCGAGTGCAAGCAGTGTCTGCGGATGGAGCGCGGTTGCCATGTCGAGGCTGCTGTAATACCGGTCCGCGCATTTGAAACCGACGTAACGGGCGCTGGTATCGGCACCGACACGTTCAAGAAACGTGCGCAATGGCACGCCGCGCCACTCGCCAACCGCACTCCAGCCTTCAATGCAAATGTGGCGCGTGATTTGCGCTGACTGCGGGAGCTGGCGCAACTGCTCGAGGGTCCATGGACGCCGGTTGGCAATCAGGCCGGAGAGTTCCAGCGTGTACTCGGTGCCGTCGATCTCTGGCACATCGAATTCCGGATAAAACGCATTGAATGGAAACGGGTTTGTGATTTCGCTGGCAGCGTAGGTGGGTGCCAGCCGGTTGCGGCTAAAAAGCCAGCCTTGCACCCGGTCATTCCAGCGTGACATGGCCCACAACACTTTGTCGACGGCATCACCGTCTTGCAGCGTGCAGCCAGAGAGCATGCTTAACGCGCCGAGCGAGAGTGACGTGCGCAAGAACAGCCGTCGCTGCAGCCGCGCGATTTGTGGCTGGTGATCGGCGAGATTGATGGATGTTGCGGCACGTGGTTGCAGCACGCGGCCCGGCGTTGTCTGTGCCCGGGTTTGGGTGCCGCGCTCTATATCGGCCTTGGCGGGAAGGATGATTTTTTTCTCGTTCATCAGTGCGCGCTCCTGTGCGAGGTGCGTTTTGAGCGTCCGTTCAGCATGGCTAGCAAGGTGCGAGGCACGAGGATCACGAGCGCCAGGTGAATCACCACGAAGCCGACGACGCCCGCCATGGCGAAAAAATGAACTCGCCGGGCGAAGTCGAAGCCGCCGAACAGCGCGCTCAGCCAGGCGAGTTGCACGGGTTTCCAGAGCGACAAGCCCGATGTCACCAGCAATACGCCCAGCAGCAGCACGACGAGGTAGAGCAGCTTTTGCACCGCGTTGTACGCGCCATTTTCATGGGGCAGTTTGAAGCGTGCCGCCAGCACCAGGTCGCGCATCACATCGGCTGGCCGCACCGGTAGAAAGCGCTGACGGAAGCGCCCGCTCACCAGGCCGAAGATCACGTAGACCAGGCCGTTCACACACAGCAGCCACATCGCCGCGAAATGCCATGCAATCGAGCCCCCAAGCCAGCCGCCGACAGTGGCCCAGGCGGGGAAGCGGAAAGCAAAAATAGGGAAGGCGTTATAGATCGCGCAGCCGCTCATCACCATGCAGACGATGGCGCAGGCATTGATCCAGTGAGTCACGCGCACGACCAGCGGATGGCTCGCCGCGGGCCGTTCCTGATGGGGCGATAAGTTCATGGCGCAGGGATTTGGCAGAAAAACATGGGGCAGAAAAACACGGGAAAAAGGTGATGCAGGCCGCGTAGCGTGCTGGTGCTACGCGGCAATTGAGGGCTTACATCGGCGGCACGATCCCGTCTTTGCCAGCCGAAATGAACTTGGCGACGAGCGAGCCGTCCGCGCTTTTCTGCGCGAATAGCACGACATGCGTACCAGGCCGGAGGAGTGAACGGTCGCCGAGCGTCAGGCTAACGATCGGGACATCTGCCGGGACCACGATTTTCTTTTCGCCGTTCGGATATTTGACGGTGATCGTGCGGCCATTGCTGACCACCAGATCGCCTACTGTGCCGTTCGTCATCGTGCTGTTCTTGCCGAGATCCCATGCGCGATGGCCTTCGCCACTACCGCGCAGCGATGGCGGGAACACATGCACTTCGAGTGCCTTGAGCGTGCCATCGGCTTGAGGGATGGAGGCCGCACCGATATAGCTGCCGCTCTTGATGTTTTCGATTTTGTCCAGACTGACGCCGCGTACGGCGGTGTCAGCGGCGAGTTTCACGGCCACCTCTTTGCCCGCTTTGGTCCGCACGCTGAGCGTATCGCCCGCGAGGGCGGTAATCGTGCCGCGCACCCCGGTGGGGGTGGTGTTCTGCGCGCTGGCCGGGCTGATGACAAAAAAAGCGCTGGCGAGAGCCAGCGCTGCGGTGAATGGACGGATGAATCTGCCTGAAGCGAAAGTCATGACGGGTCCTTTAAAAAATAGGGAAATCCTCTAAAGGATAACGAAGCAGTCTGGACTTTCAGATGATTTTTTGGTGACAAATGCGTCATCTAGCGCCATGGGTGATGCGGCTAGAATGGCGCGCAGCGCGATTCGCCACGACCTTGATCCCCCGCGTATGAGCATTCTGATTATCGAAGACGACCCCAAGACAGGCGCTTACCTGAAGCAAGGTCTGCGCGAAAGCGGCTATGCCGTTGATCTCGCGCGAACCGGCTCAGAAGGCCTGCATATGGCGCTGGAGCAGCAGTACGAATTAGTGGTGCTTGATGTGATGTTGCCTGGCATCGACGGTTGGGAAATCATGCGGGTGCTACGCGCGCAGCATGATCTGCGCGTGATTTTTCTCACCGCCCGCGATCATGTGAACGACCGTATTCGCGGCCTTGAACTCGGCGCGGACGATTATCTGGTCAAGCCTTTTTCCTTCATCGAACTCGTGCTGCGCATCCGCACCTTGCTACGGCGGGGCGGGGCGCGTGAACAGGAGGTGCTTGAGGTGGCGGGTTTAAGGATTGATGTTTTGCGCCGTACCGTGATGCGTGAAGGCGTGGATATCACGCTGACCAACAAGGAATTCATGCTGTTGCATCTGCTGCTTCGGCGTGAAGGCCTGGCGCTGTCGCGCATGCAGATTGCAGCAGAAGTCTGGGGCATGAATTTCGACAGCGACACCAATGTGGTCGATGTCGCCATCAAGCGCTTGCGCGCCAAGATTGATCAGCCATTCGAGCGCAAGCTGATTCATACGGTGCGCAGCATTGGTTACCGTTTTGGTGACGGCTTATGAAACGCTGGGGCGCATGGTCGTTGAGCGCGCGGGCAACCGTGTTGTTTGCGCTGGTCGCATGCGTGGTGACGGGCATGCTGGGCACGTATTTTTATCAGGTTGCACGTCAATCGCTGGAGCGCCAGGCCGATCTCGTGCTGGCCGCGCGGGTGGCGCATTTCAGCCGGCTGGTGCGCGAGATGTACACCGTCAGAGAATTAAAAGAGCGGCCGTTGCTTTTCGAAACCATGCTGGGTTCGGAGCGTGACATGCTGTTTTTCCGCAAACCGGGCGAAGCGCCTTTTATCCACGTTAATCCAGACAACCTGCCCATACCCAGCCTGACGGTGTCCGTTCAGGACCATGCACTGGGGCCGGTGGAGATTCAGCGCACGTTCTTGCCCGATGGTGTTCCGGTTCACTGGGTGAGCGCCAGGACCCTGGCGCGCGAGGATGGCACGCCGGTCGATGTGATTGCCGGGCATCCGATGACCAGCGAAGTGCAGATGCTCAAGCGCTGGCGCAATGGGATTGTGCTGGCCACGCTGGGCGGCATGCTGGCAGCGACGTTGCTGGCCTTTGCTGTGCTGTGGCACTTGTTCAAGCCATTGCGCGGCATGGTGCGGCAAGCGGCGCAAATTAGCCCGAAAAATCTGATGGTGCGTCTGAATCTCGCCGAGGCACCGCCTGAATTGCAGCAACTGACGCAGGCGTTCAATGCAATGCTGGACCGGCTGGCAGAGGGCTATCAACGCTTGTCACAGTTTTCTGCCGATTTGGCGCATGAAATACGCACCCCGGTGGGGATCCTGACGGGGCAGACTCAAGTGGCGCTTGGGCAGGCGCGTCAGCCCGAGGAGTACCGCAAGGTGCTGGAATCGAATCTGGAAGAGCTGGAGCGCTTAAGCCGCATCATCGAAAACATCCTGTTTCTGGCCCAGGCCGATCATGCGGCACTGGTGATTGCGCGCCAGCCCATGGCGTTGCATGAAGAGATGAGCAAGATTGCCGATTATTTCGAAGGGCTGGCAAGCGAGCGCGGCATGCGTTTCAGTGTGCAGGCCGAAGGCCAGATGTGGGCTAATCCGCTGCTGTGCCGCCGGGCGATTAACAATCTCGTGGTGAATGCCTTGCGCTATGGCGCAGACGATACCTGTGTGCGCCTGAGCGCCACGCAGCATGCGCAAGGCGCGACGGTGTGGGTTGAAAATGACGGCGAGCCGGTTACACCCGCGCAGTTAGGACGTCTGTTCGACCGGTTTTACCGGGGGGATGCGGCGCGCAGTACGCCAAGCACATCGAATGGCCTCGGGCTGGCAATCGTCAGCGCGATCATGCATCTGCATGGCGGAACGGCCCAGGTATCGTGTCCACGGCCTGGCGTCATCCGTTTTGTGCTGGAGTTTCCCGCGCGGGCGGTGCAATAGCGGTGGTGGGGCGTCTGGGGCGCATGGGGCGTGGCGCTCCGATGCGTTTTTTGTGCAACTGGCGCGAGCCTGTTGCCTGGGTTCGCCGGGTTCGCGCCAGCCGGTATGGGCGGGGTTTGCGTCAGGTATTGCCCCAGCCGCCTGAATCGTCATTACCGCCGAGATCAATCTGGCCTGAGCCGCCGTCATTCCAGTCGTTCGAGCCCTGGCCTAGATCCAGCCCGCCCTGGTCGCCTCCACCTGCGGCGTTGTTACCGCTGCCGCTGCCGAAACTGCCATCGCGCTCAATCGGGCGCTCACGGCCTCCGTTATTGAGCATCTGGCCCAGCAGCACCCCGGTTAGCAGGCCGCCGATGCCACCATTGCCGCCACCGCCTTGCTGGACGACGACAGGCGGTTGCTGCTGCGGGGGCTGTGGCGGATATGGTGGATACGGCACGTTAGCGGCGGGCGTGGGGGCGCGGCCAAACTGCGCCTCCGCTTCGCGAGCAAAGATGGATTCGCCGGTAGCGGCACCATTGCCGCCTGTGGTGGTGACCGGTTCAGGACGGCCGTCAGCGCGAGCCTTGAGCCGTTCAACTTGCTGCTCTAGTTCGTCGATCTGGTAGGGCGGTACGGGGTTCTGGCCGGTTGATAGCGCTTCAACTAGTTCGCGTAGCTGGGTTTCGGTGGCTTCAACTTCCTGCTTCAGCCCGTCATGACCTGGCGCGCTCGAAAGCCTTACATCCAGTTTGAGTGAGCGCACGGCGTTAAGTAGCTCGGTGGCGCGTTTGAGTTGCTGGCGGCGGTCGTCACCCGCGCGTGAATCGACCCGCGAACGTGCGCGGCGCACAGTCCAGCGCAGCACCAGTGCGATAACGCCAAACAGCAGCGCAATGCCAATCCATGAAGCTAGTGATGGCCCGTGCGAGGCCTGGACCGGAGCTGCCGCAATGCGGTTGGGCACAGCGGCCGTGGCGGCGGGCGGCACTCGCTGGATAAACGGATTGCTGGTGCTGGTGTTGTTGCCGGAGAGCACGCCAGCGCGCTCAGCGTTGCGGCGCAGGCGGTTTTCGGTCTGGGCGAAGCGGGCTGGATCGGTGAAGCGCAGTTGCGGATCGAGGGCTTTGGCGCGTTGCACCTGAGCCAGCGCATCGGCATAACGGCCTTCGCGGTCCAGCACCTGGGCGTACAGGTAATGCGCCCGTGCGTTGTTCGGATGCGCTTGCAGTACTTCTGTGAGCCCAGCATCGGCTTGACGCCAGTTGCCTTGTTGCATCGCGCTTTCGATTTGCGCCACGGTGGGCACGGCAAAAGCGCTGCCTGAGGCGAAGAGCAATACAACCAGGATCGCGGCAAGAAATTTTTTCATGATGCGGGCGGGGCGGTTAAACCCCCGTCTCCATGGCAAACAACAGGGTAATGCGGCAGGGTGATGCGTGGCCCAGGTGGATCGGGACAGGGTGGCCAGTGGCCAGCATGGTGCGGTGCCCGCGAGCCGGAGGGCTCCGCACCGTGCGGGTTTATTGCCCGGCTGGAGTGGTGCTGGCGATCTGTTTTTTCAGCGCTTCGAGGCGCTCTTCCACCGATGGGCCGCGGTTGAGTTCGGCGAGCTTGTCGTCAAGTGCCTTGCCGCTTTTGACGTCTGCTGAATTCAGACGTGCGTCCGAACGTGCATTGGACAGCGCGACCTTGTCTTCCAGCTTGCGAAAGTCCTCAGAGAGATTTTTGCCGCCGATTCCGCCCAGTGCCGTGGCGGCCACATCTTTTGCCTCAGCGATCTGTTGCTTCGCCTGAAGAATGCTGGAACGCGCGTTCAGGTCGTTGCGCCGCTGACGCATATCGTCGATCTGGCTTTTGAGCTGAGCCACGGAAGGCTCCAGCGTGCCGAGTTCCTGGGCCAGCGCGTCGCGTTCGGCTTCGGCGGTGGCCTGGGCCCCGAGGGCTTCGCGTGCGAGCGCTTCGTCGCTGCTTTGCAGGGCGCGTTTAGCGCCGTCTTCGTATTTTTTTGCCTTGTCGGCGGCGACGTCACGCTTGCTTTGCTGCATGGCGACTTGTGCCTGAATTTCGATCAGCGCGTTTTCTGCTTTGGCGATGCTGTCATCCAGTTCGCGCACGATCTGGCGTGAATCGCGCGAAGGATCCTGAACGGAATCGGCAGCATCGTTCAGAAGACCTTTGAGCGTGCGCGAAATGCTGTCTATGAGCGACATGAAGAACCTCCGTAAATGAAATAAGAGCCTGGAATCCGTGCTGTGAACCCGCGTTGCAGCAAAACCGGGGCCGAAGCTGTTTCAGGTTTCAGGTGGCTCGCCGGGTGCGAAAGCGCGCTGTAAAGGCTCGACGCAGCAGGCGAGGCGCGCCGATATTACACCACCGCTTATCCTGAAACAGGCTTTAAGCCGCAGGCGGCACAGGGGGGAGAGGGCCAGCGGATGCGATGTTTTCATCAGGGGCCACAGGCGTGGTTGAGGCCGTTGCAGGGGGGAGCAGGGCGAGTGCTGGCGCTGCTGCGGTAAGAGGCGCTGTTGGCTCAGCGGGGGCCGCTGCTGGTGCTGCTGCCACGGGTATCACGCCGATGGGGGCGGCTGTTGCTGCTGCCGTTATGGCCGTTGCCGCTGTCACCGGCACAGCGGGTACAGCGGAGGCAAGCGGCACAACCTGCAGAGCACCAGTGCGCGTCCCGTTTTGGCGCGCACCGCGATGGCTGCTGGCGACGCGCCGTAGTGCTTCGCCGAGCGTGTCCGGTGTGCGGGCGGCATTGAGGCGGTCCACGATGCTGGCCACTTTCATCTGCTCGCTGGTTGCGCTGAAGCTCAGCACCGCGCGCCGCATCAATTCGCTGACGCTAATCCCGAGATCCCGGGCGCGTGCCGCAATCGCGCGCTTTTGCGCGGGCGTGACGATGACGACAATGCGTTCGCTGGGCGGGTTCATGGTGGGCTCGCGGGTGCCTGGCGCCAAATCGCAGCACGATCTGGCCATCATAGGCGCAGTCGTTCTTAGGCGAAATAACTTAATTAAGACAGAACGGGAGATCCGGTGATATCAGGCGTTTACCGCATATTTCGAGGCGTTTCAGCAGAAGAGTGTCTGAATAGTCTAATGAAACAGCTTTAAGCCATCATGCTAGCGCCACCCGGCACGGGCTCATCGCGGCTTGGGAGCCCGGCTCTGCGCCGGGAGACGTCATGTCTGGAGCAGGATTGAGCCGCAACCGCAAACCTGAGTGGCATCCAGGCAGTACGCTGTTGCGGTAATTCTTACAAAAAAGTCGTCAGAGCCGCTGGCTAATCTCATTAAAATGCGTCGTCGCGCGCGTTCACCTGTTTCCCGTTCGCCATGGCGCGCCGTGCGGTCCACTATCCACCGTGCACCGTGCACCAGGTTCGCGGGTGAGCCTGCCCAGCCGTCCAACTGCTTTTTTAGTCCGTCCCGCTTAAATCAAGCCAGTCAATGCCCATCATCAAATCGCCGCAGTCATCGTCTTCTGCCAGCCGCCGTCAGGGCACCCGCTCCTCCTCCAGTGCTTCCTCTTCCTCCTCCGGGCCTGAGCGCCGGACGCCGCCACGTGCTTCCAGCGCGCGCACCCGGGCGGCGCGTGCGGGCCGCTCGTTTTACGTCACGCTGATGCTGTGGTTCGCCGGACTGGCGGCGCTGGCCGGGGTGATCGGCGCGCTGGTGCTGGGTTATGCGCTGGTGGTGATGGGCCCGAATCTGCCTTCGCTGGATGCGCTGACCGACTACCGGCCAAAGATCCCGCTGCGGGTCTATACCGCCGACCACGTGCTGATCGGTGAATTCGGTGCAGAACGGCGCAGCGTGGTGCGCTTTCAGGAGATGCCGGATGTGATGAAAAAAGCGGTGCTGGCGATTGAGGATGCCCGCTTTTATGAGCATGGCGGTGTCGATTTCCTTGGCATCTTGCGCGCGGGCCTGACCGATGTGCTCCACGGCGGCGCGTCGCAAGGTGCCAGCACGATCACGATGCAAGTGGCGCGCAACTTCTTTTTATCCAGCGAAAAAACCTATACCCGCAAGCTCTACGAGATGCTGCTGGCGTACAAGATTGAGCGGGCGCTGACCAAAGACCAGATTCTCGAGTTGTATATGAACCAGATTTATCTGGGCGAGCGCGCCTACGGTTTTGCTGCCGCTGCGCGGGTTTATTTCGGCAAGGATCTGAAAGACATCACGCTGGGCGAGGCGGCAATGCTGGCTGGCTTGCCAAAAGCGCCGTCGGCGTATAACCCGGTGGTCAATCCCAAGCGGGCGCGGATTCGTCAGGAATACATCCTGAAACGCATGCTGGAGTTGAATTTCATCAACCAGGCGCAATACGCTGCGGCGCTGGCCGAGCCGTTGCACACCCGGGCGGTGGGCGGCGAATACAGCGTGCATGCCGAATATGTCGCGGAGATGGTGCGTCAGACGATGTACGCGCAATACAAGGAGGAGACCTACTCGCTGGGGCTGAATGTGACGACCACGATTGATTCGGCGGGCCAGGAGGCGGCGTATCGCGCTGTGCGCAAGGGCGTGATGGATTACGAGCGGCGTCACGGCTATCGCGGCCCAGAGGGGTTTGTCGCGTTGCCGGCCACCACTGATGCGCGCGATGAGGCAATTGCCGATGCGCTGGCCGATCATCCGGATAACGGTGAACTGGTCACGGCGGTGGTGACGGCGGCGAGTGCGAAGGAGGTCACGGCGGCGTTGTCTGATGGCACCGTGGCGACCATTCGCGGTGAAGGCCTGCGCTTTGCGGCCGCAGCGCTCGGGCCGCGTGCGGCGGTGGCGTCCAGCGTGCGGCCAGGTTCAATCGTGCGTCTGATGGCGGATGCCAAAGGCAACTGGCAGATCACGCAGATGCCGCAGGTGGAAAGCGCACTGGTGTCGCTGGCACCACAGGACGGAGCGATTCGCGCGCTGGTTGGCGGCTTCGATTTCAGCCAGAACAAGTTTAATCACGTGACTCAGGCATGGCGTCAGCCAGGTTCCAGCTTCAAGCCGTTTATCTATTCGGCCGCGCTGGATAAAGGCGTGGGGCCCGCGACGCTGATTAACGACGCGCCGCTGTATTTCCCGCCCGCTTCGCCTGGCGGCGAAGCGTGGGAGCCCAAGGACGACGATCAGCCGGAGGGCCCGATGCCGATGCGGCTTGGGCTGCAAAAATCGAAGAACCTGGTGTCGATCCGCATTTTGTCGTTCATCGGCACGCAGTACGCGCAGCAGTTCGTCACGCAGCGCTTTGGCTTCGACGCTGCCAAAACCCCGCCGTACCTGCCGATGGCACTGGGCGCTGGGCTCGTCACGCCGCTACAGTCGGCGGCGGCGTATGCGGTGTTTGCGAATGGCGGCTATCGCGTGACGCCTTATCTGATCGCGCAGGTGAGTGACGCGCGTGGCACGGTGCTGGCGCAAGCCAAGCCCGTTGTCGCCGGGCGGGATGCGCCGCAAACCCTGGAGCCGCGGAATGCTTATGTGATGAACAGCCTGCTGCATTCGGTAGCGAGCGCTGGCACGGGCTCGGGCACCAACGCGCTGCAGCGTTCGGATTTGCAGGGCAAGACCGGCACCACCAACGATGCGAAGGATGGCTGGTTCGCGGGCTATCAGCAGTCGCTGGTGGCGGTGGTGTGGATGGGTTATGACCAGCCGAAAAGCTTGGGTAGCCGGGAGTTTGGCGCGCAACTGGCGTTGCCGATCTGGAACGGCTACATGCAACGTGCGCTGCGTGGCGTGCCGCAGGCTGAACCGGCGATGCCGGCGGGCGTGACCACGTTGGATGGCGAGCTGTATTTCGCCGATATGACGCCTGGCCATGGCTTTGTTTCCAGCATCGGGCTGGATGCCGCGAATCCGCTGGGCGGGGCCAGCGACGCGTTGGGCGAGGCCGGGGCGGCGGGGCTGAGCCCGCCGGATGTATCGTCCAGCGAGAAAAAACAGATCCTGGATCTGTTCGGCACGGAAAAGCCTTGAGCAGCACTGGCGTGGGGTTTAGCTCAGGGAGCACGGCATGGCAGTAGCGGGTTATGCCGTGGGTTATGCCGCGAGTTGCTTCGTTTGGGGGGTGTTGCTTCAGGTGGTCCGGGGGATTAGGGGTTTTAGGGGTATGAGGCTTATTCGGGTTGGGCTTCGGCGCGGTTTAACGGGGTTTAACGCGGTTTAAAATTTACTCACCCCATATTTTGTCTAGCGCAGGCCTGTGTTTTAATCTGCGCTGCTTTAGGTGGCTTGTCAGGCAGCGGTTCCGGCGGCCTGATTGTTTGACGAATGCACAGGATGCAATCTCAGGCCACCGGAACGATTTGTCTCGCCTGAACGCGAAATATCTCCTCTTCCTGTCTGCTTCTGATTTCCGCGTTATCCCGCTGCCGCGCTGGCCGCAAGGCTTGGCCGTTGGCGCATGGCCGTGCATTACCTCACATAGCATCTACCGGGTTTTTCGTTTGTGAAGAGTTTCATTCTGGTTACTTTGACCACGGGCTTGCTGCGCCTGCTGGCGTGGCTGCCTTATCGCCTGGTGGCGCGTTTTGGCGAATGGCTGGGCGCACAGCTTTACCGTATTCCGGGCACACGCCGCCGGGTAGTGCAGATCAATCTGAAGCTGTGCTTTCCGGATTTGAGCGATGACGAGCGCGAGCGTCTTGCGCGGGCGCACTTTAGCCATGTGATTCGCAGCTATGTCGAGCGTGGGCTGCAGTGGTATGGCAGTGCGAAGACGCTGGCGCGTCTGGTGCAGGTTGAAAGCGCGATTGATCTGGACGATAGCGCCGCAGGCCCGACGATTTTCGTTGGGTTTCATTTCGTGGGGATTGAAGCCGGCTGCATGATGTACTCGATGCGCTATCCGGTGGCTTCGCTGTATACGCCGATGTCGAACGCGTTGCTAGATCAGCTCTCCTGCCGCCAGCGCGCGCGTTTTGGCACCGAGATGATTCCGCGCGGTGACAGCGTGCGCCGCGCGCTGCGGGTGCTGCGCAGTGGCAAGCCGGTGATGCTTGCTGCTGATATGGATTTTGGTTTGCGCGATTCGGTGTTCGTGCCGTTTTTTGGCGTGCCGGCCTGCACGCTGACCTCGGTGTCGCGCCTTGCTAAAGCGGGCAATGCCCGGGTGGTGCCGTTTATTACTGAGGTGCTGCCAGACTATCGCGGCTATAAGCTGAAAATCTTCGAGCCGCTGCGGGAGTTTCCTTCCGCTGATGTGAGCGTCGATGCTCGCCGGATTACTGCATTTCTCGAGACAGAGATCGAGCGCATTCCGGCCCAGTACTACTGGGTGCACAAGCGCTTCAAGCACCGGCCGGTGGGAGAGCTGCCGGTGTATTAGGTATTAGGCCAGGTGCTGCCGCGCTGGCCTGGCGCGTTGTGTTTCGAGCGCGCTTTTCAAGTACACCTCGCGGCAGTCTTAACGGATCGCTATCTGAACTGCCGCATCGGTATAGCCGTAGTTGGCACGAAACTCTTCGCCTTGCTGCACCGGCTGTTCCGTGAAATAGCACGGCTGCATGATGCTGGTGCCGTCTTGCAGAAGCAGCCGAACACCGTAAATCGCCGTGTTATAGCCGTCTGGTGCCTGCACCAACTGACCTTGCGGGTCTTTCGTGAAAAGCGAATTCACCCGCGAAATAATCCCGTCCCCCACAATTTCCGTGAATTCGCTGATGGCTCCGGGCGAGTGCTTGTCCTTGCACGAAAAGCTGTAGCTGCGCGACTGCACGCACCACGTGTTGCTGCGTGTAATCAGATAACCAGTGTAGGCACCGACCAGTTCATGAGTGGCAAAATCGCGCGCGGCAAAGACGCCGTTTTGCCCAGCGAGGCTCGGCGGGTCTTCGGGACGTAAATCAGTGTTCTGCAACCTGCGGCACACCAGGTGCTGGGTGCAGAGCGCCAGACGTTCGCTGGCAGGCGTGGCCTCGCTGAAAGTGGCGTTGAGCTGTGCCAGCGTCGCCGGTGTGAGGTACGCGTCGGGCAATGAGTTGGCATCGACTCGCGCGACGTTCAGTGGCACGCCATCCAGCGTGCGCAGGGGGTAGGCCTGATTGATTTCGTGGACGTAGCGTTTGGCTTGCGTTAGCACGTAGGTTTCCAGCGCGTCGAAATCAATCCGGCTGATGCAGCCCATCATCTGCAGCCGGGCAAAATGCTGGCTGATCGTGGCTTGAAGCGGCTGCGGCAAGCTGGCAATGATTTCATGCGCGTTGTCTTGCTGGCGCAGCGACACGTCTTTTTCGTAGTGAATGATTTGGTGCGCGCTGAGTTGCTGCAGCATCGCATCGTCCAGCAGGCCGAGGGAAATCTGGTTGATCTGGCCCAGCCATTCAAACAGATGCCAGGGCGAGAACGGCGGGATTGCGTTGAAGCTCGAGGTGAGGCGGTCAGCAAAGCTTGCCAGTGTGCGCGCGGCTTCCAGCAGTTTGGGATCGCCGCTTTGCGCCAGCAGCGCGGATTTTTCCTGTGCACGGCGCAGATTCGCACTCATTTTCTGGCTGAATTTTTCGTGCGCTGTGGCAAGCGCAACGGCGGATGTGGCCGGGTGGGGAAACGTTGTCATAGGGCATTTAATCCATCGGCCAGCATGCAGGGGCCAGGCCTTGGTAAGCCTGGCGTGAGTGAACGCCAGTCAGAGCGTGAGACGGCGATTATTCCAGATACAGGGGCAGTGGCTAAACAGGTTTTTCGGAGTTCAGCGCCCGGTTCACGTCGATCTCTGAATAGCCGTAGTGAAGCCGCAATTCTTCTCCAGGAAGCAGTGGACGCAGGGCAAAAATGCCGGGCGGGTAAATGACTGAACCGTCTTTAAGCTGGATTTTGAGGGGGAGGGTAAATGCGTTATAGCCAGTTTTTGCCTGCGCTATGATGCCGTTCTGGTCGCGTGAAAAAATCGTATTGATCATCGCGCCAATGGCATCGCCATCGACCACGGCATAAGTCGATTCCGACAACTTTTTAGTGAAGGTCGCCCCATTTTCCGCGAAGCTCTCCCCGGAGAGATTGAAGAGGTAGGTATCAAGCAGAAGCAGTCGCTCTTCAAACGATTGCAACGCAATGCCGGAATGGAACGTAATAAATTCATTGGGCTTGAATGCTCTGGTGGTAAAAACGCCGCGATGGCCAAGCAATGCATTGCCATTATCGAGTGGATTAGGCTGGGTGATAATTTCGCATTTGAGGCCGTCTGTCATTAATTTCAGACGCGTGTTTTTATCTGTTTTTTCTGAAAAAATTGTGCAGATTTTTTCTGCTGAGGAAAAATCAGGGTAGTCGGGGAGAGGAGATAAATCAATACTTACGATCTCAAGAGGACTACCGTCGAGTGTCCTTAATGGAAATTCTCCATTTTTTTCGTGATGATAGGCGGTGATGCAGACAGGAATAAATTTTCCTATCAGCTTACGGTTAATCAGGTCAATCGCGCTCAGATTTTCCAGGTCAGCCAGAAAATTTTCTTTGGCATAAATGCTGTGCCGTTGCTTGAGATAGTCGAGAATTTTTTGTGCGCATTGCGTGGTTTCATAGTGATCATCCTCAAAGCACAAATATCCTTCCTGCACTAGTTCATCCATGTCTTCTTGAGGCACGTTCTCATTGATTCGGAGGAAAATTGGCGCAATTAATTCTTCTAGTTTTTTAACTGCAAAATAAGGACTGTAATTATATTTGCCATTCATCATGTGAACATATAGCTCATGGATGGCATCGAGTTTTTGTAAAGTACCATCTTTTTTATTAAATAAATCGAAGCTCAATTTTTTTCTAATGAGCGCAAAAGTGGTATTCAGTTCTTCCAGTGCGCTGTTTTTTTCAGTTTTCGGGACTTCTGGTGGGGCAATCGTTAGATTTTTATAACGCAGGTTGCTGCTGCTAATGTTTTGCCCGACGGATGCCGCAGAAGTGCCAGAGGTACTATTGGGCAGCACCGGATATGAAATGGTTGTCGATCCGGTTTGCAGCTGGTTTTGAAATCCGTTTACTACCAGACCTCCTTGCGGTAATTTCGGGTCACTCATGCATGGCGTAGCGGGTGCAGATGGTGCGGTCGATGTGCGGGAAAAATTCAAAATAAAAATCGTATCTAAAAATGTGAATCGACAGACAGCCATCGCTGCCCCCGAAACGTTTAAGTGACAGCACGCCGCTTAACGTTCCTTGCCACACAAAATTTTGCCGTGGCGGCCATCGCCCGGCCATGGCGGCACCAGGTTATCCACAGATGGTGTGAATGAACCTGTTGAAAACTCCCTGGAAAAGGGCTTAAGCCTTTGAGCGGGAACGATTTTTAGCGGAAGGTTCGAAATGCGGCGCTGAAAGCGGGATGGTGAACCTTGCGCGGCCGGTTCCCACACCTGCGCTGTGCGCCGCGTTGCTCACGGCACGCTAGAACTGCGCTGTTGCCTGCATGCCAGCACTCACGCGCGAAGCCGGCAAGCCGCTGGGTTTGTAGAGTGGCGCGCCGATGAACAGGTCATAGGAGAGAGCGGCAAAGCGCGACGGCAATCCCCCTTTGATGCCAATCACTGCGCCCGCGAGCTGGGTGCCGGCCAGAAACACCGTGTTCGGTCCGAACACGCGTCCATAGTCGATTCCCGCATACAACGCCTGCTTCGTCTGGCCAATCGGCCATTGCAACTCGTTACGCCAGTAGAAACCTTTCTCGGCCGCCAGCATGGTTTCGCCATCGAAGCCACGCACCGTGTAACGGCTCCCGATGGCCAGATCGTCCAGATAGAACAGGGTGTCGTTAGTGAACTGGGCGTGAACCGTCGTCACGTAGCGCAAACGCTGTTGCGCGACAGCGAACGGCAATGACAGGTTTGCATCGAGCACCGCCATGCGGTAACGGTAGGTCGGGCCGGACGGATACGGATCAGGCGTCGCACCCAGCCCACCGATGCCCTGGCGGTACGCCAGCGTGCCGTCGAACTGCGCTGCGCCAAAGTAATGCCGATTGGTCAGGCCGACCTCGATGAAGGTGTTGTTGCGCCGCTGCTGCGCAATGTCGGTGTCGTCAATAAAGCTCTTGCCGAAGCGCTTTGACAACTGGAATTCAATGCCCGATACACCGCTCTGATTACGGCTCAACACCCGCGCCAGCCTCAGCGCGGCAGTCTGCGAGTTGCCACTGGAGACGAACGTCTGGTTCACGCCCGCAATGTTCTGGTAGTAAGTGTTGCTGCTGCCAGACAGCGTAGCCGTCCAGTAACCCCACGGTACAGAATACGAACCATTGAAGCCATGCGAACCGAGCGACTTGTTGCCGAACGACAAGTCCTGGTTAGCACCAGCCGTGAACACATCATTCAGACCGAGCGGGTTGTCGATACCGAGGCTCACATTACCCTGCCACTTGCCGGTCGCATCCGCGCCCGAGTTATCGACGGACGCGACGAAACTCCACGGCTTCGAGCGCTGCACCGTTAGCACGACATCGCTTTCGCCCAGCGTGCCGGTAGGCTCGATCTGCATTTCCACGTCCTGCGACGCGACACGCTTCATCTGCTCCAGCCCCTGTTCAAGGTCACGCAGGTTGAGCAGGTCGTTAGGGCGGACGGGGAAAGCGGAGGACAACGTGCCACGTGTTTCAGGGTTGGCAAAGCGGAGCTGGCGCACAACACCTGGAATAAGCGTAAAGGCCAGCGTGCCGCTGGACAGATCCTGCTGCGGGATGAGCACACGCGTGGTCAGATAGCCACGGCTCAGGATGGCCTGCTGCAGCCCCTTGACCAGCGTATCAATGCCGGACTTGCCGAGACACACACTGTCCTGCGGGGATTGCGGCTGGCCGTTGGCGTTCTCGTTGGTGCTCCCATTGGCGCTCCCATTGGCGGACTGGCCGCGATAGTGCTCAAGCCATTCGCGCGCAAAAGCGAACGGATCTTGCGCCAGAGCCGACGCGCCGTTGTTGCGCACTGCGTCGGGCAGGGTTGCGGGGACTTCGAACGTGAACGTATGGATGCGAAAGCAGGGCGTCTCGATGGGCAGCGGCGGAAAGTCTTCGAAGACGGGAAGGGTTGAGCGCACAGCGGGCGCTTGTACAACCGTGTCGCGTTGCTGCGCATCGCGCTGCTGCTGGATTTGCTGGTTCTGCTCAGCATTGGCCCGCGCGGCGGCGGCTTTATCGGCTGGCGTTGGTGCGTGCTGTGCGTTCGAGGCCAGCGATACCAAGGCTGTGAACGGCAGGGCTGCCAGCTTGTTGCGGATTTTCATTGCTTGATTGTTCCTGGGTTAGTGGATTTTGTGTGGGTTTTTGTGGAGTGTTCGGTTTTTAATTTGGATCGTTATGCTACTCAAATTGTTGGGGTGTCGGTGCATTTCCAATGCAGGATTAAGGATTCCGAGGTATTGCTGTGGCTGTGGCTGGTACCGAGCGAGAGGTTCAGGCCAATGCCGCCTGCCTGGGCGGGGTTGCTTGTGATGGCGTCGTAGGCGTTTTTGCCCGCGAGGCCGGTTGTCGCGGCGGCCAGCGCGGTGAGACGGGTGTTGTTCCCGGTGCTGTTACGGCTTTGCTGGAGGTCGTGGCGCATCTGGTTCGCGGTCTGGGCGGCGGCGAGCGCGGGGCTGCTGAGGCCTGCGGTAATCCCGGTCTGGCTGAATGCGTGTTGCTGCTTGTGCGTGGTGGTGTTGTGCGTGGCGTCGAGCGTCACGCGCTGGCCAGCGAGATTCACGTCCTGGCCGGCATGCAGGGTGCTGCCGGTGAGGTGTAGCTGGTTGCCTGCGATGAGGGTCAGGTTGCCGTTGAGCGAACCGGCCGTGCTGCCGGTGTGCAAAACCTGGGTGTCCTGCTGGGTCTGGGTCGTCTTGCGTGTGCCGATCGAATAGCCCTGGAGCCCGCCATCAAGCTGGTTCAGCGGATTGAGCCCGGAGAGGAAGCCGTATTCGTGTTTGCGGTAGCCGTTCTGTGTGGCGTATGTGTCCTGTGCGGTGGTGAGGTTCACGTTGCCCTGGGCGGCGAGTGTGACGTCGTTGTTTCAGCTACCTCTCGGCTACCACACCAAATTTCGAAGACTACATCCTCACGATCGGGAGTGGGCTCGTGATCTTCGCGTTCAATTGGTTCATTTTTGCTTCGGTTCAAAAAAGGTGGGCATGAAGGGGCTTTTCTAGTCAACCGGTGCCGCACACACGACAACCACGAATTGCACAAACTGGATCACCGGGGCTCGGTGAGGGTATTTTCCGCACTATCTGCCCCGGTCGCACTGTTTGTAGCAGCAAATCTTCGTGGGCGGCGTTACCGACAATCCGGTCCCGCTCCTAATCCGCGATGCCCATCTTCTTGCCCGCGGTCACCAAAGCTGTTGGGCACGCTAGCCGCTGCTTATCTATTACGAATGCCAGCAGTTCGTAGGCGACCCCGTATTCGTCATGATCGAGGTAGTCGTGGACATCATTCCGATCTTGATCGGAGAGGTTATTGGTAACCGCTGCAAGTGACTCCCGAAGGAGCCGTCCCAGCTCGTCAAAATGAGATTTATCCAGTGTCATTTCGGGTTCCTTGGAACGTTCGTTGGGAATGCGGTCACAATACCTCCGCCTTTGCTAGCCGGTTCAATCACAACCCGGATATCGATTCCATCAACCGTGCCATTTTTCACAATGCGGCCGTTCGCCTGTACCGTCTCAGGAATCGATGGATCGGTTGCAATATTGGATACCGAATTCATTATCTTTGAGGCCGACCAACTGTCCGGGAAAACGGATTTACCTGGTGCACCAGGCGACAGATGCCCACCGCCAGTGGCATCGCCATTTAAAATGTGATTTGTTCGATCTGGCGAAGCCAAGTTTACGTCGGATACAGAACCGCTGTCTGTAGCCTTCCCCGAATCCCCTCCCACCTGCGTAAAAACAAAATCAACCAACCCCGCAATCGCATCAACTGCGCCACCAACTGGCTTAAAAATCTCCTCAATGAGTTTCGATCCTGCTGGTGTCACCAGCGCTCCAGCCATGATCGTCGGATCAAGCTGCGTCGCCGGATCGGCAATAACGCCATCACCTTTTTGCGCCTGCTCCGGGCGATACCCTGGCCGTTTATCTAGCCGTTGCCGTTCGGTGACTTATCAGCCGCCTTTTCCTCTCGCTTCAACGCCCGCAGCTCTTTGATGAATTGATACGTGGCAGCACCCAGTAAAGTCAAGAAGGCGGGTGAACCAACAAGAACAGGCTTCCAACCCGCGCCTTGAGCAAGCGAGAACCCCAATATCAATAACGGCAGGGATAGCAAAGATATGTATCCAACCGTAAAACGCTTAAACAAAATTTTTTTCTTAGTCTTAATGCTGGATATTGATTTCATTTATTTCTCACTCGAATTGTTTTTAGACGCATCAATAGCTGCTTGCGCGGGTCCCAAAGAGAATTGAATAAACTGATTAATAAGCCTCCCCATATTTCCTGGGAGAATTTGCTCCGCAAATTGGCCGGCTGCACCGCCAGTTGTACCCAGTGCCCCTGCCATATCAGCATTGCCACTTGGGTTTGCTATAGCCGTTCCGGCAAATGAAGCGGTTCCGCCCACTATTGCGTTATATCCTCCCACCGTCATTTTCCCCAGCGTGTTGCTGCCGAGGGTGCCAAGCGGTAAGTAAAACGGCGTCATAGCTGCGGCAAGTCCGCCGACAATCATCGACTTATTCAGATTAGGCGCATCTTTGGATAACCCCATCGAATAGCTCAGTGCGTCGCCCGCATAGTCATAGACTGTGCCTAAAGAAAATGCGCTCGCTACATCTGGAGTCACGATTGCAACACCTCCCACGGCAGCTGCAGCACCACCGACTTTAACTGTGGTCATTGCGTTTTCATTCACCGCTTGCTGTAGCTCGTTCTGTGCTTTCAAGATTTCCTTAATCTGCGCATCGGTACACGTCCTGTTTCCACATACCCGGCTCACCAAATCAACCTTGAGTGCATTGAGCGGATTACGCTTGCTTTCTACCACCTGATTATTCTCCACCTCAGTCAGTCCAGCACTCACCGTCGTCGCAGCATTTGCTCCGGATACCGTAGCAATTCCAGCCACCAGACTCGTCACAAGATTCTCACGCGCCTGCCGGTCCTGTGCCGACATACCCGTCGTCGATCCCATCAACGAGCCCAGCACCGAACTCACCGATGCCCCCAGCGCTCCCGCTCCACAACCCTGGCGACTGGCACTCCGAGGTATTGCTGATGCCGAGAGAGAAGTTCAGGCCTTATGGCACAAATTGCCTGAGCCTGCATCACAAACAATAAATTCAGCCTAATCCAGATTTATTTTTTTAAAGCAAGGAAATTAAAATAATTGCTTTTCATATTCCAAATTTACTAAACCATTATTTTTCAGGCTAAATATTTCTCCATTCGAACAATGCAATCTCCATTGATCAAAGTCAGAATTATCAAATGGAGTTATATGCAATTTTGCTCCCATATCGAAATTAAAAATGCACCCATTACAATCCTTATCAATGGAGACGGATTTTAATCTCTGACCTTCTGCCAGTTGAAGAATTTTTTCCGATACATCTGTCGGCTGGTCCTGATCCGTGGATTCCTTGTTTTCTGTGAATTTCCATTTGCAATCAAGAATAAATAGCGACCATTCTCCTCGTAAAAAAACTCGTCGGCGACGTAAAAGGGGAAGAGTTGAATTTAATGAATCATCTTTTTTATGAATTGGCTCTCTAATCTTTAAATGTGGTTTACCAAACTCAACCATAAAATAGCTTCCATGACTAAATTTTACAGACCATGCAATTTCTCCAATTATTGGAAAAAATGCTTGATTTATGCGTTCAATGTTCATTTTTCAAACATGCCCTTTGCCGTCTCAAGGATTTCATGGTAGCCGAGATTTTGGCCTGTAATTTCTTCATGCAGGAGCCGCTGTTGGTCTTTTGTTAAGCCAAGTTGCACAACGATAGCTCTAAATTGCTTATTTTGGGCTTGATTGTTTCCTGGCGTACCTGATGCCCCATTGTTCCAGGTTTCAAACCATGCGGCTTGAGAAGGTGTCAGTACATCGATACTGCTAGCACCAGCGATACCCGCAACTAGGCTTGTGACGATGTTAGTTCTAGCGGTTTTCTCCGCATTGGTCAGGTTATCGGACGAGCCAAGCAGCGTATTCAACACCGAGCTGGCTGCCGCTCCCATTGCCCCTGAGCTGCAACTCTGGCTACTAGCCGCTGCGCTGGCGCAACCGACAATCGCATGTAATGCTGCGCGCGCTCCCTCATTGCCTAAGCTATCGGCCAGCCCCTTCGCCTGATTGGCCACCAAGCTTTGCACATAGCCCACCGTCGTATCCACTGCGAATTGTCTGGCGCTACCTGTCACGTTGCCGCCTGCCGCTGCTGTGAGCGCCATCAGAAGCTGGCTTCCTGGCTTACCAGGCCCCCACATTTGCTCAATCTCATTCGCTTTCTGCAACATCACCAAGCGTTGCTCGGCTGTATAGACATTACCTTGCATATCCGATGAAGATGGATCACTAACTATCTCGCGCAGGCCATCCGCCTCCTTCGCTCGGTTGTTAACAAACGTCCCAATCTGGTTCACGAACTGGCTGGTGATATCGAAGCTCGCTTCGATTTTGTTTCTGTCGAAGATCGGGGCCAGTGCTCCGCTGGTATTCGAGGTGTCGCGGCTGATGCTGGCCACGGTTTCAGCGGCAGTTTGCCCAGTTAGCGTTTGCTGTTTCTCTCCGTCAGTGAGGTGAATCACGCCCCCACTAATTGCACTCTTCGAGCTCGCATCGGCCTCGCCCGAAGTCCCCATCACGATGGGCGGAGCCAGCGAAACACCGTCGCTGTCTGGCAGCGTCGTGCCGGGTACGGGGTTCACATTGGTCGCGGTGCCTTGCTGGGTTTTGCCGATATCGCCGCCATTGCCGCCATAGCCGCCACTCAGCCCGACCGGCGAGCCGTGGTATTCCGCATGGTTCTGGATATCGGAGTGCGTGAGCGTGGCCGTCGTGAGCGTGTTTTTTGCAGTATCCGCACTGCCCGCGATATACGCCCCCCGGAGATCCGTATTACCCCCAACCTGAATCTGAAACCCGCCTTCGCCTGCCTTGATTCCGCTCTGCTCAGCCACACTCGCGTAGTCACTGTTGAGCCGGTTCTGGCTGAAGTTGCCCGATACGCTCGATGTGCCGTAGCAGATGGGGGGCACGCGTACGCTCACCGAGATCCCGCCGCTGGTCTGTTTCGCGTCGTCGTGCCGGGTGTCCTGCACGCTGTGGAGATTGAGGTTGCCGCCGACATCTGCGATAACGCGCTGGCCAGCCGCACTCGCGCCGCTAAGCGTGGTGTCGCCACCGGAGTGCAGCGTGAGCGTATTGCCCGCGTTGACGTGGGTGGGGGTCCAGCTTGCCGCGCTGCTGTTGCCGTGGCCTTGGGTGCCGGATACCCCGGCCTGGAACGAGATGCCGTTGCTCTGCCCGAGGCCGAGGGTGACGCCGATGCTGCCGCTTGACGCGCTGTTGTCGTTACGCGTGCGGCTGGTGTTTTGCGCGGCCTGGAGGTTAATCGCGCCTTGTGCGTGCAGCAGCGTATCGCGGCGGGCGGTGATCTCGCTGGCGCTTATGTCGAGGTCACTGCCCGAAACGATGCGCACGCCGTGGCCTGCGCTGACGGTGTTGCCTACTGCGGTGTTTAAGGACTCCGAGATATTGCTGTGACTGTGGCTGGTACCGAGCGAGAGGTTCAGGCCAATGCCGCCTGCCTGGGCGGGGTTGCTTGTGATGGCGTCGTAGGCGTTTTTGCCCGCGAGGCCGGTTGTCGCGGCGGCCAGCGCGGTGAGACGGGTGTCGTTCCCGGTGCTATTCCGGCTTTGCTGGACGTCATGGCGCATCTGGTTCGCGGTCTGGGCGGCGGCGAGCACGGGGCTGCTGAGGCCTGCGGTAATCCCGGTCTGGCTGAACGTGTGCTGCTGCTTGTGCGTGGTGGTGTTATGCGTGGCGTCGAGCGTCACGCGCTGGCCAGCGAGATTCACGTCCTGGCCGGCATGCAGGGTGCTGCCGGTGAGGTGTAGCTGGTTGCCTGCGATGAGGGTCAGGTTGCCGTTGAGCGAACCGGCCGTGCTGCCGGTGTGCAAAACCTGGGTGTCCTGCTGGGTCTGGGTCGTCTTGCGTGTGCCGATCGAATAGCCCTGGAGCCCGCCATCAAGCTGGTTCAGCGGATTGAGCCCGGAGAGGAAGCCGTATTCGTGTTTGCGGTAGCCGTTCTGTGTGGCGTATGTGTCCTGTGCGGTGGTGAGGTTCACGTTGCCCTGGGCGGCGAGTGTGACGTCGTTAGTGCCTGCGACCTGGCTGCCCTGGAGGGTGAGGTCGTGTCCGGCCCGAAGCGCGACGGCCTCGCCCGAGACGGTGCTGGCTACGCCGAGGCTGGTCTGTGAGGCGTGCTGCTCGCGGGTACTGGAGCCGTTGATGAGGCTGCCGCGTCGTGAGGCGGTGGCGGAGTCGGCGTTGTGCTGTTCGCGGGCTTCGCTGATGTAGACGTCGCCCGTGGCGGCAATAGTTGCTGCGCCGCTGCCTGCTGCCAATGAAGAACCGGTGAGCGTGACGTTGCCTTTGCCGGGGGCGGTGCTCACGGCCGCGAGTGTTGCGTTGCCGCCTGCGCGGATGTTCGTCCCGATGGTCTGTTCGTCGTAGCGGCGGTCGGTTTGCTGACGGGTTTTGTCGTCGGTGGCGATGTTGTTATAGGTCGTGGTGTTCGTGACGTTCGTTGCGCTCAGGTTGCCACCGGCGATGGCGGCCAGGTCGCCACCTGCGTTGAGCGTCGCGCCATTGAGCGCCGTGTCGTTGCCACTCTGTAATGCGAGGCTTCCGCCTGAAGTGAGGGCGCTGGTCTGGTGCATCGTGCTGGAGGCTTCCCAGTGATGGTCGGCATGCTTTCCCAGCGACTGTGATGTGTCCGACTGCACGGTATCCACCGTGATGTCGTGGCCCGCTGTGATCTGCGCGTTGCCGCCTGCAGCGATGCCCGCACCGTGAACCGCAAGGTCATGGCCTGCCATCACCAGCAGGTCCCCCGTCGCAGCCATCGTGCCCTGTGCGCCGGGCAGGCTCTGGTTGACTTGGCTGTGGCCTGCGCTCGAATGGATGCCCACCGTATCCACCAGCGTCGTGTTCACGATGTCATGTCCGGCGAGCACCGCGACGCGGTTGCCCGTGATGCGGCCTGACGCGTTCACCACGTCATGCGTCGCGGAAACCATGGTCGTGCCGGTGTCCATGCTGCTGCTGATTGCTCCACCCCGGTTCAGGATGTTAGTCGCGGCGATAACTGTCTGCGTGCCGCCCTTGATGACGCCAGCGTTCATCGCACTGCCCGTGGCGCGGATCTCCACATCATCGGCGGCGATTAGCGCTCCGGCCGGCTGCAGGTCATTCGCGTGCGTTTGCGCCAGATACACCACCGGTGCGAGCACCGTCTGCGTCGTGCCATCGGGCAGCGTCACCGTCTGGTTCACCAGCCAGACAATATCGCTGGTGAGCGCTGCCATCTGCGCGGCGCTTAACGCAAGGCCGGGTTGCAGGTTGAATGCCTGCGCAACACGCACGCCGCTGTTCATCAGCGCGCGGTATTCGTCCTCGTGGCTGGTGTAGCCCTGGAGATAAACCCGGCCGGTGAGCTGGGTGATCTGGTTGCGCACCTGCCGGGCTTCGTACACGCCATCGCCCAGACGCTTGATGGTTTTAGACGGGTCGAGCCCGAGTGCTCCCAGCATGCAGTCGCTGGAAATGAAGTTTGCGTAGCGCGTAAGGCGGGGGTCAGTAATGACCAGATATGACGCGCTGGGGGCGGAGTTAACGGTGTACAGCCCGCTCGATGGCAGGGTGATCGTCAGTGCGCCGCCAGGTCCGGCGATGGATTGCGGTGCATTCACCGTCTGTGTCTGCCCGGTGGCCAGATCAACCGTCTGCGTACCTGTGCCGCTGATGCCGCCCACGACGCCATTCGCCCCCAGCGTGCCACCGGTCGCGCCGGTGGCTGAACTGGTGGCCGTCACGTTTGTGTTGCTGATATCAGTCGCGCTGATTTTTACAGCGTGGTTGGCGATGATCGTGCCACCCGTACCGCCAATAGCAACAGGCGTGAGCACCACCGATGGCTGTACCACCGGACCACGGTCACGTGCGATGTTCTCGTTCCAGGCGTAGGTCGAAACGATGTCCTGCTTCTGGTGCTGGTACAGCGTCTGGCCGGTGTTGTTGACCAGCGTGCCGCCGTAACTGCCGCTCGCCACCTCGCCAGTCGCGTCAGCACTGCCGATCTGGATTGAACCGCCTGCGGCCATCGCGCTGTGCAGGTTGTTCAGCGTGCCAACGTTGGCGAGCACCATCTTGCCGCCCGCGATGATCTGCGCCTGCTGTGCCTGCGGGCCAGTGACCCTGTCCTGCTGGGTGGTGGTGGTCGTGTCGCGGGCGATTTCTACACGCTGGTAGCCCTTGTGTGCGTCGTTGTGTGACGCGTATTCGGTTCCGGGGTCGTAGTTGATGTGCGGGTCGTAGCCGTCCCAGTAGCTGACGCTGAGCGTGCCGTCAGCGTTGGGGGTGAGCGTGTTGTAGTAGATCGTCAGTGGCTGGCCGTTGCGCTGTACGACCAGTGTGCGGTCTACCGCGTTCGGGCCGCTGGTTTTGGTAATGACATCAGTGCTACTGAACGTTTCATTCAGCGGATGGCGGTAGCCGTTGTCCCACATCGCCTGGGTGCAGTGGCCCCTGTCGGCGTTGCCGGTGGTGCAGGCGAGGTATTTGTCGCGTTTGGTCTGGTGAGCGGTCGTCACAGCGGTCGTGACGGTTTCGATGCGGGGTGCGGGGCGGGTGTTGGTCAGCGTCTGTGTGGCGATCTCGATCCTGCCCTGGGCTTCGATGGTGGACTGGTCGTTCGTCACCGAGTGCGTGCGATGGATGAGCACGCCGTTTGCATCGCGTGTGCTGTCTGCGGCGAGGTTGATGTCGCCCAGGCTGAAGAGGTTTGCACCGCCGGTGCTGGTGATCCTGCCCGGCGAATACAGGTTCAGTTGCGAAGCAGCAGCCATCACAGCCGCTGTGCCGCTGCTGGTGATGACCTGGCTGGCGTTCAGCGTAATGGTGTTGCCGATGATCGTTGCGGTGTTGAGCAGCGAGGCGCTGTTCGTCGTCACGCTATCGCCTTCGATGCGGCCTGCGTTAGTAATCGTGTTTAGCGCATTGAGCGTCGTGGTCGAGGCGTTCAGGTGCGCGCCTGCCTGGTTGTCGAGGTTCGTGGCGTTCAGCGTGAGCGCGTTTACCGCGCCGAGCGTGCCCTGGTTCGTCAAGCGGCCCGCTGTCGTGAAGGTCAGGTTGTGGTTGGCCTGAATCGGGTTGCTGCTGGTGAGCGTGTAGTCGCCGTTGAGTGTGATGGAACCGTCGTTCCCGGCGATGATCCGGCCGTCGCCAGTGAGCTGGTTTGCCGTGATGGCCAGGTCCTGTTCGCTGCCAATCGCGCCGTTCTGGTTCGTCAGTGTGCCGGTGTGGATGGAGACCGGGCCGCTGTCTGGATGTGCTGCGCTGGCTGATGAAGTTCGCTGATCGTTGCCGATACGGCCTGCGGTGTTGTCGAGCGTGGCGGTGCTGAGCGTGATCGCGCCGTTGCCGTGGATCGAGCCGCCTGCATTGATGAGTCGCGCATGGGGACCGTTGAGCATGACGCTGTTCGCGCCGGATAGTGTGGCGTTCGTGTTGTCTGCGAGCTCGGTGATGCTCAGTGTGAGGTCATGGCCGGATATGAGCTGGGCACCGCTGGTGTTCAGCAGCGTGTCTGCGTGCACGCTTACGTCACCATTGCCGCCGATGGTGCCTGCGCCAGCGACGCCGCCTGCGTTGCTGTTCGTGATCGTGGTCGCGCTGAGCGATGTCGTACCTGATCCGGTGTTGGCAATGCGTCCGTTTGTGTTGTCGAGAGCTGTGGCGGAGAGGGTCAGTGTTGACGCTGGGTCGCCTGCAATCGCATTCGCTTCAATCTGTCCACCGGTGTTGTCGATGGCGTCCTGTGCAGACACGGAGACCGTACCGCTTCCCTGGATCAGGCCTGCGCGGTTATCAAGCGTGCTGGCGGACTGCAGCATCGCTGAGCCGCCTGCGGTGATCGTGCCGCCTGCATTGCTGATGCGGTTGCCCGACACCGATACGTTGCCGTTGCCACCGATCAGGCCATTGGCGGTGTTTGTCAGTGCGTCGCTGGCGGTGACAGTGGCGATGCCGGTGCCGCTGTTCGAGAGGGAGCCGCCATCGTTGGCGAGCGACTGTGCGGTGACCGACAGCGTGCCGTCCGCCTGGATCGTGCCACCTGTATTGTTCAGGATGCCTGTACTTGTTAGTGCCACGTTTCGTGCACCGGCATAGCCGCCCGCGCGGTTGTCGAGCGAGCCCGTATCAAGCGTTATGTGACGCTGTGCGGCCAGCTTGCCGCCGCGATTCGATACCGCGTCTGCGTGGATGTCGAGTGCGCCGTTCGTTGCCAGCGTGCCGCGGTTGTTTGACAGGGTGCCTGTGGTGACTGACAGCGTGCCGGTGCCAGCACTGCTTAACCTGCCGCCGTCGTTGACCAGCGCCGCAGCATTGAGCGCGAAGTTGTCGCTGTTGCTCTGGAGCGTGCCGGATGTGTTGTCGAGTGTGCCGCTGACATCAAGCGTCGTTGTGCCGGTGCCGGTTTGTGTGAGGTTGCCGCCGTGGTTGATGAGGTTCACCGTATGCAGCGTGAACTGGTCTGCGCTGAGGTTGCCGTGGCGGTTATCGATGGTCGCGGCCGTCAGTGTCGCAAGATGACCGGCCGTGATGGTGTTTGTATTTGTCAGCGTTGAACCAGCGCTCAGCGTGAGATGGCCGTTTGCCGCCAGCGTGCCGCTGCTGAACAGTGTCTGCACTGCGTGGGCAATCAGCGACTGCACGGCGGTAATCGAACCGGCGTTGGCGACCTGTCCGGCCTGTACGGTCACATTGCCGTTGCCGCCAATGGTGCCGGTGGTGCGGCCTGTGCCATCTGTGCCACTTGCATCACCCGTGCCGTTGTTCAGCAGGCCGCCAATCGCCAGCGTCAGCGCATCCGCCCCCAGCGCGGCAACATGACCACCGGTGTTGTCGAGTGAACCTGCATTGACGGAAAACGCACCTGCGGCCTGCAGCGTGCCACCCTGGTTCTGCAGGCCATCGGCTGTTGCGATCTCAAGCGTGCTGCCCGAGCGTATCTGGCCATTGCGGTTGCCCAGTGCACCCGCTGTGATGGCCAGCGCACCATCCGGGGACAGCACGCCGTTGTCATTCAGCAGCATCCCGGCTGCGTGCAGGTTTAGCGCGCCGCCTGATGTCGTGGTTGCGCCTGACAGGTTCAGATCGCCATCGCTGGCGCGCAGGGCCAGCGTGCCATTGGCCGAGGTGCGGCTGCCCGCGAGATTGAGCGCCGCGCCATTCAGCGCAGCATTCCCACCCGCTGCATTGCGGCCGGTCGCACCCAGCATGCCATTGCTTAGTATCACCAGGTCACCAGCGTGCGCGAGACTGCCATCGCTGTTTACACCAGCGCCAAGCGTGCCCGTCGATGCCACATTGCCTGCATGGATGACGGTGTTCTGCTGCGCGGCGAGCATGCCGCTATTTGTCAGCGTGCCAGCGGTGCTGACGCTGAGATTCTGTTGCGCATAGGTCGTACCACTGTTGTCGATGCCATCTGCGGCAGAAAGCACCATGTTGCCGCTGGCATTAGCCTGTCCGGCAAGAACCAGCTTGCCTTCGGTGGTCAGCGTTAACTCACCCGCCTGCGCCGCGAGCTCACCCTGGGTAGACACCCCAACGCCATGCTCATTGCCAACCAGCATGATCCGGTTCGCGTACATCCCGCCTAACTGGCTCACGTCGATCGAAACACCCGGCACCGGGCCATCACCCGCGATAGCCGTGGCACCGAGCGTGTCGTGATCGACGGCATTTGCCCCCGTGATGACGTTCAGGTTTTTAGCGTAGATCGCCGCGTTCGCCTGCACCGCGCGCGTAATCAGATCGACCTGATCGGTCGCCCCAGCGATCAGCCCCGCACCCTCGATGCGGATATGGCCGCGGCTCACGCTAAAACCCGCAAGCGAGCCATCCGGCGCGAAGTTCGGCGTGCCAGTGCTCAGAATCGCGCGTGACGTGTTGATAAAACCACCGCCATTCACGCTAATACCCGAGCCATTCGCAATTACGACTTCGGCACGCGGGCCAGCGACTTCGAGATACCCGTTGATCTGGCTCGCCGCACGGCTGTTAACCTGATTGACGATGACCCGCGCAGACTGGCCCGGCCCGAAGTTAGGATTCCCGTTGATCAAACCCGCCTGCTGCGTCTGCACGATCACCGGCGAGTTGTTCAGAATCGCACCGCGCCGGGGCACGTCGAACTGACCATAGGTATTCAGCGACACCCCGGCACCCGAAGGCCGGTTGAGGTTCACCTGGGGCAAGCCGTTTTGCGTTTGTACGACCGACGGTGAATACACCCCACCCGGAACAATCTGCGCGCGCGAGAGCGATGGCAGTGCGAGCGTGAAGGCGAATGCAAGTGCAGCACAGACGCTCGGCCTCAGCGCAAAAAGCACATCGCGTGATTTTTTACCGCGTACGGCGATATTTAGCGTGTCTCTCGCCTGTCCACCCACTACCGTAGCGGTCCCCTCGATAGCCGCCGACATCCCTCTCAGCCGGCAGCTCAGTTGCGTATTCAGTCGCCCACCCAGCCAGCCATCTCCCAACCCGTGTCTCTTCCGGTTCATTTTTCTGCTTCGCATTACGGATTAATTAACCGGCCGTAAATTAGCTGAAATACCGTAAGTGATTTGTTGAAAATAAGTAAATTTTTGCGCCATTCCGGCTGATGGAATCGGCTGCTTGTTTAGCAAGAAGGGATAACCAGGCGAGTGCCCGACCGGTTCGGGGCGCTTTTCGTCAGCCGTGACCGCCGTTCAGCGCCTGAAAATCAACCGGCGCGTCGTAGTGGTAATTCACCCGAAGCTCCGCGCCTTTGGCGATGCCTTTGGGGCCGGCAAAGAAGCAGGGCGCTTCGATGATTGCCTGATCCTGTGTCAGCAGTTGCAGCGTGTAGGCCACGACGTTATAGCCATCCGATGCCTGATGCCGTTGTCCTTGCGAGTCTTTGATAAAAATAGAATTAATGCGCGAGGTTAAGCCGGTGCCAATAATCAAACTGCGTTTTATCTGAAAAAAATGGGCGGAATTAATGTCGCAGGCATAGTTATAGGATTTGTCCTTGATATGCATGGCTAATTTTTCGTCAACCAGAAAGCCGGTGTACAAGCCAATTAATTCGTCTGGTTCAAAAGCTTCGGTGGCGAATACGCCCAGGCTGTGCTGTAAATCCTGTTCATCGTCGGACAGCATGGCGGCAGTTAATTCACGGGCTTCGAGTTTGTCAGTCTGAAGCTGGAGCCGGATGGCCTGTGGTGTCTCCGGCTTGAAGAGCGTGGCGATTTTTTCCAGCACGGCATCTGTGAAAGCGGCAGGGTAATGATCGGAGCGGATTATGCTGTAAATCGGCACATTTGAGCCATCAAATTCCCTGAGCGGATATTGACCATTAGCCATGGGCTGATATTTTCTGGCGGTAGTGGCCAGATAGCGGCTGATGATTTGATAGCTTGGTGCAAGCTCAAGCGTGACAGGTAATGGATGTTTTTCAGTCAGATGATTTAATTCTTGAGTGACGGCAGCCAGATTTTTCTCTATCAGCCATGGGCTGAAATTAAACTCACTCAATAACATCGCGGAAATCTGGCGCGCGATAAATTCAAATTCCATTTCAAGTTTTTGAAATTTACCGGGTTTGATATTTTTATAAAAATTTAATGCGCTGTAGAAAGTGTCTAGCGCGCTGACTATTTTGGCGGGGCAATTTTGATCAATGCTTGCTGCACCAGATTTGAATTTTATTGCGGTTATTGCTTGCGCATGGCCGGCTGTATGAGCAGGGCCTGGCGGTATTTGTTCTATTTCTGCTGGTGCGGAAGGTGAAGCGCCAGAGAGCGTTCCACGGTAGAAATAAATAGGTAAATAACAGGCCAAAATGATTCGATATAAAAATAGTGTCAGGCCACAAAAAAGGCCGCGAAAAAATCAACGTTTGGCGTGACCTGTAAGATAACGGCCCACAAGCAAAGCATATTTTAAGTAGCAGGACTGGAATCAGCAGAATAGTCCCCAATAGCCGGACGGCCATTTCTCATGATGTTATCAATCTCATCAGGAGTATGGTTTAAATTCACCCGAATATCTTCACCTTCAGCAATTTCTGTAACAGCAACATAATAAAATATATCAGCTGTGAGATTCGCTCTGGAAAGTGACTGGAGATGAAAAATTTGCGCGTTATAGCCACCCTCTGCCTGGATATGCTGGCCGTTTTTATCTTTGGTGAAAATGGTATTGAACTTTGAAAAAATGGACGGCTTTTTATCGTGTGGAGCGAAATCAAGGTCGATCAAATCGCCTGGCTGCAGATCTGTGTTGGCAAGTAATTTTTCTGCACCGATCAAATCATATGAGTCGCCATCACGCAAATGAAATTCATTGATTTTTCCAAATTTTATCTGTGCTGTTTTCAGTTTTGAGCATTCATCTGGGGTTGTATCTGGATTTAAAATTTTAGCTAATTTTTCTATCAGGCTTTGGCTGGGCTCGTTTTGCGTAAAGATGTAATTATCATGAATATTATAGGGCAGTGTTGTTGTGGACTGTAATGCGATCAGAGAAACCGATTTCTCGGTGAAACCGCCAGGAGAAATTGTTTGCAAATGATGTGATGCCTGAGGTTCAGCGGGTTTTCCCCGGGATATTTTGAAATTTGACGATTCACCAGAAAACACATTTATAAAGAATTTTTTTATATCGTCGAGGCGCATGGTCAGCAGCAAAAGTCCGGTTGAATGGCGCTCGGTAAGTGCGCGGGATTGTTATTAGCTCTGTGGCACTTTGCCTGTCAGTCGTTCCATTTCTGCGGAAAAATTCTCTGGCGCGTCACGGCTGGTTATCCACAGAAGATGTTGATGAAGCTGTTGAAAAGTCCGCTGGAATCAGCCTAAGCCGTTGAGTCAGTGGACTTTTTGCGTGCCGATGCGCAATGGAGCGAAGCGCACTAATGCGGCTTTGGCGGGTGCCGTTTCGGCCGTTTTGCGCTGTTTTGTGCCGCGCGTCGCCACGTTGGCCTAGTCTGGCGCGGCCAGCCCAAAGTTATCCCCAGTTTATGTTGACAGCGCTGTTGACAACTTCGGGGAAGGACCTCTAAGTCATTGAAAACTCGCACGATTGCAGCATCGGTGCAGCACCGGGCAGCGGTTGTCCGCGCAATTGCCCGCAGGTGTTCGCAGGCGCGCCGAGGCGAGTTAGCGCGAATTGTCCAGGCCGCCATTGCCGCCATTGCCATCCGCCACAGGCTCCGCTCCCGCTCTCATTTCCGCTGTCTCCGCCAGCGCGGGTGCGGCCGGCGAGGGCGTTGATGCCACTGGCGGTGTTTGCCCCATTGCCTGGAATAGCGCGGCGGTGTCGGTCAGCCGTGCGCCGCTGTAACGGATCTCGTCGAGCCGCGCGTTGCGCCATTGCTGCTCGCTTGCGCGCACGGCGGAAAACGGCACCGCGCCTAGCTGGTAGCGCGCGCGGGTGGCATCGAAGATGCCGCGTGCGGCCTGCGCGGCCTGTGCCGCTGCCGCCAGTGCCACGGCGTCGTGTTCGAGTGCGGCGAGTGTGTCCGCCACGTTCTGGAATGCCGTAAGCACGGTCTGGCGGTATTGCGCACTAGCCGCGTCGTAGCTCGCCAGTGCCGCGCGCCGCTGTGCCAGCAGTGCGCCGCCATGAAACAGCGGTTGCGACAGCGAGGCACCGATGCTCCACAGCGCGCCTGCGCCGGACATCAACGCGGGCCAGTTAAAGCCGCCCTGGCCCATCGATGCGCTCAACGACACGTTCGGCAACATCTGCGCGGTGGCCACCCCGACATCGGCGGCGGCGGCTTTCAGCGCGAGTTCCGCTGCCTGGATGTCGGGCCGGTTTTGCAGCAACGCCGAGGGCACGATGACGGGCACTTCGGGTGGCACTCGCAGTTGCGCCAGATTGAGATCAGCGGGGGCAGCATCGGGTGTGCGGCCTAGCAGCACCGCTAGCGCATGCCGTGTGCGTAGCCATTGCACGCGCAGCCCGGGCAGGCTGGCGCTTAACGTCGCGGCGCTTTGCTCTGCACTCAGTGCATCGGCGTGCGAGACCGCGCCGAGGGCGTAGCGCCGTGCCGTGTCACGCTCCTGGGCTGCCGCGAGCGTGACGAGCTGCTGGGTCTGCTCGATCTGCGCTTGCAGTATCGCGGCGCTTAGCGCTGCCGTGACGATGTTCGCGGCCAGCGCGCGTTGCGCGGCTTCGAACTGGTACGCCTGCATATCGACCCGGGCGGCTAGCGCGGCGTTTTGCAAACGGCTCGCACCAAACAAATCGAAGCTGTAGCGCGCCTGGATCTGCCCGGCGAAAACGTCATAGAGGAACGTATTGGGTCCGATCACGGGGATCGCCAGCGCGCGTTCGCGCGTGGCTTGCGCCCCCATGTCGATGCTGGGCAGCAGCGAGCTGCCAACTTGCGCCCGGAGCTGTTCGCGGGCCGCCGCCAGGGCGTGGTCGGTGGCCGCCAGGGTCGGGCTGTTGCGCAAGCCTTCTGCAACCAGCGCATCGAGTTCGGGCGACTGATACTGCCGCCACCATTGCGGCACCGGTGCCGCGCCTACGGCGAAGTGCTGTGCCACGCCCTGGGCGCTGACGGTGTGCTGTGCTTGTGCGTCGATGCCGTAATGCGCGGGCTGGGGCAGCACCGGAGGCTTGCCGTCTGGGCCGAATGAGCAGGCTGCCAGCGTGGTGGCCAGGGTCAGGGCTGTGCTGATCCGGCGCAGCGTTAGCGTCGAAGTCTGATGAAGCGGATGAAGCCGCACGGTCTGGGCGGAAAAAGATGAACGCATCATGAGGCTGCTCCCGGTGGCGTCAGGTTCGAAGCCGGTGCTGGCGAGGGTGCCAGCGAGGGGGCTGGTGAAAGTGGGGTGGACGGCGAGGGTGGGGCCGGGTCCACGGGTGGTTCATCGCGTTTGATGCGAAACACGGCGGCATACAGCGCGGGCAGGAAAAACAGCGTGAGCACCGTGGCGCTGGAAATTCCGCCCATCAGCGCCGTTGCCATTGGCCCGAAGAAATTCGAGCGCAGTAGCGGAATCAGCGCTAGCACGGCGGCAGCAGCGGTTAGCGTGATCGGCCGGAAGCGCCGCACGGTCGCGCCGATGATCGCTTCGAAACGCGCATGCCCAGCGGCAATGTCCTGTTCGATCTGGTCCAGCAGAATCACCGAGTTGCGCATGATGATGCCGAACATCGCAATTACCCCTAGCAGCGCGACAAAGCCAAACGGCTGGCGGAACAGCAGTAGCGCTAGCACCACGCCGATCAGCCCGAGCGGGGCGGTAAGCACCACGAGCAGAACGCGGGTGAAGCTCTGCAACTGGATCATCAGCAGCAACAGCACGGCGATCACCATGATGGGCATCTGCGCGAGGATCGACGACTGGCCTTTGCTGCTTTCTTCAACCGTGCCACCGACGTTGATCCGGTAGCCCAGTGGCAAGCTCGCGCGCAGTGCGTCGAGTGATTTGTCGACGCGCTGCGTCACGTCGATACCCTGGGCTCCGGCAATGACGTCTGATTGCACCGTCAGCGTCGGCTGACGGTCGCGCTCCCAGATCACGCCGTACTCCAGCCCATAGCGCAACTGCCCCAATGTGCTGAGCGGCACCGGGCCGTTCGGCGTGGGCAGCGCCAGCGCCATCAGCCCTGCGGGATCGACGCGCTCGCTGGCCGGGGCGCGCAGATCGACGCTGATGAGCTTGTCGCGCTCGCGGTACTGCGTCACGGTGTAACCCGATAGCGTGAGGGCGAGGAAGCTGGAAATATCCTGGGTTGATACGCCCAGTTCCCGGGCTTTTTTCTGGTCGATCTCGTAGCGCACCGAGCGCTCGGTGGGCTCGTCCCAGTCGAACTGCACGTTTTGTGTGCGTGGCTCGGCCCGCATCGTTGCCGCTACTTGTTCAGCAATGGTGCGCACGGTGGTGAGATCGTTGCCGCTCACGCGAAACTGCACGGGGTAGCCGACCGGTGGGCCGTTTTCCAGCCGTGACAGGCGCGTGCGCAATGCCGGGAAGTTGTCGCGCAGCATCGGCTCAAGCCAGCGCGCGAGCTTTTCGCGCTCGTCCACCGATTTCGCGGTAATCACGAACTGGGCGAGGTTGGGCTGCTGCATCTGCTGGTCGAGCGGCAGATAAAAACGCGGCGCGCCGGTGCCGATGAAGCTCACCGTATGGTCGATTTCCGCGCGGCCGTTGAGGCTTTTTTCGAGCCGTTGTGCTTCGCGCAGCGTGGCCTCAAATGACGCGCCTTCGGGCAGGTGCAGATCGACCAGCAATTCAGGCCGGTCAGAGCTGGGGAAAAACTGCTGCGGCACCAGGGCAAAGCCCGCCAGCGCCACTACGAACAGCCCAGCCGTCAACGCCAGCACGAGAAAGCGCCGCTCAAGGCACCAGCCAATCCAGCCGCGCAGCCGCTGGTAAAAACGTGACTGGTAGATGTCGTGCTCAGCATCAGGCCCTGTGCCGTGCCCGGGCTCGTGTCTGGCTTCATGTGCCGCTTCAGGTCCGGCTTCATGTGCGGTAGCCCCGGCCGCAGGCGCAGGACGCTTGCGTTCGGGCAACAGGTGATAGCCCAGCGTCGGAATTAGCACCACGGCCGCGAACCACGAGACGATCAGCGCAATCGCCGAGACTTCGAAGATCGAGCGGGTGTATTCGCCGGTGCTGGATTGGGCCAACGCGATCGGCAAAAAACCGGCCACGGTAACCAGCGTCCCGGTCAGCATCGGAAACGCCGTGCTGGTATAGGCAAACGCTGCTGCGCGGGTGCGGTCCCAGCCCTGTTCGAGCTTCACCGCCATCATTTCGACCGCGATGATCGCGTCATCCACCAGCAGCCCGAGCGCTAGCACCAGCGTACCCAGCGACACCTTGTGCAAGCCAATGCCAAAGAGGTACATGCACAGCGCGGTGAGTGCGAGCACCACGGGAATCGAGATCACCACCACCATTCCGGTTCGCACGCCGAGCGAAATCAGGCTGACCACCAGCACGATCGCCACGGCTTCTGCCACCGCGCGCAGAAAATCATCGACCGAATGCGCCACGGCCTGCGGCATGCTCGAAACCTCAGTGAGCGTGAGACCGGCGGGCAGATGCGTGCGCAACTTGGCGACTTCGGCTTCGAGTGCGTGGCCCAGGCGGATCACGTCGCCACCAGGCTGCATCGTGACGCCAATGCCGAGCACCGGTTCGCCGCGAAAGCGCATTTGCGTCGTGGGCGGGTCATCGTAGCTGCGCCGGATGGTGGCGATATCGCCAAGACGAAACGAGCGGTTATTGATGCGGATCAGCGTGTCGGACAGCGCCTGGAGATTGTCGAAAGCTCCGCTGGGACGTACGAAGACGCGGTCGTCACGGGTAGTCAGCGTGCCCGCCGGGGTCACCGCATTTTGTCCGTTGATCGCCTGAGCGATCTGCTGGGGCGAGATGCCCAGCCGGGTCAGTTGCGCATTGGCGATCTCGATGTAGATGCGCTGGTTTGGATCACCGAAATAATCGACCTTGGCCACACCTGGCACGCGCAGCAAGACCGTGCGCAACTGCTCGGCGTAATCGTGGCGTTGCGCGGCCGAAAAGCCATCACCGGCCAGGGTAAAGATATTGGTGTAGACGTCGCCGAACTCGTCATTGAAAAACGGCCCCTGGATACCTGGAGGCAGTGTCGCGGCGATATCGCCCACTTTCTTGCGCACCTGATACCAGGTTTGCGGCACGTCCTTCACCGGCGCTGAATCTTTCATCGTGAAGAAGATCAGCGATTCGCCGGGACGTGAATAGCTTTTCAGAAAATCGGCCGAGGGGGTTTCCTGCAATTTGCGTCCGATGCGCTCGGTGACCTGCTCTTGCACCTCGCGCGCGGTGGCACCCGGCCAGAAGGTTTGAATCACCATCACGCGGAAGGTGAACGGCGGATCTTCCGATTGCGCGAGGCGCGTGTACGCCAGCAGGCCAAACAGCGTGGCCATGCCGATGATGAACACCACCAGCGCCTGATGCCGCAAAGCCCATGCCGATAGATTGAAACGGCCTTCCTGATGCGCTTCCTGAGGCGCTTCCTGGGGCGTGCTCATGAGGCGAAATCCTCAGCGTGGAGCGGGGCGATTACGCGTACTTTTTCGCCCGCGCTGACGGTGTGCACGCCTTGCCAGACCACTCGCTCGCCATCCTTCAGACCGCTGCTGACCAGCACGTGGCTGGCATCGTAGCGCGCGACCTGGATGGGCCGCAGCACCAGCGTGTCATCCGCGCGCACGACCCACACGGCGGGTTGCTGGCCTTGATGGAAGAGCGCGGTGGCGGGGATCAGGAACTGCGTCGTGACGGCTGCAGCAGACGAGGCCGAGGCCGCCGTGGCGGTCGTGGCTGTGGCCGCCGCCGTGGCGGGCTGGAACGCAATCGTTGCGGTCATACCGAGGCGGACTTCGGGGCCGGGCTGGACCAGTGTCAGCTTGACGCGCCAGGTGCGGCTTTGCGCATCGGCGGCGGGCGCGAGCTCGCGCACGCGGGCTTTCAGCACGCGTCCCGGCAGGGCGGTCAGGGTGACGTTGGCGGGCTGGCCGATGCTGAGCGCGGCCAGCGTGTGCTCCGCGACGTCGCCAATCACATCGACCTCCCCGCTCCAGGCGAGGGTGTACACCGGTTGACCCGCAGAAAGGTTCTGCCCGGTCTCGGCTTGTTCGGCCGTGATGACGCCCGCATGGGTCGCGCTCAAGCTGGCGTAACGCAACTGGTCCGCGGCGAGCCCCGCTTGCTGCGCTGCTTGCTGACGCTGCGCTAGCGCGGAGGCGTATGCATCTTCGGTCTGTTCAAGCTGAGCCCGGGCGATCAGGTTTTCGCGCGCCTGGGCGCGGTCGCGCTCGAGCTGCTGCTGGGCAAAAACCAGCCGGTGCTGCGCGGCTTCAAGCTGAGCCTGGGCACTCGTAGCGTTTTTCTGCATATCAGCCGGGTCCAGACGAGCCAGAAGCTGGCCGCTCTTCACGCTGTCGCCCAACCGAACGTTGCGCTCGATCAGCTTGCCGGCGATGCGAAATGAGAGCGGCGTTGAGTAACGCGCCTGGACTTCACCGGGGACGCTCGCGCTGACAACCTCAGTCGCAGCGCGAACCGGACCGGCAACAACCGGACGCGGGTCTGGCGCAGCCGCTGATTGCGGCTGACAGGCCGCGAGCAGCAGCGCGCACGCAGCGGCACCGAAACATGCGCCCAGCTTGCTGAGCGGAACCGGGATAGCGTGGGCAGGCCGCTGACGCGGAGTGGCGAGTGCAGAAGCAAAAGCAGAAGCAGCGTGACAACGAGACCGGTTCACAAACACCCCATGCGGAAAACGATGATTCAGATTCGATTCGACCCGGGGCCGCGAAGCAGCGCCTTGCACAGGTCATGGTTCAATAATGGGATAGAAGGAGGCGATTTTAAACGCTCCGCACGGGCGTTGTAGCTGAAATCGAAATAACGCAGGCGGGTAGGGGTGAAACCGGAGGGAGCGTGAAGCGGGGCATTGAGCAGCGCTAGTCCGGTGACGGCAAACCGGAAACGACGTTGCAAGGCAGGGTGAAACTTGCGTTTGAAATCCGAACTAAAGCGGCGCTGCCGCGAAGCTTCATTCTTCGTTGGACATGCTGGTTACGAGCTCTTGGCGGTTTGCTTTTTTCATCTCGCGTCTGGTCACATGGTCTCGCTCTAAGCGCCTGACATGCTTTAGTGCCCCGTGACATTTGCATGCTGACCATGCCTCGCATTTAGCAGGAATTTATCCCGCATGGGGTAGCGATTTTCATATCTCAGGAAGTTGTTTTTTCGCTCCATTTCAACAGGCTTGCCTCAACGGTTGCTCCGGTTACTTGACTAGCTAACGCGCGGGCTTCATACGGAAATACGCATCCAGCAACGAAGTTTTATAAACCACACCCATGAGTTTCGGCTGCGTCACGCTTTCAATAACGGGCAGGCGTTCGCCCTGAAACGCCATGAAATGCGCCAGTGCGTCGCTGAGCGACATATCCGGTGTCAGCACATCAAAGTGCGGCTGCAGATAATCGGCGGCTGTGCGCTGGGTGGTATCGCGCTTTTCCAGTAAATCCGAGGTGATGTCCTTCAGTGCCACGACACCGAGAAAATGGCCCGCTGCATTGGTCACGTACAAATATTTCACTGGATATTCGAGGAACACGCGCGTCATCTCGGGCACGCTGGCTTCGGGGGTGACGACGGTTTGCGGCTCGCGGATCAGTTCGCGCATCTGTGTGGCGCGCAAGCGCATCTGTGCCTGTTCTTCGCGGTTGCGGTGCAGCGTGATTTCGTACATTGAGGTTTTGCCAATGGCCCGCGCGACAAAATATGCAACCACGCACGACAGCATCAGCGGCAAGACCACCTGATAACTCAGCGTCATTTCAAAGATCATCAGGATTGCCATCAATGGCGCTTGCGTCGCGCCCGCCAGAAACGCTCCCATCCCGACCATCGCATAGGCAAACGGCAATGAAGTCGCGTGCGGCCACAGCGCGTGCATGCCTGCGCCAAAGAGCGAGCCGAGCACCGCGCCGACAAACAGCGTGGGCGTGAAAATGCCGCCCACTGCGCCGGAGCCTGCGGTTGAGGCCGTGGCGATCAGTTTGAAGACGAGCACCAGCACTAGCGCGCTCCAGGTCCATGGTGAATGCAGGATCGAATTCACCACGCTATAGCCATTGCCCCACACCTCAGGCGACCACACCGAGATCACGCCGACCACGAGGCCACCCAGCGCGAGCCGCAGCGGTAGTGGCACGGGCAGGCGGCTGAAAGCGCGTTTCGACTGTTCCAGCAGGCGCAAAAACTGCGGCGCGGCGGCACCGCACAACACGCCCAGCGCGACGAACAGCAGCACTTCGAGGCCGGTGACCGGTGGAAACACGGGCATTTCATACGGTGGCCGGTAACCGGCGAATTCGCGCATGGTGATGTTGGCGACCACCGAGGCCACTACAACCGGCCCGAAGGTTTCCATGGCAATCGAGCCGAGCACGATCTCGGTGACGAAGAACGCGCCAGCGATGGGTGCGTTATAGGCTGAGGTGATGCCCGCTGCTGCGCCGCACGCAACCAGCAGGCGCAGCCGGGCTGGATCGAAATGCACCCAGCGCCCAACCAGCGAGGCGCATAGCGCGGCGAGCTGGACCATCGGCCCTTCACGTCCGATGGAGCCGCCGCTGGCGATGGTGAAAAGCGATGACACGCTGCGCCATAGGCTCACCCGCACGGGCACGATGCCCTCGCCGATGGCGACGGCTTCCATGTAATCGGTGTGGCCGTTTTGTTTCATGCCGCGCCGCGCCAGCAGCAGGATCAGCCCGGCAATCAGGCCACCGGCGGCGGGCAGCCAGATGCGGGTGCTCCACGGCAGGCGCTGGGCCATGGCGACAACACTGCCTGAGCCACCCGAGACGGCTTTTTGCAGCAGTGCGATGCCTTCGCGGAACGCAACCGTGGCAAAGGCACCAAGGACGCCGACCACCACTGACCACAGCAGCATCGTATGAGCGTCCGACAAGCGGAATAGGGACTGGGCGCGTGTGCGCAGTTTGAGCAGGAAGGAAAGCACGTGAGGGCAGGGAAGGTGGCGGGAGCGGGCGCAAGAATAGCACTGGGAAAGCCGGGTTTGACAGGGTGTGACATGACCGGGTGCCTGTGCCGGTGGCAGATAGTTGACCTGGAACGAAAACGGCTGCGAAGTTACTCATTAAATTAAGTCTTGACTAAGCATGGACGTTTGCCGGATTTTTAATCCGCTCGCTATGAGTTGAATGAGATCAAGTATTTTTTGCTGTGTGGCGCTTTCGTCGTGATGGAATGGCGTACGAAACAGGGTAAGCGTTATTGCTTTATTTATCATGTGCCGTGTGGTGCAATTTTAATTGGTTCTGAAAACATGATTCAATTGCAAAATCTAAAGACGGGAAGTTCCGCTTATTCTCAGGAAAAGCCCAAAAGCAGTTTTGAATTTGGCAAAGTTATTTCCATGTTTATTGGTATGGTGTTTCTGGATAAATTTGCAACCCAGCCCGAACCGAGATCGAGCCTTCATCCGCAACCGGATCTGAGCCAGGCTAGAACATTACGCCATGGGTGCGCGCTGGTGACGCGCGATGAAACTGGGCTGCCCAAGGTCAGTGAAAACAGGACCCTCGGCAGCCGGAAGCATGAAAAATCATATCCGGAACTGTTTAAACGCTATGCCCGGGTTCGGCCTGTCAGAGATCTGGCGCGGCCAGGCCGGGCAGAACGTGAGCGCAATAAAATCAGCCTGCGAATTAAAGAGGTAACGCACAGCCTGTCTGGTGATATTGCGGTGACGCGAAAATTTTTAAACTCAATAGAAAATACTCAAGCCGATCCTGCTGCAAGACTGCTGTCGTGCATTTTTGCTTTACGCCGGGGATGCAGGCGAGCGGATAAATTTGCCCCGCATCTCAGGAATAATTTTTCTTATTTAAAACAGGAAGACATTAATTTAGCCACCTTAACCCGTTATAGCGCAGCACTTGACTCGATAATCCGGGATCAAAATCCAGAGATTCAGCCTGAGGCAAGCCAGAGCGAGGAGGCGCTGATCTTGCAGGCATATATTGCGCAGCGCTCAAGGCCGGTAGCAGACACCGTGCTGATGCTTAAAACCGATCTCGAAGATGCCCTGGAATATCTACAAAAACAGACGGCGTTTGATGCCACCGTTCGTCCGTTACTGACCCAGCTTGAGCTGATGCTGGATCGGGCCACGCCGGATCTGCCGGGTGGGGCTGCGGGCCTGGCTTATGTCGTGCTGCTGGAGCTGTATGCAACCTCTAAGGCATTCAACGCACATTGCTCGGTGTTCCGTTCGCTTGATTTGATACGGAAGCTGGCGCAAATCGTTCAGCAGATTCAAACCCCGGTGGTGCTAGGGGAGCTACTGGCTACGTTTGGCTGGCTACCCGTTAGCAGTCAGTAACCGGTTAGCAACCAGCCAGTAACCGGCCGGATAGATTCTCGCCGTGTTTTTCGTGCGCCAACGCCGGATATCAAGTCCGCATCAACCCAGCACCCGCTGCACCGCCCAAGTGATGCCCAGTCCGCCCAGCATTAGCCACAGAGACAGAATCAGTCCGGTAATCAGCGCGCGCGGCCCTGCCTGGCGAATCTGCGCAAAACGCGTTTCGATGCCTAGCGCGGTCATGGCCATCGTCAGCGCGAAGGTATCCAGCACGTTCAGCGTATGGGTGGCAGTGGTGGGCAGCAGGTGCAGCGAATTCACGATAACCAGCGCGAGAAACCCCAGCGCGAACCACGGCACCGCCAGCTTGCGCGCGCGGCTGCTCGTACCTGGTTCCTGCGCGGCCTGGCCCCGTGCCTGCCGGTTGAGCCACACCCCGAGCACCAGCAGCACCGGTACCAGCAACATCACCCGGGTCATCTTGACGATGGTGGCGACGTGCGCCGCTTCAGGGCTGAGGGTGCTCGCCGCACCCACGACCTGGGCTACCTCGTGAATCGTGCCGCCAAAGTACAAGCCCGCGCCGATCGTATCCAGCGGCAGCCAGCCCGCGCGGAACAGCACCGGGTAGAGAAACATCGACAGCGTGCCGAACAGCACCACGCTGCCCACGGCCATCGCGCTTTTGTGCGGCTTGGATTGCAGTGCCGATTCGAACGCAAGCACGGCCGCCGCGCCGCAAATCGCGCTGCCGGCTGCGGTGAGCAGCGCGGTATCGCGGTCGAGCTTCATCAGCTTCATGCCAGCCCACGTGCCAATGGCAAGCGTGCTGAGCACCACCAGTAGCGACACCGTGAGTCCGGGCAGCCCCACCTGAGCGATCTCCTGAAGGCTGATGCGCAAGCCGAAAAACGCCACTGCGATACGCAGCAGCCGGCGCGCCGAGAAATTCACCCCGGCCGCCCAGCTTGCAGGCATGCCATCGCGCAGCACATTGCCGTACAGCGCCCCGGCGACGATGCCGATAATCAGCGGGCTCAGGCCGAGCCCTGCAATCGCGGGCAGCGAGGCGATCTGGGTGACCGCGACGGCGAACAACGCGACGAACAGGATGCCGTTGAGCTGGCCCCGGGTTGAACTGGCGGGGGCCGTGGCCGTGGATAGCGCAGGGGAAACAGTGGCCACGCCAGCAACGGCGGGAACGGGAACAGGAACGGTGGACATGACTGCGGGCCTGACGGTGTCGTTGAATGGCCCTAATCCTAGTTTGAATAGATGGATATGAAAAATTGTGCTTTGCGAGAGCAACTATCGGATGAGGTGATAGTTGAATAAAAATATAACGGTATTTCTGATGAAATTTGCGGCCACCGGTAGGACGGTGGCCGCCGTTGATCGTGGTTGTTCTTTGTTGATCGTTGATCGCTGGTTACAGCAGGTTGCGGATCGCGGGCGTCAGCATGCGGAACAACCCGGAGCAATTGGCCCGATCGCAGCGGGCCGGATCATCGACCAGCAGATTGCCCGCGCCATCGGCAATCAGGGTGGAGGCCGCCAGATAGCCAGCGATCTCCTGATTCAACTGGTTGATAAACGGGCTGGCCGCTGCATCGCTGGTTTCGATCCATAAGCCGTTTTCGGTATTGGTCAGCGCGGATAACGGATCGAAATTGAAACTACCGACAAAAAAGGTCTGGCCGTCGATCCGGATGATTTTCGAATGCAGCATCGGGTCGCCCTGGCCGCCGTGAAATTCCCTGACTTCGAAATGATCTTTGGCCAGCCCTGGCAGGTCGTCGCTATACGCTTTGCCAATCGCCGGAAATTCAGCCGACATGCTGGTGATGGAGGTGGTGAGCAGCACCACATGCACCCCGTCGTTTTTTATTTTGGCGTTGAGCACCTCGCGGATCTCAGGCACGAGGATCACGTAAGGGCTGACGATGACGATTTCTTTTTTCGCGCTCCGAAGCATTTGCACGATTTGTTCAAGCGTGCCGCCTGCTGATTTTTTTTGCGGCGTGTCGTGAATATAGGTCAGCCTGGGGCAGGCCGCCTGATCCGGGATTTCGCCTAAAAGCGTGGAATGGCCGCGGTTCGGTGGAGCGAACTGGCCATCGCGCAACAGGCTGACATAGCGCGCAAGCGCGGCGGAATCCAGGGAGCTAGCCGGTGCGCCGGTGCGGTAGATCTGGCTGGCATCGTTCCACCCGGCGGCTTGCAAAGGCGTTTGCGGCACGCTTTGCGAGGCTTGCCAGAACTGCTGGAAATGCGCGTGCATTGCGCCCAGCACCGAAGCGGGAGCGGGCGTGCCGCGCACCAGAATGTCTTTCTCAATCAGGCCGCCGCGCACGCTGGGGTCCCAGGTGGAGCTGCTGCCGATCACCGCGTCATCACCGACCAGAAAGAGCTTGTCGTGCATCCGGTTACGCAGGCTGAGCAAGCGGTACTTCGGATTAAAAATGCGAATTTCAAACTGCGGTGCGAGGGTCTGAATGGCCGCGATTAATTCCTGGCTCAATGGCAGGCTGACGCCGGGGCCAATCCCGTCCGCCAGCAATTGCACTGACACGCCGCGCTGCGCGGCCCTGACCAGGTGCTGCAGTAGTTCAAAGCCGCTGGCGTCGTCGTTCAGGATGTACGCGAGGATCTGGATTTTCTGCGGGGCCTGGGCGCGCTCGATCAGATCGAGCCGCACGCTTTGCAACTGGCTAAAGGGCACATCTGCGAGGGAATCGGCGCACAGTGGCGCGGCAGGTGCGGCGGCGGAAGACGGTGCGGGTGACACGCTGGCGGCCACGGCGTTGCCCAGGCTGAGAAAAATCGCCGCCAGCGCGGCAGAGAAAAGTTTCAAATCATGTTCCTCGTGAATTAACCGGAGTTGGTGCGACTGGGGCGTTTGCGCTGGTTTGAGCTCAATCAGCGGGCTGGATCTGTGCAGAAAAAAACTGCTCCACGCTGTCCATCATCTCGCCAAAGTGATGATTGAAACCTGCCGGGTCAACCTTATAGGTATCGAGCTTCGACTTCGTCACATTGGCGTGCCAGACCGGCGAATCTTTGGGATAGGTAATCAACTGCTTGGGGGCGGAAATTTGCTGGAACATCGCCAGACTTTCGCTGGGCGATACCGCTGGATCGTTCTCGGGTATCACGGCAAAAGTCGGCACCCTGATTTTTTTATAAACCCCGAGATAAGACAGCGGTAACGCGACCTGATTCGTTGGGCCATAGAGCGTGCCAACACGCTCGCCGTAAGTTTTGGCGAGGTATTGATTGAGATTGAAAATCTGCATGGCTGCGTTACCGGAGTATTTGGGTATTTCATCCAGATCCGGTGCCTGGCTCATGAAGAGATTGCCATCCAGCCGGGTCAGGGTGCCGATGGTACCGGCGAGATTCGGCAACACATTCAGTTGCAGCGCGGGGGCCCAGACCGCCAGCCCCGCCGCTTCGCCTGGGTATTTCAGCACCCCTGCGATAGCCAGTGCGCCACCCAGGGAGTGGCCCGCAAAGACAATCTTGTGGCCGAAGCAACTGGCCATGCTGACAGCCTTGTCGAGTTCATCAAGCCAGTCCTGGTAACTCACATGGTCGATATGGTTGACGTCTTGTTCCCAGTGACCGGGCAATAAAATCGTTAGCGTGTTGTAACCATTTTCAGAGAAATTCTGCGTCACACCTTTAAAAAAATAAGGCGATTCAAACAGGCCGTGAATAAATATGACGGTGTCTCTTTCAGGCTGCTGCCGTGCCAGGTCGAGATAGGGCAGATGTTTTTCTGGCACGCCTAGTGCGATTTTGGATTGGCGATAGGCTGCAAAACGCTGCTCGCACACCTGATGTGAGGCCTGTGGGCTGGACTGCTGGGCGCTGGCTGGCAGTGCGGCCAGAACGGACACGCTGCAGAAAATAGAACAAATAAATTTTTTAATCATCGCGTTATGCCACTTGATCAATAAATAGATACTGCCTTTCCAGTTTTAATGCCGGTTTTAATGCCGGATTATATCGAAGGTATTAAATGGAATAAAAATGGAATGGCCGGACAGATTATGTCCGGCGCATCATACCGACGCGCTAAACAGCGCTATCTTAAAAATAACGAAGGCATTCGGTTAAAGCGCGGCAGAGGCTTGGCGGGGGCTGTGCGCTAGTGGGCCAGTGAGTCAGACGTGTTTTTACCCTGCCCATCTATCGAAAAATATGATATTTATGCGCGATGAACGTTGACCAGCTTATAACTTTTGCCGCCGTGGCCGAGCACCGGAACATCAGCCGGGCGGCGCAGGCGCTGTATTTATCGCAGCCTGCCGTGTCGGGCCAGTTGCGCTTGTTGCAAGAGGCGTTTGGTGAGCCGCTTTATCAGCGCGATGGCCGTGGGGTGCGGCTTACCGCTGTGGGCGAGCAACTGGCGCAATACGCGGTGCGTTTGCGTGACACCTACGCCCAGGCGCGGGCTTACCGTGATGCCGTGCGAGGCGTCGAGCGCGGCACGCTGAGGATTGGTGCCAGCACGACGCCGGCTTCTTATGTGCTGCCGTACCTGATCGCCACGTTTCATCAGCGCTATCCCGATGTCACGCTGCATACCGCGGGCGGAAACACGGCTGATATCACCGGAGCGCTTGGCGCGCTTGATATCGCGCTGATCGAAGGGCCGGTAGGCGAGGGCTTGCCGCCTGATACGGCGGTGCATGCGTGGTGCGATGACGAGATCGTGGCCATCATGCCGCGCCAGCATCCGCTGGCCCAGGCGCTGCAGCAGGCAAATCTTCAGGACGTCACGCTTGCGCAACTGGGGGGCTATCCCCTGGTGTTGCGCGAAGCGGGCTCGGGCGTACGCCAGATCGTCGAACAGGCTTTCGCGCAGGCGGGGGTAGCGGCACAGGTGGCACTGGAGATCGCGGGGGTCGAAGGGATGAAGGAGGCGGTGCGAGCCGGCATGGGTATTGGCTTTGTGTCGGCGATGTCGATGCTGCACGAAAATCAGGCGCTCTGTGCGTTTTCGTTCGCTCCTCAGCCGCTGACGCGGCGCTTTTCGATTCTGATGCCGCACGCGAGCGCCCCGTCCCGTGTGGCTGAGCGCTTTCTCGCGCTGTGTCTGGAGCAGGCGGACGGCGGCCGTGTGCGGCTCGTCCCATCTCAGGAGGAGGCGCAATGAAGCGGCCCATTCTCCTGCTGCGCGGGTGCTGATCTGCGATCATGCCGCCTGCGATGAAGCTGGCGCGGCTGAGCTAACCGGTTGACGCAACACAACACGTCACACCACACCACCTCACACAACTGCAGCAGCGTACTGGCGTGGCCTGCCTGGCTTCGCTCCGATTCACCGGCCTATCTGTCTTTGGCATTTCGAAGGAAATTCATGCCTGTCGCTCTGTTGACGCTTGTCTGTTTGTCACTGGCGACGCTTTGCGTCGCCGTGTTTCCGATCGTGCTGTACCGGTGCTTGCGCCGTCCGTATGCGTTGAACTGGCGTGACACCGTGGCGGGGATTGCGGTGTTCGCGTTGTTTGCGATGGTGCTGGAGCGCGCGTTGAACGGCTATGTGCTGTACCAGAACGCCACGACTGCGGCATGGCTCTCGAACCCGCTTACTTTCGTGCTGTACGGCGCGCTGGTGGCGGGGCTGTGCGAAGAGGTCGGGCGTTATCTTGCGCTGCGCCTGATCTGGCGCAGGGCTGGCACAACACCGTTGAAGCCACTGAGCCGGCCAGTGAGCACGCCGTTGCCAGGCGCTGCTGCAAGCACCGCTACCGCTACCCTCAGCACTGTCCGCGGCAACGACATCACGGCGCTGGCGTATGGCATTGGCCATGGCGGCGCGGAAGTCTGGCTGGTGGGCGTGCTGGTGCAAGTGCAGTGGATTGTGTTCGCGGTGCTGGCGAACCGTCAGCAGCTTGATGGCCATTTGAGCGATTTGTCGCTTGAGATGCTGATGCGGATTCATCTGATTCTGGCGAGCTTGTCGCCGCTGACGGCAGGGGTGTTTGTGCTCGAACGGCTAGCGGCGCTGGTGTTTCAGATTGGTTTGTCGGTGCTGATGTGGCGCGGTGTGCGAGCGGGCTGGCGTGGCGTGCTGCCGCTGGCGATTGGCGCGCATGCGCTGATCGACGTGCCCGCCGCGATGGTGCAGGCGCGCCTGCTGCCGCTGCTGGTGGCCGATGGCTTATATGTGCTGGTGGCACTTGGCGTGGCGGGCTGGCTGATCGCGCTGTATCGTCAGCCGCAGCAACGGGCACAGTGAGCGTATGCGTGTAAGTATCGGCAGCGCTAGCCGGTGACGGCATTGGCTGCGTGCTTGATGTGCTTGATGTGCTTGAGTGCGTTTAAGTTGATGAGCTGCAGGCAAGCGGGTAGTGAACTTGCCTGTGGTTTGCTGGTGAAAACCCGCTGATGGGGCGGCTTATGACCTGCTGATAACCAGGCTTGTAACCCGCGTATGTCCCACTTATGGCCCGCGTATGACCTATAGACCCGGTTCAGCCCTGCGCTGCCCGGGTGATCTTTTATCTAGCCCGTTCTGTTTGCCGAGCATATCTATGGAAGCGTATCAATACGACTGCATCAGCCCTGAGATCGAGGCGCTGGCACGCGCGATCAGTGATCTTTTTCCGGAGCAGACCCAGTTTCTCCAGCGCTCAGCCACTGATCCGGCCTCGACGCTGGCGGTGCATTGGGTCGCGGCCCGGTTCGGCAAGGGCATGCGCAGGATCGTGCTGCATCTGGTTGTGGCACCGGCTGCGCTGGCGCGCTACCGAAGTCAGCCGTTGCTGGCGCAGGGCCGCAGCTTTGCGGTGCTGCGAGCGTATGTCGAAGCCACCTTGGGCTCGCTCGAAGAGGAGTACGCCAATGGTGCTGCCGTACCGTCCGAGGTCACGCTCGAACTGGGCGATGAATTCGCTTGAAGCACTCGGCTGTGGCGTTGCTATATGAAGTTAGGCGCACGCTGCTGCGGTTTGCCGTGAAGTCATGCGGCGCTTGACGCGGCCCATGACGCTGTTCAACGCACTAACCGGTACACCCTGGCAAACCGCGCGGCCTGCACGACGCCGTAATCTCCGGGCGCGTACTGCATCACCCAGTCGCCCGCGTTGCCGTGCAGCACGTCGCTGCCTGAGGCCCGGGCGAGGGAAAAGGGCTGATCCATTTGCCGCGCCAGCACGACGGCCGGGCGGTTCTGGTAAGCACCCGGTGCGCCGTGCGTCAGCGTGGCGGCAAGCGGCGTGTATTTCGCATCGAAGCGCGCGCGCTCCACCACCCAGCGTTCGCCATCCGCGCTGGTAATGAGCGCGTCGCCGCATTGATAGCGGTTTGGCCCTTCGAGGCTCATTAGCTCGCCTGGCTCCGTGGCGAAGTCGACATCGACGGTTTCTTGTTTGGTCACGCGTTGCGCGCTGGGATCAGTGCGCAGATCAATCTGGGTGAGTTCGAGCATGAGATGAGCGTTTTGCAGGTGGAATGCGAGGCGTGGAGTGGGAACGTCGTGATGCAAGAAAGAAAACACAACGGACAGCGCTTGGCACGCTGCCCGTTGGTTATACCAGGGCTTGGGTTCCGCGCTGCCTGTGGCGTACATGGGCATGCGGGTGGAGGCATGGAGCACGGCATCACGGGCGCTGGACCTGGGGAGCTGGAGGCCAGTGCAGCCAAGCTAACCAGGCCAACCGACCTCACCTGAGCGAAGCACCAGCGCGGCTACCGCGTTATGGCTTCGGTGTGGCTTCGTCCTGGCTGGCTGGTGCGGCTTTCTTGCTGGCCGAATGCTTGCCGTGATGCATCGTTGCACTCTGGCGGAAAGTTTTGTCAGCGAGCTTTTTTTGCTCCGGCGACAAGTTGGCATACAACGGCTCAAATGCCTCCACCAGTTTTTGCGTGCCGTCCGCATTGGCTCGCGTGAGCGCGGCGTATTCCTTCATGTTGTCGAGCGCCGACGTCAGGGCGTTGCCTTTGAGGTGCTGGTAGAGCGCGCTCATGGTGGTGCTGTTGGCACGCATGACATCAGCGAATTCGCCCCATTGTTTTTCCTGCTCGGGCGTGATCTTGAGCTGGTTGTGCAGGTAGGTAATGCGTTTTTCTACATGAACCCGGCGAGGTTCGGTTGCGGCCTTGGCCGGTGCTGAAGCGGCTGAAGCGGCTGTCAGCGTCGCAGCGGGGGTGCTGGCGGCGGCGACCGGTGCTGAAGCCTGAGCGAAAACGCTGCTCATCGAGAGCGCGGAAGCGAGAACAACGAGGGTTTTTTTCATGGAAACTCCTGATGCCGATTGAAATCAGGGCGATACCGATACCCGCCCCGGGTGGGTGCCGCTTTGCGCTGCAGCGCATGCTTTGCGTCAGGCGGGCCGTTTTGCCGTGGGCGCTATTAGTATCACGATCTGCACGTGCCGTGAGCCCTTCGCAACAATGCCTTACAACCCGCTCGCCGTTGCTGTCAGGCCATCTGGCTGAAGTGGAACAGCAGCGGCAGCTTTCTTTAAACCTGTTTCCCTCTTCTTGCCGTTTCTTATGAGACCTCCGCGCCTGGATCAACTAGATGACCTTGACCGCAACCTGGTGGCCCTGCTGCAGGCTAACGCCCGCGAAAGCGTGGCGGAGCTGGCGCGCCAGCTGGGCGTGGCGCGTACCACCGTGATTGCCCGGATCGCACGGCTGGAGCGCAGCAACGTCATCGCGGGGTATAGCGTGCGGCTTGGACAGGATGTGCTCGATGCCAGCATTTACGCGTATGTCGGCCTGATCATTGCGCCGAAATTCGGCGCGGAGGTGCAAAAGCGCCTCGGCAAAATGCCGGAAGTGCAGTTGCTGTGTGCGGTGAGCGGCGAGTTCGATTACGTCGCGTGGCTGCGCGCCAGCTCACCTGAGCGCCTGAATGATCTGCTCGACCAGATTGGCAACCTGAACGGAGTAGAGCGCACCACGACTTCGGTGATCCTTGCACGCAAGATTGATCGCGGTATGGCGGAGGGGTAAGAGGCTATCCAGCTTGATCTATCCGGTATCCGTAGCTATACGAAATTTCTCCGCCCAGTCCACCTGTTCGAGACGTGACGATTCTCGAACATAGTTCTTGAAACGTTATTCACTGCACCGAGTTTTGATCAGAAAGGAGGCTCATGCGAGCCGTCCGTTGCGTTTGATATGAAGCGAAGTGCCGTGCGTGAAGCGGTGAACCGTTTTCGCACGGCGAACCCGCGCGTCTTCGGTTCGGTGCTGCATGGCACCGGCCGGGACGGAAGCGACCTCGATTTATTGGCCGATACGTTACCCGGTGCGACGTTATTGGACTTAGGTGGTCTGCAAGATGATCTGGAATCTCTGCTCGGCGTTCACGTCGATTTGCTGCCCCCCGGCGACCTGCTGCCAAAGTTCCGGGCCAAGGTGCTTGCGGAGGCGCAACCGGTATGAATGAGAAGCGACTGTCCGATTAGCTCGGCCACATCCGGCCACATCCGGCCGGCTGCAATCGCTGTGTTCAGCTTCATTTTCGACGAATCGACGTAAAATTTAGTCTGAATGGCGAAATCACTCGTCAAAACGCAGCATTCTGCTACTAGGTTTTGTGTCTTCTTCTCCCTAAACTCTGGCTATCCGGTGTGCCTGCTTGTACCCGTCAAGCCCACTCAAGCTCACGCCAGAGCAATAACCATCAAAAAAACCAGGAGACGCACATGAAAATCGCCATCGCCGGTGCTGGCTTGATCGGCCAAACCATTGCCCACATGCTGCGCGAAACCGGTGACTACGAAGTCACTGCGTTCGACCGGGATCAGCCCGCGCTTGATCTGCTAGCGCAGCAGGGCATTCCAACCCAGCGGGTCGATTCCGCCGATGCGAATACGCTGCGTGCGGCGCTGCAAGGCTTCGATGCGCTGGTGAATGCGCTGCCGTATTACCTCGCGGTGAATGTCGCAACGGCGGCGAAGGGCGCGGGGGTGCATTACTTCGATCTGACTGAGGACGTGCGCGCGACGCAGGCGATCCGCACCATGGCGCAAGACGCGCCGTGCGTGTTCATGCCGCAGTGCGGCCTGGCACCAGGCTTTATCGGCCTGGCCGCGCATGAGCTGGCGCAGCGCTTTAGCGAAATTCGTGAGGTCAGAATGCGGGTTGGCGCGCTGCCGCAATTCCCCACCAATTCACTGAAATACAACCTGACGTGGAGCATCGACGGGTTAATCAACGAATATTGTCAGCCCTGCGAAGCTATTCGCCAGGGCCAGACGCAATGGCTGCAGCCGCTTGAAGGGCTGGAGCATTTCTCTCTTGAGGGCGCGGAATACGAGGCGTTCAATACCTCAGGCGGGCTTGGCACCTTATGCGAAACGCTGGCCGGCCGGGTTGAGACACTCGATTACAAATCGGTGCGCTATCCAGGGCACCGCGACCTGATGCGCTTTTTGCTCGAAGAGCTGCGGCTGGGCACGGAGCGCGACATGCTGAAAACGATTCTGCGCCGCGCGATACCGTCAACCGAGCAAGACGTCGTGCTGATCTTCATCACCGTGACGGGGGTGCGTGACGGGCGTTTGATCGAGGAGGTGTTCACCCGCAAGGTGCTGGCCAAAACCATCTGCGGTATGCCGATGAGCGCGATCCAGATCACCACGGCTGGGGCGATGTGCGCGGTGCTGGATTTGTTCCGTGAGAAGAAACTGCCGCAACGTGGCTTTGTGCGGCAAGAGCAAGTGCCGCTGGCAGCGTTTCTGGCGAACCGCTTTGGGCGGTTGTATGAAGGCCATCCGCTGGATGCAACCGCTATCGTTTAATGCGCTTCTGGCGGTGGAGGCTTTGAGCACCTGATGGATGGTGCTCAAAGCGAGAGGAGCGGGTGGTATTCAGCCGCGTGGCTGAAGGGGCTAAGAGGCTAAGGAGCTTTGGTTTTCGCTGATGCTGTTGATGTCGACGTTGCTGCTGCATCGGGGCTCTTGAAGGTCTCGCGCGCTTCAAGCCACATCACATTGATGATGCCGAAGCCGAGCGCCACGCCAATACCGAGAATCCACGTGAAATACCACATTGCACAGTCTCCTTGAATGTAAGTTCCTCCCAGCGAGCAGGAGCCCGGGGCGGTGAGTCGAAGCACAGCGAATGATCTGGCAGATACGGTTGAGCAAACAGCGGATTGAAGCAGGTTGAGCAAACAACAAGTTGGGCGGACAGAGAACAGCAGCAGCAACGGCAGGTGGAAGGCGGGTGCTACCAGGGCACCTCAGCGTCATCTTTAGTTGCCTCACTCGCCGCATCACTCAGTCGCATCAAATAGTGCCGGATGCCGCCGCCTGTCTGCCGCGATCATGACCAGGAAGCGTGAGCCACGCAAGGGGCGAAGCACGCGGCGTGACGGGCTGCGCTGCAAGGTATGTCAGAGGCATGAATCAAGCCCGGGCATTTGGCGTGAAACTTGTGCTTTATGCCCTGTGCCGCAGACCATGCGCTCGCTCCATTTCCGTGCCCCAAGCGGTGAACCACGGTTTACGCCGCGCCAGCCCATCAAGCAGGGCCGATGTCTCACGCTGTCTCCAGGCCCATGCCTCCAGCGCCACTTCTCAAACCGCTGCTCCACACCCCAAACCAGAGATCACCCCGCTTGGGGTCAGGCAAGGGTAGCGCCTATGCTTCCCTGCACCGTGTGTTGCGTGGAAGGGGCCGGGGAGCAACGGAACAGCCAATCGACTTAAACCGCTAGCATCGCCAGTGGCGGCCGGTTCCTTCCATGCTCGCATCGCGCTCTGAGAAGCAGTGGCGATTGGCCGCCTACCGGGCCACGTGCCCGAGCTAACGGTCGTTTTATCGAACTGTTGCAGGGACTGTCTGCCAGGTGTATAAACACCTATGTACTCAAACACTGATTTGGAGGGCATCATGAATACCGTGCGCTGGAACATCGCCGTGTCGCCGGACGTGGATCAGTCCGTCCGCATGTTCATCGCCGCGCAAGGTGGCGGCCGCAAGGGCGACCTGTCGCGCTTCATCGAGGAAGCCGTGCGAGCCTATCTTCTGGAGCGCGCCGTCGATCAGGCCAAGACCGCTGCGTCTAGTATGGGCGAGGCCGATCTGAACGACCTCATCGACGAGGCGGTGCAGTGGGTGCGTGAGCACTGATGCGCGTTATCCTGGACACCAACGTGTTGCTCGGCGCACTGATCTCTCCACACGCCCCCCCCGACGTCATCTATTGCGCCTGGCGCGCGGCGCGTTTCGAGCTGGTGACATCGATGACGCAACTCGACGAACTGCGGCGTGCGAGCCGCTACCCGAAGCTCAAGGTCATCCTGCCTGCACACCGCATCGGCACGATGGTCAACAACATGCAGCGCGCCATCGTGCTGGATGCGCTGCCAGCTCTGCCGGAAAACATCGAGGCAAACGATCCGAACGACACCTTCCTGCTGGCGATGGCCCTGGCCGGCGAGGCCGACTACCTGGTAACAGGCGACCGCCGCGCCGGGCTGTTGCAACGCGGCAGCATAGGCCGCACGCGTATTGTCACGCCGGCTACCTTCTGCGCCGAGTCGCTGTAACGCCATGCCTGTCAGCTTTCTGCCCGTGCAGTTTCGTGGAGTCCAGTTGTACGTGGACGGCACGCTGGCCGCGAACCTGATGAATGGCGAGCAGGTTGTGTTCTATCTGAACCCCGGCGTGCATCGGCTGGGAGTCTCGACACAGTTTGATCCGGTGCGCGAGTTGCCATTCGGGGTGAGTGCCGACGCGCGTTATACCAACCTCGCAGCGGTGAGCTTCAATCGCGGCCATCGCGTGCTCTTGCAGCGGGTCGCGCGTTAGGCGTGGCAACCAGATTGAAAGATCGCTCTCAGACGTTGCGAGCCGTTGGTCGCGCGTAAGGCGAGAAGAGAAAAAAAGCGCAAAAAGCGCATACACGAACGCATACAAAAACTAGCCAGTCACAAATTCGCACGTGTCGCAAGAACGAAGCCATTACCATGGCGGCTGTCCATTTTTCGCTTAGCCGCCTGGCGTCCTGCATTGCCTTTGGCCATTGCGCTCCACCAGGCCTGTGCACGCGGCAGCCCACGCATGACGCCGTGGCATCCCCGTTTAGACCTCAAGGTTCTCCAGAATGCTTATCAATTGCGCGGCCTACCAGGATGGCCGGAAACTCGCTGACATTGAAATCGACGACATCAGCGTGTATGTCGCCAAACCAGAATGCTTTGTCTGGGTCGCGCTGAAAGATCCTGGCCCTGGTGAGCTGGCCGTGATGCAGCATGAATTCGGCCTGCATGAACTGGCGGTCGAAGACGTGCGCAATGGCCACCAGCGGCCCAAGCTCGAAGAATATGGCGACTCGCTGTTTGCCGTGCTGCATACGGTCGAGATGGATGACGAGGGCGAACTGGTGATTGGCGAGGTCGATGTGTTTGTTGGGCCGAACTACGTGCTCACAGTGCGCAACGGCACGCGCCAGGGGTTTCAGGAGGTGCGTGCGCGTTGTGAGCGCGAGCCGGAGCTGCTCAAGCACGGTTCAGCGTTTGTGCTGTATGCACTGGCCGACCATATCGTCGACCGGTATTTCCCGCTTCTTGAGGCGCTTGGCGCAGAAATCGAAGAACTCGAAGACCGCATTTTCGACCGGCAGAACCTGTCGGCCTCACGCGCGATCATCGAAGACCTGTATTCGTTAAAACGCCGTCTCGTGCTGCTGCAGCATCACGTGAACCCGCTGCTCGAAGCGATTGGCAAGCTGACGGGCGGGCGTGTGCCACAAATCTGCGCCGGTATGCCCGCGTACTTCCGCGATGTTTACGACCACCTTGAGCGCATCGTCAAAACGATCGACGGCCGCCGGGAAATGATCGTGACTGCGGTTCAGGTCAATCTGGGGATGATCTCGCTGGCGGAGAGCGAGGTGACCAAGCGGCTGGGCTCTTTCGCTGCACTGTTTGCCGTGCCAACGATGATCGCGGGTATTTATGGCATGAATTTTCAGCACATCCCGGAGCTGAACTTTAAATATGGTTACCCGGTTTGCCTCGCGGTCATGCTGGGTGTTGACCTGATTTTATGGTGGCGTTTTCGCCGCGCGGGCTGGCTTTGAATCTGCCATGCCATTAATAATTTTTTCGCTTTTATTTCAGGCAAATTAATTTCGCTAAAATTAACGGCTTTTGAGTAATTTCTCAAAAACACCGGGTCCTGCTCAGCCAGGACCCGCGTGCACTGATCTAACCATCCACCCTTGCTCTCCGCCATTCAGCCAGCACCAGCGGGGGCCAGCGCCTGCGCTGTACCTGCTATCCAGCCGCAAATAATTGAATTTGGCGCGACGACGGTCGTCTGGCATGCCATGAAACGAGCCATTTTTATTTTTCATGTCTGAAAAATACGCGGTGGCGGCAGGGTCAGATGCTGCTTGATATTTTTCAGATATCAGCCTCATTAATTTGCCGCCTGGATTTAAATTATTTGGCAATGATTTTGTTTAAGCATTAATGGTGGTGATTATCTTCATGAAAGGACTTCAGGCAAAGCCTGGTCAGTGGCTCAGACAGGCGCTGCTCGCCGCTACGCTGCTGGTCATGCTGAGCGCTTGCGGTGGCGGTGGTGGCGCAGGCATCGACAGTGGCGCAACAGATCTGGCCGGAATCACACCCGCCGACATCACGGACAGAGGCCAGCAGCCCGAGCTGGTGCTGGAGCCGCTTCATTCCGCGTTACAACCCGGGCAGGCGGTCATGTCACCGGCTGCCACGGCCACTACGGTTATGACGGCCACGCCAGCAATTCCTCCCGTCAAAGTGTTCTCGGTTGAGCCAGAAAGTGGCCCGCCTGGCACCTTGTCCGTCATCCATGGCAGCGGATTCACGAAAAACATGCGGCTCTTCTGGGGCGAAACCGAGCTGCCGGTGGTATTTCAGTCGGATACCAAACTGATGTTCAGCCTGCCGTCGCAGTCTGCCGGGGAAGACATCAGCCACAGGCTGAGGTTGCAACGCGAAGACGGCGTCAGCCACAGATGGCCCTCGGCCGTGACGCTCGAAGCGGTGCCCGAGCCGGACGGGCTGACGCTCACTCGTGCCTACCGCGCTCAGAAAGTCCGCGTCACGGGGGCGCATCTCAATCTGGCGAGACGTGTGCTGATGGGTGACACCTCAAGCGTGCCGTTGAGTGTGGCCAGTGATGGCCGCTGGCTGGAGTTCACCGTGCCGGATCACGCCCCGAGTGGCTCGGTGGTGCTTGAAGATGCGAAAGGCCGCAAATTTGCCGCGGGCATCCTGCAGGTGTCCGGGCCTGCGCTCAGGCTGAGCATCGACGATGTCCAGATCGCGCATAGCCACCTTCACTCGCTGACCCAGCCGGTCACCAGCCCGTATCTGCGGCTGGTTTCGCTCAAGCCGCTGCTGGTGCGGGTGCGGCTGGCACCGAACAAGGACGGCAAGCTGTCTCAGCCAGAAGTGCGCCTGACGGTGAAAAACGATGCGCTGGGCAGCAAGACCTTCGTCATGAGCGGCCCGGACGTGCTGGACGCGAGCGCGGTGGCTGAAGATGACCTCGCGCGCAGCTACACCTATGAAGTCCCCGCGCAATGGCTGCAAAAAGGCTTTGCGTTTTCGCTTGAAGCCAATGAAAAGAGTTTTCCCGAGCAAGTCAGCCGCTTTGCTTACGTCCCACCCGCTGGCGTGCTGGGGATCGCCACCTATATCAAAGTGCGCTTCATTCCGCTGCAGGCACCCGACAAGCCAGCGCCAGGCGGGCCGACGACCTCTTACGACTACGAGATCGCGCGCAACCATATCCTGGGCCTATACCCGCTGTCGGAGGTCGATTTCGTGGTCGAGCCGGTGCTGGAGACGCTGGCTACCGATAACAGCCCAGAGTGGTTGATGCTCACCAAGGCTTACCGGATTGCCGCAGCGCCGCAACCGCAAGACAGCGAATTTTTCGTGGGGGTGACCCCGTGCGATAGCTGTAATGGCATTGCCGTGACGCCGGGGCGCGCTGCGGTCGTGCCGTATCGCTGGTATGCCCGCGAGGAGGGGGCGTTGCGTGATGTGCTGTTGCACGAGGTTGGCCATAACTTTGGCCGCAGGCATTCATGGCTGGACCCGTCGTTTCCTTATCTGAAAGACGGTAAAAGCCTGCTCGGCGGCGCATGGGCAATTAATCTGCTGCGCGGCCGGCTGCTGTACGACCCATCCAGGTGGCACGACATCATGAGTTACGACTGGCCGGCCAGCGTCTCGGACTACACCTTCAGCAGCGCCTATGCCTATCTTGAGAAAAACCTGCCGCTGAGCGCCAAAGTGGCCAAAGTTGTCAAAACCGCCAAGGCAAGCAAAGAGGAAAACAAAGAGCTCACCCAAGAGGCAAGCAAAACCGCTAAAACCGCTAAAGCCGCCAAGGCAACCAGCCCAACCAGCACCGCGAGCCACACCGCGCAGCAGGCGCTCTATCTCAACGGCTGGGTGAACCGGGCGGGCTCCCAGGTCAAGATGGCCCCGGTGCTGCGGCTCGTGGCCACACCGGACACGGTTCCATTGGCACCGAATGCATCTGTCCGTAAGCAGGAAATCACGCTCGAAATCACCTCCGCACAAGGGATTCACCGTTATCCGCTGCAACTGGCCGAAGCATCCGACGCAGATGATGCTCATGCGTTTAGCTTCGAAGCCAAGATTGCCGTGCTCGAAGGCATCCGCGCGATCCGGCTGTTCCGTGGGGCGGCGAAGTTGCTGACGAGCGAGACACACCCGCAGCCACAGCGCAGCATGCGCAGCCGCGCTACCACCGCTGCGATGGCCGCCGCCGTATCCGGCACCGCAACGGCGTGGGGCAGCTATCAGATCGTGGATGGCCAGCTTTGTCTGGTCTGGGATGCGCAGCGCTGGCCGTGGATCACCGTGTGGCAAAACACCCCAGCGGGCCGGGTGCCGCTGGCGCTGAACCGCACGGGCGGGCAGTTCGCACTGGCCTTGCGGGCCACCCAGCAAGAGACGACGGGCCTCACCGTCAGTTTGAGTGACGGCCTGAACACGACACTGCAATACGTTAGGCTCTGACTGAACCACGTCGTGCGTTGCAATGGCCGTGGTGAGTTGCGGCTCCCGGAGCGATCCTGGGAGCCGCCGTGCCGTTTACGGCCTGGCGAGTTAGCCAGACGGCGTCATGCAGGAAACAAATCCAGCACAAATGGAACGAAACAGGCCCGATGGTTACAGATTGCGAAAGCTATAAGTAAGAAAAACCGCTAAGGCGACTGCGTAACACGCAGTGACACGCTTCGCACTCAACATCCAAAATGCTTTTTGTCCTAAGGGGGACGTTCGTGATCCGCTTGATTTTGCTTGTCTTGAGCAGCGCCATTTTGCTGGCCGCTTGCGGTAGCGGCACGCGCACCGTGGCCGCGCCTGCTGGCTTGCACTACACCACGCTCAACCCGAGTTATGCCGCGAACCAGCCGATCGTGCCGAATACCCCCGCTAGCAGCGGCGGGCCGATCAGCCGGTATGCGGTGAACCCGGCACTGCCCGCGGGCTTGACACTCGACGCCATCACCGGGGTCATCAGTGGCACGCCAGCCCAGCCCAGCGCCACGGCTATTTACACCGTGAGCGGCAGCAATCTGGCGGGCACGGCCACGACGGCGGTGTCGATCACGGTGACGTCCGATGAAACGGCTCCGGTGAACCTGGCGTATAGCGCTGGGCCGGTGTCGTATGAAGTGGGCGTGGCGATCACACCGAACTTGCCGCATAGCGAAGGCGGCGCGATCACGGCATGGCGTGTCACGCCTGATTTGCCGCCCGGGCTGACGCTGGATGCCGCGAGTGGCGTCATCAGCGGCACGCCGAGCGTGGCCACGGCCGCTGCCACCTATACGGTGAGCGGCAGCAACGGCGCGGGCACGGCCAGCGCCGCGCTGGCCATTACCGCTGCGTTGCCCGCCCCGCCGCAGAGCCTGGCATATGCGCAAAGCTGGATGCTAGGCGGCGAGGGCCGGGTGCAACTGACCAACTCAGCGCAGCAAAGCGGCGGTGCGATCCGCTGGTTTACGGTCACCCCCGCCTTGCCTGCCGGCTTGAGCCTGAACACCCAGTCGGGCGAAATCAGCGGCACACCCGCTGAGACCGTGAGCCGGACTGACTATCTCGTCACGGGCAGCAATGCCGCGGGCAGGGTGAACACCACGGTGTCGCTGGAGGTAGTCAAACCGGGCACCTGGGCGAAAACGAATCCGATGGGGCAGCCACGTAACTTGCATTCCGCGACGCTCATGGCCGACGGGAAAGTGCTCGTGGTGGCCGGAACTAATGAGTCGGGTGGCATCTACAAGACGGCGGAGATTTACGATCCCGCGCATGGCACATGGAACGCTACGCTTAATCCGCCGAGCACCCCGCGTTATCTCCATCAAGCGGTGCTGCTGACAACGGGGCCGCACGTGGGGTCAGTGCTGGTGGTCGGCGGTGCGCCACTGAATGTGATTAGCCGGCAGGCTGACCGCTATGACCCCGCAAGCGGCATCTGGACGCGCAGCAGCGGTTTGATGAGCGTCTCGCACATGCTGGCTCAGAGCACTACGGCGCTAGCGGATGGAAACATTCTCGTCGTTGGAGGATCCATCCTGCCGTATCCCACACCAGCCACTCCAGTGGCGGAACGATATGACTCCGCTCTAGATAGCTGGACGCTGGCCGGCACCATGAAGAGTGCGCATTTGGGCCATACCGCGACGCTTTTGCCTAACCAGACCGTGTTGGTCACAGGGGGCATGGAGGGGGCTTCGGTCGGCAGCTTCACGGAGCTTTATCTGCCAGGAACCAATAGCTGGGAGCTTACTGGGCAGCCAGCGAGTACCCGACTCATGCATTCCGCCACCTTGCTGGCGAATGGCCAGGTGCTGGTGGCTGGAGGCAAGGAGGTCGGCGGCGTTAGCTCGTTGACTTCGGCCGAGCTGTATGACCCTGAAACCGGCAAGTGGAGCTCGACGGGCGCGATGAGCACCGGGCATCAGACACATTGCGCGCTGCGCCTGGCCGATGGCCGGGTGCTGGTGGCCGGTGGCCTGGAGGAGGGGGATGTTTCAATCGCGGCTACTGAGCTGTATGACCCCGAAACCGGTAAATGGACCTCGGCGGGACCGATGAGCATCGGGCGGAGCAACTTCACGATGACCTTGCTAGCCAACGGCCAGGTGCTGGCAGCAGGCAGACGGATGGTTTCGGGTGAAACAAATGGCGATCTGGCCGAAATCTTCGTCCCTTGATATTTGCCCGGTGCTTGTTGTGTGCTTGTTGGGTGCTTATGGGCCGCTTATGGGGCTTTCATTCAGCGCTTATTCAGCCGTTCATTCAGCCCCCACCCAGGCTTAATGCTTGATGCCAGGCGTCAAGCGCATTCTTCTGATCGCGCCTCACCACTGCGGTGGGGCGTTTTTTCTTCCCTTTGCCTGATTCCCTTTGCCTGATTCCCTTTGCCTGATTCCCTTTGCCTGATTCCCTTTGCCTGATTCCCTTTGCCTGATGCCGCTGGCTGCTTGAGCGACTGGCCGCGGCCAGCGGCATCAGTGCAGTGCAGCATGTTGCGGACGTTGACAGCGCGCACCACGGCCATGGAGAATAGCCCGCGCAAACGTTTGCGAAAATATCAAAATTACCCAGAAAAACAGGCTCGGCCAGAGCCTGATCTTTGGAGACACCTATGAACTCACGCCTTCGCTTTCGCCGCCGCACGCTGGCGGCGGTCGCTGCCATGGTCGCCACGCTTGCCGCACCGCTGTCGCCTGCCAATGCGCAAGCCAGTGCCGCGACGCCTGCCGCCCCAGCCAGGAAACCCAGGGTCGCCCTGGTGATGAAATCGCTGGCTAACGAATTTTTCCTCACGATGGAAAACGGCGCGAAGGACTACCAGAAGCACAATCCGCAGCTGTTCGAGCTGGTTACCAACGGCATCAAGGATGAAACCGATACCGCGAACCAGATCCGCATCGTCGAGCAGATGATCGTGTCGAAAGCGGATGCGATCGTGCTGGCCCCAGCGGATTCGAAAGCGCTGGTGCCGGTCGTCAAGAAAGCGGTGGATGCCGGAATCATCGTCGTGAACATTGATAACCGGCTTGATCCAGCGGTGCTGAAGTCGAAAAACCTGAACGTGCCGTTTGTCGGCCCGGACAACCGCAAGGGCGCGCTGAAGATTGGCCAGTATCTGGTGCAAAAGCTCAAGCCAGGCGATGAGGCGGCCATCATCGAAGGCGTGTCTACCACCACCAATGCGCAACAGCGCACGGCGGGCTTTCGTGAAGCGCTGCAGCAAGCGGGCGTGAAGCTCGTCTCGGTTCAGTCGGGCGCGTGGGAAATCGACAAGGGCAATGCCGTGGCAGCCGCGATGCTCAACGAATACCCGAACCTCAAGGCGTTGCTCGCGGGCAACGACAACATGGCGCTGGGCGCGGTGTCGGCGGTCCGCGCGGCAGGGCGGCAAGGCAAGGTGTATGTGGTCGGCTACGACAACATCAACGCGATCCATCCGATGCTCAAGGACGGCCGGGTGCTAGCCACCGCAGACCAGTACGCCGCCAAACAGGCCGTATTTGGTATCGACACCGCACTCAAGGCGCTGAGCGGCCACAAGAAGCAGTCGGAGTTGTCCGGCGTGGTCGAGACGCCGGTCGATCTGGTGACGAAATAACGTGGTTCAACGCTTTGTAGCGTTGAACCACGTCCCATCACGCTCATGGCGCGATGGGGCAACTGAATCTCGCGCGGCGGTTGCCGTTGTGCTATCGGCGGCATGCTGTGCGGCGAATGTGCCGTGTTATGCGCGGTGTTATGTCGTGGTTCCGCCGTGGTTCTACCGTGGTTCTGCCGCAGCGATGCCGTAGTTGCGCCGCTGCTTTGTCGTGATGCACCTGCTTGCCGTGTGTCTGGAACTCCCTGATGAATGCTTCCCCTGATGCTCCCGCGCGGACTGTGCTGTCCGTGACCGGTTTGGGTAAAACCTATGCCGAGCCAGTGCTGGCCGATGTCACGCTGGCTTTGCAAGCTGGTGAAGTGCTGGCGTTGACCGGCGAAAACGGTGCAGGCAAAAGCACGCTGTCCAAGCTGATTGGCGGCCTGGTGCAGCCGGATGCCGGTTCCATGCGCCTGGCGGAGCGTCCCTATGCGCCAGCCAGCCGCAAGGCAGCGGAAGCGCTGGGCGTGCGGATGGTGATGCAGGAGCTCAACTTGCTGCCAACGCTGAGCATCGCCGAAAATCTTTTTCTCAATCGCTTGCCGCAATCCAGCCGCTGGCGGCCGGGCTGGATCGACCGCCGCCGTCTGCGCGTTGACGCCCGTCAGGCGATGGCCCAGGTCGGATTGGATACGCTCGATCCCGACACGCTGGTGGGCGAGTTAGGCATCGGGCATCAGCAGATGGTCGAGATCGCGCGCAATCTGATTGACGACTGCCGCGTGCTGATTCTCGATGAACCAACCGCGATGCTGAGCTCGCACGAAGTAGCGTTGCTGTTCGAGCAGATCGAGCGGCTCAAGGCGCGCGGCGTGGCCATGGTGTACATCTCGCACCGGCTCGAAGAACTGGCGCAAATTGCCCAGCGCATCGCGGTGTTGCGCGATGGACAACTGGTGCATCAAGGGCCGATGGCACATCTGACGAGCGAGCAAATCGTCACCTTGATGGCGGGGCGCGTGCTGGGCGAGCAGATTGATCTCGGGCCGCGCACGCTCGGCGCGCCGCTGTTGCAGGTCAAAGGCATCGGGCGCGCGGCAGCGGTGCGAGAGGTGTCGTTCGAGGTGCGCGCAGGCGAAATTTTTGGCATCAGCGGCTTGATTGGCGCGGGGCGCACCGAGCTGTTGCGGCTGATTTTTGGCGCGGACCCAAAGACCCACGGCACGGTCGCACTGGCTCTGACACCGGGTGCCACGCCCCAGCCAGTGACGATCAATTCGCCAGCGGATGCAGTGCGTCACGGCATGGCGCTGATTACTGAAGACCGCAAAGGCGAAGGCCTGCTGCTGTCGCAACCGGTGGCGGCGAACGTGGCGCTGGGCAACTTGCGCTGCGTCGCGCGTCACGGCTGGATCGACCGCGCCAGCGAGCACGCGCTGGCGCAACGCCAGATCGACGCGATGCGGATTCGCACCTCAGGCCCGGAGCAGCCCGTGGGCGAGCTTTCTGGCGGAAATCAGCAAAAAGTGGTGATCGGACGCTGGCTGGCGCGCGAGTGCAAGGTGCTGCTGTTCGATGAACCCACCCGTGGCATCGACGTCGCCGCCAAATTCGACATTTACGCCTTGCTCGGCGCGCTAGCGCGCGAAGGGCGGGCCTTGGTGGTGGTGTCGAGCGAGCTGCGCGAACTGATGCTGATCTGCGACCGGATTGGCGTGATGTCAGCGGGGCGCATGGATGCCATCTTTACGCGCGCGAACTGGTCGCAGGATGCACTGCTGGCCGCCGCGCTCGCGGGCTATCGCGGCGACGCCGCGACCCCGCATGTTGCACCGATACCCACGCCATCAGCGGAGCATTTTTCATGAGCAGCCAGCCGTTATCCCCACCCCGCACACCTCCCGTGACAAGCCCACGCAGCGGCCGTGCGCGCGCCCGGGTCGCGCTCTCCAGCTATCTGGGCCTGGCAGGCGCGCTGCTAGCGATGATCGCGCTGTTCTCCGCGCTTAGTTCGCACTTCTGGTCCTACGACACGTTCAGCACCATCGCCAACCAGATTCCCGATCTCGTCGTGATGTCGGTGGGCATGACCTTCGTGCTGATGGTTGCGGGGATCGATCTCTCGGTGGGTTCGGTGCTGGCGCTGGGTGCGTCGGTGGTCAGCGTGGCCGCACTGCACTGGCACTGGGGGCCATGGCCTGCCGCGTTGCTCGGCGTGGCGGCGGCCACCTTGTGCGGCACGCTGACCGGCGCGGTGACCGTGGCCTGGCGGATTCCCTCCTTCATCGTGTCGCTGGGCGTGCTGGAAGCCGCACGCGGCCTGGCTTACCAGCTCACCGATTCGCGCACCGCCTATATCGGCGACGCATTCGATTTCCTCTCCAATCCACTCGCTCTCGGTATTTCACCGGCTTTTCTGCTCGCGCTGGCCGTGACGCTAGTGGGGCACCTGGTGCTTACGCGCACCGTGTTTGGCCGCTATCTGACCGGCATCGGCACCAATGAAGAAGCCGTCCGGCTGGCAGGGGTCAATCCCCGTCCGTACAAGATCATGGTGTTCGCGCTGATGGGCGCGATGGCGGGCCTGGCGGCGCTGTTCCAGATCTCCCGGCTTGAAGCGGCTGATCCGAATGCCGGGGCGGGCATGGAGCTTCAGGTGATAGCGGCCGTGGTGATTGGCGGCACCAGCCTGATGGGCGGCCGAGGCTCGGTTATCAGCACGTTTTTTGGCGTACTGATTATTTCGGTGCTAGCGGCGGGGCTCGCGCAGATCGGTGCGAATGAACCCACGAAACGGATCATTACCGGGGCGGTGATTGTGATTGCCGTGGTGCTCGATACCTACCGCAGCAAGCGCCGCATATAGGCTCGCCGCTGCATGGCAACGATCAAGGATGTCGCCGCCGCAGCGGGCGTGTCGTTTACCACCGTGTCGCATGTGGTGAACAACACTCGTCCCGTCTCGGCCAGTGCCCGCGCCAAAGTCGAGCGCGCCATTCGCCAGCTCGATTACGTGCCGTCAGCCGTGGCGCGCTCGCTCAAGGCACGGAGTACCGCGACGATTGGCCTGGTGGTGCCGAACAGCACCAATCCGTATTTTTCCGAACTCGCGCATGGCGTCGAAGAAGCCTGCATGCGCCGGGGCTACTGCGTGCTGCTGTGCCACTCGGGCGACGATCTGGGCCAACAGCAGCACTATCTGCGGGTTTTGCAGGAAAAACGCATCGACGGGCTGATCGTCGCTTCAGCAGGCGACGACACCATACTGACCCAGCTTCTGGGCGGCAGCCGCACACCACTGGTGATTGTTGACCGGCATCTTGAAGGACTGAATGCGGATCTGGTGCAGATCGACCACGAATACGGCGCGTATCTGGCCACCCAGCATTTGCTTGAACTAGGCCACGTGAAGCTGGGCTGTATTGCCGGGCCGGTTAGCACGGCGGTCAGCGCGATGCGGGTCAAGGGCTTTCAGCGGGCGCTGGCGCAGTACGGCGTCCCGCTTGCAGCGGGGGCGATTATCGCCAGCGATTTTTCTGGGGTGGGCGGCCATCGCGCAGCGGGACATCTGTTTGACACACTTCAGCCCAGCGCGATTTTTGCCAGTAACGACATGATGGCCATTGGCGCGTTGCGCGCGGCGGCGGAACGCGGCATTCGCGTGCCCGAGGCGTGTTCGATCATCGGCTTCGATGCGCTCGAACTGGGATGCTTTACCTATCCGTCGCTCTCGACGGTTGGGCAGCCGGTACGGCTGCTGGGCGAGAGCGCAGCGCACACCTTGCTCGAACGGATTAGCCAGCCCGCGCTGGGCCTGGCGCGCCAGCGCATCGTCACGCCTGAACTGGTGGTGCGTGAATCGACCGGGCGGTTTGTTTCTCTTCGCTGAGGGTGGCAATTGCTTGCCATGTAATGCGCGTGGGTGATTAGGGTGAGGGCACTGCGACTGGGCGGTGATGTTTGATCGGACGTGCGGTAAGGCTTTAACGGCGTGCGGTGTGTTGCATCAGCCTGGGTGGTGCGCGAATCGACCAGGCGGTTTGCCCCTCGCTGAGCGTGGCAGTTACTTGCCGTGCAAAGCGCGTGGAGGACAGGCATCACGGCACCGGCCGTGCCTGGTGTCTACCTGACGTGTGTCTGATCGCATGCCGCAGCGCTTCATATTGCTGGCCGTGCTGACTGCCACTTTCCGTTTCATGCTGCTGACGCAGGCCATGCCAGCAGCCCGTATATCTGCAAACAGCAAACAGTAAAGGACGCAACGTGGCGACATCCCCCGCATCAACCTCCACACCCGCCCGGGCAACGGTGACGGTGGTCGGCAGTCTGAACATGGATCTGGTGGTACGGGCGCAGCGTCTGCCGCAGCCGGGCGAAACCCTCGCGGGGCAGACCTTCGCCCAGGTCGCAGGCGGCAAGGGCGGCAACCAGGCCGTGGCCGCTGCGCGTCTCGGGGCTCAGGTGACGCTGGTGGGCTGCCTCGGCGCGGATGCCAACGGCGCGCAGTTGCGCGCTGGGCTCGAAGCGGAACAGATCGACTGCACGGCGCTGGAAACCCATGCGGCAGTAGCCAGCGGCGTGGCGCTGATCGTGGTGGATGACGCCAGCCAGAACGCCATCGTGATCGTCGCGGGCGCGAACGGCCTGCTGAACGCCGATGCGCTGGCGCGGCACGATGCAGCGCTCGCCGCGAAGGTCGTCGTCTGTCAGCTTGAAACCCCACTGGACGCTGTGCATGAGGCGCTAGCCCGGGCCCGCCGCCACGGCGCGACGACCATCCTGAATCCAGCCCCAGCCAATGGCCCGCTGCCCGACGGCTGGCTGATGCTGATCGACTATTTGATTCCGAATGAGCATGAAGCTGCCGCCTTGACCGGCCTGCCGGTCGATTCACCGGATACGGCGGCAGCGGCCGCTGCGCAGTTGCGTGCCGGTGGCGCGCGCAACGTGATCGTGACGCTTGGCGCTCAAGGGGTGCTGGCATTGCTCGAAGGCACGCCAGCTGTGCATCATCCGGCCCCCAAGGTTCATGCCGTCGATACCACCGCCGCTGGCGACACCCTGATTGGTGCGCTAGCGGCCCAGCTCGCGCAGGGCGTTGCCGCGCAGGAAGCGATCGCTTTTGCCCAACACGCCGCTGCGTTATCGGTGACCCGTGCCGGGGCGCAGCCGTCGATTCCATTCCTGGCGGAGTTGCAGCGCTGAGATTGCCGTGGGCGGTTGCGGCGGCGAACGGCGAGTGGTGTTGATGGCGCGGATGACCGCGCCCCTCACCAGCGCAACCAGCACCATGACGATTCAAGCCCCTAACTCCTCCTCAAGCCCTTTGTCCAGCCGCTTCAACAGCCCATTTAAAACTTTCAAGTATTCGTAACGCATGCCGTAAACGGGATAAGAACGCCACACGACTGCACGCCCAGCCGGGCGCGACAGCGGGCGCATGGGGCTGCGACAGGCAGCATTTCAATTCGATCCGTTACGGGGAACAGCATGTTGAACAACGGCATCACGATCAAGGCGCGCATTGGGCTGACGATGGGTTTTCTCGCTCTTTTGCTCGTCGCCATGGGAGTACTCGGTCTGCTGGGTATGAGCCGCTCGAACGATTCATACCGCGAGACTTATACCAACCAGATGCCGAGCGCCGTGAATATCGGCAATGCAGAGCTGTATGCCGCACGCGAGCGCCTGGCGCTCGACCGGGCGGCATTGCTGGTGGGCTTGCCTGAGGTGCCTGCCACGCTGGAGCGGGCAGTCGCCATGCGCAAGCTCTCAGAAGACTGGTGGAAGCGTTATTTGGCCTTGCCGCGTGACGCCGACGAAGACCGCGTGGCGCAAGAGGTTAGTGGCAAGCGTGAGGCGCTGCACCAGGTGATGGATGGCTTCGCCGCTGCGGTGGTGTCGAATGACCAGGCGAAGATCGTGGACTCCGCCAGGCTCTTGCAGGCGAGCTACAACGACCTCGTGCTCAGCGGCGAGCGGCTGCGCAAGATGCAGTTCGACGATGCCCAGAATGGCTACGAACATGCGCAGGAGATGTACGGCTGGTTCCGCATCATCTGCAGCACAACATTAGGTGCCGGCGTGCTTGCCGCGCTGTTTTCGTATATGACGCTGCGCCGCTCGATTGCGCGTCCGCTGAACGAAGCACTGGAGCATTTCGACGCGATTGCCGCAGGTGACTTGCGCCGTCAGGCGGTGGCCCGCTCGCACGATGAAATGGGCTTGCTGCTCGATGGCATCGGCAAAATGCAGCGCAGTCTGACTGACACGGTGCGCACGGTGCGCACCGGCAGCGAATCGATTGCGACGGCAACGCGGCAAATCGCGGCAGGCAATATCGACTTGTCGTCGCGCACAGAAGAGCAAGCCTCGGCGCTGCAGGAGACCGCTTCAAGCATGGAGCAGCTCACCGGCACCGTGAAGCAGAACGCAGACAACGCCCGCCAGGCTAGCGCACTCGCGGCCAGCGCCTCGGAAATCGCCAACAAGGGCAACGCCGTGGTGGGTCAGGTGGTGGGCACGATGGGCGAGATCAACCAGAGTTCAGCGAAGATCGCCGACATCATCTCGATCATCGAAGGGATTGCCTTTCAGACCAACATCCTGGCCTTGAACGCGGCAGTGGAAGCCGCGCGCGCCGGGGAAGAAGGGCGCGGTTTCGCCGTGGTCGCAGGTGAAGTGCGCAGCCTGGCACAACGCTCGTCAGCAGCAGCCAAGGAGATCAAGGAGTTGATTGATACCTCGGTGGAGCGGGTGCAGTCGGGCTCGGCGCTGGTTGATGAAGCTGGCCGCACGATGAACGAAATCATTGGCGCGGTGCAGCGCGTGACCGACATCATGGGCGAGATCGCGGCGGCTTCTGAAGAACAAAGCAGCGGCATCGACCAGGTCGCGCGGGCCGTGACGCAGATGGATGAAGTCACGCAGCAAAATGCCGCGCTGGTTGAAGAGGCGGCGGCCGCCGCGCAATCGCTCGAAGACCAGACCAGCAAACTGCGCTCAGCGGTTGCGGTGTTCCAGCTTGAAGATGAAGGCGGGGTGAGCGCGCATCCGGCTAGCGCACCTCAGGCACGCCAGTCGCGTCCGGCTCCGCTCAGGACACGCCCGGCATCGGGGGCTTCAGCGGCCTCAGTAGCCTCAGCGCGGCTTGCACCAACGACATCGGCCGCGAGCAAGGCACCGGTGCTGGCCACTGCAGGGGGCGACAAGGACTGGGAGACGTTCTAGCCTGCGCGGCGTGCCAGCGCAATACACGCGGTCTAAACGGGTAAACAGGTCAAACTGGCGCAACGCAAACGGCAAGCAACAGCGACACATTCACAGGTTGGAAAAAGCTACCTTTGCGCGAGCAACGGTAGCTTTTTTTATGGGGCTGGCTCAAACCGCTGGGGCACCGCTGGGTGCCACCAGGGTGATGCGTTGACAGGATGTGATGGTGCGCTAGCGTTTGCCCGTGAGGAAAAACCCCGAGGCTGACAGGGTTTGCAGCGAGCGGCTGCGGCTCGCAACATTCAGGCTTGGTGCCGGGGCTTAATATCTGGACTGACCTGGACTGACCCGGGCGTAGTCCCGAGGCTCGGCACGACGCGGCGAATGATTGTAGGTGAGCGAAGCGATGTTTCCAAGCTGAAAAAACAGAAGCCGGTTTTCAGCAGGTAGTTCGTGAAAAATGCGTTAAAAGGGTTTAGGATGATTTCGAGATATGAGGCTTTTGACGCGCGTGCCGCACATGACGCCAAGCGTTTTAAAAACCAGCTTTAGCGAGGAGGCAGTATGGATATCTACAGCAGTTTCGCGTCCCGTTTTGAAAAAACACGAGAAGATGAACTCTCGCTGGAAGAATATCTGACGCTCTGCAAAAGCAATCCCGTCGCGTATGCCACAGCAGGCGAGCGCATGCTCATGGCAATTGGTGAGCCGGAACAAATCGATACCCGCAACGATCCGCGTTTATCGCGGATTTTTGCCAATAAGGTGATCAAGGTATACCCCGCATTCCGTGAGTTTTACGGCATGGAAGAAGTGATTGAGCAAGTCGTGGCTTATTTCCGTCATGCCGCTCAGGGGCTGGAGGAAAAGAAACAGATTCTGTATTTACTCGGCCCGGTGGGCGGCGGTAAATCCTCTATTGCTGAACGCCTGAAACAATTGATGGAACGTGTGCCGTTTTATTCAATCAAGGGCTCGCCAGTGAACGAATCGCCATTAGGCTTGTTCGATTACGACGAAGACGGCCCGATTCTTGAAGAGCAATACGGGATTCCCCAGCGTTATCTGAAGAGCGTGCTGAGCCCATGGGCGGTGAAACGCCTGCACGAATACAACGGCGATATCCGCCAGTTCAGGATCGTGCGGCGTTATCCGTCGATCCTGCGGCAAATCGGCATTGCCAAAACCGAACCGGGTGACGAAAACAATCAGGATATTTCGTCGCTGGTCGGCAAGGTCGATATCCGCAAGCTGGAGCAATACGCTCAGGACGATGCCGACGCATACAGCTATTCCGGCGGCTTGTGCCTTGCCAATCAGGGCCTGCTTGAGTTCGTCGAAATGTTCAAGGCACCGATCAAGGTGCTGCATCCGTTGCTGACGGCAACCCAGGAAGGAAATTTCAAAGGCACCGAGGGTTTCGGTGCGATTCCGTTTGAAGGCGTGATTCTGGCGCACTCGAACGAATCCGAATGGAAAGCCTTTCGCAATAACCGCAATAACGAAGCCCTGCTAGACCGCATTTTCGTGGTCAAAGTGCCGTATTGCCTGCGCTATTCCGAAGAGATCAAGATTTACGAAAAACTGCTGCGCAATTCATCGCTGGCACAGGCCGTGTGCGCGCCTGGCACGCTGAAGATGATGGCGCAAATGGCGGTGCTAACACGCTTGCAGGAGCCGGAAAACTCCAGCCTGTTTTCAAAGATGCAGGTGTATGACGGCGACAACCTGAAAGACACCGATCCGAAAGCCAAGTCTTATCAGGAGTACCGTGATTTCGCCGGAGTCGATGAAGGCATGACGGGTGTTTCCACCCGGTTTGCGTTCAAGATTTTGTCGCGGGTATTCAATTTCGATTCAGCCGAAATTGCCGCGAATCCGGTGCATCTGATGTATGTGCTTGAGCAGCAGATTGAGCGTGAGCAGTTTCCCCCGGAAACCGAGCAGAAATATTTGTCTTTCGTCAAAGACGTGCTCGCCTCGCGGTACGCGGAATTTATCGGCAAAGAGATTCAGACCGCTTATCTGGAATCGTATTCGGAGTACGGCCAGAATATTTTCGACCGTTATGTCACTTACGCGGACTTCTGGATTCAGGATCAGGAGTTTCGTGACCATGACACGGGCGAGAGTTTTGATCGTGCCGCACTCAATGCTGAGCTGGAAAAAATCGAAAAACCCGCTGGCATCAGCAACCCCAAAGACTTCCGCAACGAGATCGTCAATTTCGTGCTGCGCGCGCGCGCAGCCAATGCCGGGATGAACCCCGCGTGGATCAGTTACGAAAAACTGCGCGTGGTGATCGAAAAGAAAATGTTCTCGAATACCGAAGAGCTGTTGCCGGTGATTTCATTCAATGCCAAAGGCTCGGCGGAAGAGCAGCGCAAGCATGAAGATTTCGTCAACCGGATGGTCACCAAGGGCTATACGCCGAAACAGGTGCGGCTCCTGTGCGACTGGTATCTGCGGGTGCGCAAGTCATCATGAAGTTGTCATGACGCGCTCGTCATAAGGTTTTACACGGGGCATCACGTGACATTCCTGGTGCGTGGCGTGCAGGTGAAACTGGCGCAGGAGAGTGAATGTGCTTCATCAAATCATCGACCGCAGACTGGCCGGAAAAAATAAAAGCATTGCCAACCGTGAGCGTTTTCTCCGGCGCGTAAAGCACTACATTCGTCAGTCCGTTGCGGACGCGGTGCGCGACCGCAGCATCAAGGAAATTCAGACCAGTCAGAGCATTACGATTCCCCGCAAAGACATTGCCGAACCCTCATTCCGGCATGGCCCGGGCGGGCGGCGCGAGATGGTTCATCCGGGCAATGCCGATTACATTCGCGGCGACCAGATTCAGCGTCCGCAAGGTGGGGGCGGTGGGCGCGGCGGCCAGGCCAGCAACGAAGGCGAGGGCGAAGACGATTTTGTCTTTGAGCTCAGCCGCGAAGAATTCATGCAGTACTTTTTTGATGATCTCGAGTTGCCCCGGCTGGTTAAAACCCATTTGCTGGCTGTGCCCACCTGGAAAAATATTCGCGCGGGCTGGTCTGCGGAAGGCAACCCCAGCAATATCGATGTAGTGCGTTCGCTGCGCAGCGCGCTGGGCCGCCGCATCGCACTCGGCGCGCCGCTGGTGAATGCATTGCATGAGCTTGAGCGGCAACTCGAAGCATTGATAGCCGATCCGGCTGACCGGCGCGAAGAAATTCGCCTGCTCGAAGAAGAGATTCATCATCTGCGCGGACGCATCTGGCGCATTCCGTTTATCGACCCGTTCGACCTGCGCTACGTGAATCGCATCAAGCAACCGCAGCCGTCGAGCCAGGCGGTGATGTTTTGCCTGATGGATGTTTCGGGTTCGATGGATGAACAGCGCAAAGATCTGGCCAAACGTTTTTTCATCCTGCTGTATCTGTTTTTGAAGCGTAATTACGAGCGCATTGAGGTGGTGTTTATCCGGCATCACACGCGTGCCGAAGAAGTTGATGAAGACACCTTTTTTCATTCGACCGAAAGTGGCGGCACGGTGGTGTCGAGCGCGCTTGAGATGATGCAGAAAGTCATCGACGAACGCTATTCGCCAACCGAGTGGAATATTTATGGCGCACAGGCCTCGGACGGCGATAACTGGACCGACGATTCTCCCAGGTGCCGCAAGATTCTGGCCGATGAGATCCTGCCGAAAGTCCGTTATTTCGCCTATATCCAGGTCACCCCTGAAGAGCAAAATCTCTGGCAGGAATACACGCAACTGGCGCAAAGCGAGCCGCATCTGGCGCTGAAAAAGGTCGAAGCAGCAGCGGATATTTACCCGGTATTCCGCGAGCTTTTTGAAAAGCAGGTGGCGGCATCATGAACCCAAAAACGGCCTCGAAACGTGAAGCCGATGGCGGCAAGCTAAGCGCCATCCAGGACCCGGCAAAATCTGACGGCACTCGTGCAGGTTCGGCAAAGGCGGCCTTGCAGCAATCGCAGCAACTGCGTCAACCATTACCGTGCCCATCCGACTGGAGCTTCGAGCTGATCGAAGCCTACGACGCGCAGATCGCCCAGGCCGCTGATCTGTATCAGCTAGACACCTACCCGATCCAGCTGGAACTCATCAGCGCTGAACAAATGATGGATGCGTATGCCTCGGTCGGCATGCCGGTGAATTACCGCCACTGGTCGTTCGGCAAACATTTTCTGGCAACGGAAAAAAGCTATCGCCGCGGGCAGATGGGCCTGGCTTATGAAATCGTGATCAATTCGAATCCGTGCATCGCGTATCTGATGGAAGAGAACACGATGACCATGCAGGCGCTGGTCATTGCGCATGCAGCGTATGGACATAATTCATTTTTCAAGGGCAATTACCTGTTCCGGCTCTGGACCGATGCGCATGCGATTGTGGATTACCTGGTGTACGCCAAGCATTACATCGCCGAATGCGAAGAGCGTCATGGCCTGGACCGGGTTGAAGAGCTGCTCGACTCGTGCCACGCGTTGATGAACTACGGCGTTGACCGCTACAAACGCCCGCAGAAACTCTCGCTGGCGAAAGAATCCGTCGCGCGGCGCGAACGCGAAGCGTATCTGCAATCCCAGGTGAACGAGCTCTGGCGCACGCTGCCCGCGCGGCACACACCGTTGCCCGAAGAAACTGGTGAGCGCTATCCGCCTGAGCCCCAGGAAAATCTGCTGTATTTCGCCGAAAAAAATGCACCGCTGCTGGAACCCTGGGAGCGCGAAGTAATTCGCATCGTGCGCAAGATTGGCCAGTATTTTTATCCGCAACGGCAAACCCAGGTGATGAACGAAGGCTGGGCGACCTTCTGGCATTACACGCTGCTCAATACGCTGTACAGCCAGGGCAAGCTGACCGACGGTTTCATGATGGAGTTTTTGCATTCGCACAGCAACGTGGTGTACCAGCCGCCGGTGACCATGCCGTATTACAACGGGATCAATCCATATGCGCTGGGGTTCTCGCTGATGAGCGACATCCGGCGCATCTGTGAGGCACCGACTGACGAAGATCGCCGCTGGTTTCCTGAGCTGGCTGGCAGCCCCTGGCTCGACGCGCTGCATTACGCGATGCGCAACTTCAAGGATGAGAGTTTTGTCGCGCAATATTTATCGCCGCATTTGATCCGCGCAATGCGGCTTTTTTCGGTGCTGGATGACGATACGCGCGACGCGCTCGAAGTCTCCGCGATTCACGACGACAGCGGTTATCAGTACGTGCGCCAGGCATTGGCACGGCAATACGACATGCATCACCGCGAGCCGAATATCCAGGTCTGGTCCGTCAACACCCGTGGTGACCGCAGCCTGACCTTGCGCCACTTTATGAGCGATAACCGGCATCTGGCGGACGATAGCGCAGAAGTGCTGCGGCATATGGCGCGCCTCTGGCAGTTCGATGTGTATCTGGAAAGCGTTGACGAGAGCGGCACGCTCAGAAAACGCTATGAATGTCCTTATGTGGCACCCAGCGTGCGGCTCTGAAAAATTCATCGGGCATTGCGTGAGTTCCATCAGGCCAGCCTTTGCGCTGGCCTGATGCATTGGCGGAGGGTGCGTATTACAGGCGCTGCCTACCCGGTGTTTGCCTGGGATGCGGGCTAGACGATATCCGCTACCATACGGCCCAGCCCAAATATTGCGTATTACGCCAGCTTGAGACTCAATCATCTCGTTGCGCGCGAATGTCGTGTGTTGCCGGGCTTATTCGTCCCAAACAAGGAACAACTCCAGCCATGGCAAACCAATCTGTTGTAACTGAAACCGGGTTAACCGAGCACGATACCCGGAGGCGCATTTTTGCGATCGTCGGTGCTTCGTCAGGCAATCTCGTCGAGTGGTTTGATTTTTACGTTTATTCGTTTTGTGCGCTGTATTTCGCCCCGGCCTTTTTTCCTGGCGGCAACACGACGACGCAGTTGTTGAACACCGCCGGGGTGTTTGCTGCCGGGTTTCTGATGCGCCCGATCGGCGGCTGGTTCTTCGGCCGCCTGGCTGATAAACGCGGCCGGCGGACGGCGATGATGGTGTCGGTATTCATGATGTGCGGTGGTTCGCTGGTCATCGCGGTCTTGCCAACCTACGCGCAGATTGGCGTATGGGCACCCGCGCTGCTGTTGCTGGCGCGGCTCTTTCAGGGGCTATCGGTCGGTGGTGAATACGGCACTAGTGCCACTTATATGAGTGAAGTCGCGCTGCAAGGGCGTCGCGGGTTCTTCGCTTCGTTTCAGTACGTGACGCTGATTGGCGGCCAGCTCTGCGCGCTGCTGGTGCTGGTGATCCTGCAGCAGTTGCTGACGACTGAAGAGCTGAAAGCCTGGGGCTGGCGCATTCCTTTCGTCGTGGGTGCGATAGCCGCCGTGGTGGCGTTATATCTGCGCAAATCGCTGGACGAAACCACCAGCGCCGCGACCCGGCAACGCAAGGATGCGGGCACGATCGGCGGCCTGTGGCGGCACAAGCGGGCGTTTTTGACCGTACTGGGTTTTACCGCTGGCGGCTCGCTGATTTTTTACACGTTCACCACGTATATGCAGAAGTACCTGGTTAATACCGCGGGCATGCACGCGAAGACAGCGAGCAATGTGATGACCGCCGCGCTGTTTGTCTACATGCTGATGCAGCCGTTGTTCGGTGCGCTGTCGGACCGCATTGGCCGCCGCCGCTCGATGATTCTGTTTGGCGCGCTGGCGACGCTTGGCACCGTGCCCCTGCTGCATACGCTGAAAGACGTCACCAGTCCCTATGCCGCGTTTGGCCTGATCGTGGTGGCGCTGGCGATTGTCAGTTTTTATACCTCGATCAGCGGCTTGATAAAGGCGGAAATGTTTCCGCCAGAAGTGCGGGCGCTAGGTGTCGGGTTGTCGTACGCGCTGGCGAACGCGATCTTCGGTGGCTCAGCGGAATACGTCGCGCTCTGGCTCAAGTCGATTGGGGTTGAAACGATGTTCTATTGGTACGTCACGGCGTTGTGTGCGATTGCCTGCATCGTGGCGCTCAAGATGCGCGATCCATCCAAAGAAGGGTATCTGCGCGACACCCCGTAAGGGCGTTGTGGCGCGGCATGTGAAAAAGCCAGCACCTGAACGGTGCTGGCTTTTTTGATTGGGCACAGCGGCATGCCAAATCGCACCGCCCAGGATTACAGCGTCAGCGTTTTCAATTCACCGCGCAGTATGCCTGTCAGTGTCCGAACGGCTAGCCCGCCAAGCACCAGCGTGCACAAGGCCAGCATCGTGATCGCATAAGCATTGGCAACGACAGACTGCTGGTAGGCCGCGAACCTGAGGCTGGCGATAGTCAGCGCGGCTAGCGGGAAGCTGACGGCCCACCACGAGACGCGGAACGGGCAGCAGATTCGCAGGTTCAGCATCTTCGGCAGCAGCACCATGAAGATGAAGACTGCCAGGTAAAAGAGCGCGCTGGCAAACAAGTCGACGTGGCCGGTGATATTCACGTAGGACGAGAAGCCAACGGCGAACGGCGCGACGAGGATCAGCAGCGAGGGCTGGAACGCAGGAGGGAGCGGTTCTTCGAAAATCAGGCGAGAGAGGATCATCGTGAACACCGGCACGGTGAAAAACAGCCCCACCGCCAGTGCGAACACTGAAACCTCTAGTGAACCTGGCAATTGCAGTTGCACACCCGCGATTGGAATATCCAGCGTTCCAACTGGCGGAATAATCCAGGCGGGCGTGGCATGGGCGATTTGCTGACGCACGCTGGTCCAGCGGTTCACGATCAGCCAGGCAAAAACGATCATCAGCGCGGCACCGATGAGCCATACAACCCGGGCCAGGTGAGGCAGCCAGGGCGCGATTACAGCAGGCAGCAGGAGTATTGAAATGATTGCCGTGCCGAAGAAGTTCGCCGCGACTGGATGCTGGAATTCATTGCGCACCGCAGCTGGAGAGCACACCCATTTGATCGCATAAGCCACGACGAGTGCGCTGAACGCGAGCACTGCCAGCAGACTTAACGCTTCACTGATCCATTCAGGCACGCCGTAGTGTTGTGTGGCAATACGCCAGGCCAGCGCCAATCCGCATAAGCCCATGATGGCGCCGAACAGGCTGACAGGAAGATAGCTGAGTGGACTGCTGCTTTGAGTGTTCTGTGTGCTTTGAGTACCTGGTGCAGGCATGGTGGTGCTATTAGCTGTCATCGTGGTCTTTCCCCCCGGTAGATCATGACTATTGCTTGAGCCCGCCGCAGGATTGCGGCGGAGCAGGGCACAAGGATAGTCAGAGGTGTTGTGACAGGCAAGTAGGCGAGGTGCCAGGCTCAGGGTAGGCCGGCACCACGTTTCAGACCGGCTGTCTTGCTGCGAGCGGGGGGGGGCGATACCACGCTGGCAGGATCTGCCAGCCGGGCAAGAATCGGACAATCTGGGCGGTCGCTTCCGTGGCAGTTTTGCACGAGCGTTTCGAGCGTTGCTTTCATCGCCAGCAGGTCATCGAGTTTGCGCTGTAGCTCCTGCAGGTGCGTTTGCGCCAGCTCTTTTACCCGTCGGCTGGAACGGCCGCGGTCGTGCCAGAGCGCTAACAATTCACTGATCTGGTCGATGGAAAACCCCAGATCCCGTGAGTGCCGGACAAAACGCAGCATGTGCACATCGCTTTCGTTGTACAGACGGTATCCAGCCTCAGTGCGGCGAGCGCTGGGGAGCAATCCCACGGACTCATAGTGCCGGATCATTTTGGCCGAAACGCCGGAGGCCGCAGCGGCCTGGCCGATATTTTTGGAGGTGTTCATGGACAGTGGCTCTGAATTTAGCGGTGAATAATCAACCCAGTCGTTTCAGACTCCAGACGCTGGACGATCATACAGAGAGGCCGTGCGCTTGTCGTCTCGGCATGTCTCAGGGTCTTTTCAGGGTCTGGAATGGCGTGCTCAGTGACAACCTCAGTGGCAACAGCTGCTTCGCATGTCAGGTATGCCTGGATAGGCTTCAGCTTCTGTGACTTCTGTGATCTGTGTGGCGGCATAACCCGCATTTTCAAGCGCCTGCTGCAGCGCTGCCGCCGTGGCGCTTGCTGACTGCACGCTGATGCGCTGCCTGGCCATGTCGACGATCAGTTCCGCTTGATGGTCGATGGTGGCGATTGCGCTGCTGATCGTGCTAACGCAATGCCCACAGGTCATGTCCTTGATTTCAAAGGTAATCATACGAGGCTCCTGGTGGAAAACGTTGATAACGCACGAAGGTTGGGCTTTGCCACGATGTCAAGGTCAAGGGGCTTGGCTGGGTTTGTTTTAGTTGAGTTCTAGCTGGAATGTTGGCGGGTTCTTTTAGTTAACATAATCTAAGTTATCGATCATTTTTTTGTAACGGCTACCTGGAGCTGACGACATTCAAGAATCGCAGCACTTTGGCTACAACGCGTTTCCCCTGGCTTGGCCAGCCCAGGCTCCAGGCTCACTAGCTCACGCGGCGCGCGGACACTAGCAACAACATGGGCCGCTCACATTCCTCGGCGAGCTCAGGCCGGGCAGCAAGATCTGCCGCTGACGGTCCCCATTCGTTGAGATGGGTCAGCATGAAACCGGTGTCAATCAACTGGTTCAGCAGTGTGCCCAGCGTGCGGTGCTGCTTGATGACGCCATCGGCTAGCCAGTTCGTGACGCGCGGCCCTTCGCGTTGATAGCCATTGACCGGCCAGGTTTTTATGCCTTGTGCATCGGTCAGCCATTGAGGATTGGCGGGTGCCATGAAAATCGGATGCTCAATCGAAAACACCAGGCTGCCGTCTGGCACGAGCGCCTGATGCAGATTGCGCAGCAAGCCCGGCAAATTTTTGATGTAGTGCAATGCCAGCGAGCTATACGCCAGATCAAACGTGTTCGCTGGCAGCGCTAGCGCTTCAAGATCGGCTTGCGCGTAGGTGATCGCGCGATGCGCATCGCTGGTTGACAAGGCCTGGGCCCGCTGCAGCATTTTTTCCGCGAGATCCAGCCCGAGTACGCTGCGCGCGCCCTGCTCCTGCACCCAGCGGCAAAACCAGCCGTAGCCACAACCCAGATCGACCACATCAAGGCCCGGCAACGCGGGCAGCATCGCCTGCAGTGCGGGCCATTCGGGCGCGCCAGCCAAACCTTCCATCGAACGTGTCAGCTTGCTATAGCGCTCAAAGAACGCCGGATCGTCGTAAATGTTCTGAGTCATGTGTTTAAAAGCTGCGCAAACGGCAAAACCGGCAGCATGCCGCAGGCATCAGATCCAGGCAAGGCGGGCTGGGTTGAATGACGCAGCGCTACAAGACAGGCAAGAAAAGCAAGAAAACCCACGAAACCGCCATTGAAAAATATCTTCGATGAAAACGAACGGCACCCCCGAAGCTCAGGACGATTTGATCCGTCCCGCTCCTGGGGTGCCGTTCTGCGGTTCAGCCTGGCGAAACCAAAGCACACCGGACTGTCTTGATCTCAATCTCTCGTCAATACTTCGTCAGGCATTGGCGCTAGCGCATTGAAATCGCCTCAGTGCGCGCGAACTTCCAGCGCGTCATGCACCTTGCGTGCGCCTTCGATCTTGCTGGCGACATCAACGGCCATGGCTTTTTGCTCGGCGCTCGGCACGCTGCCCGCCAGATTGACGGTGCCGTGATGCGTGGTGACGTGAATATCACCCGATGACAAATCCTTGGTCGCTAGCAGCGCAGCCTTGACCTTCGCCGTGACAGTCGTATCGCGCACGCTCTTGCCCACTGCCGCCGCATCCGATGACACGCTGGCCGATACCGTTGATGGCGCGGTGCTTTGAGCGAGTGCGTTCAGTGTGACCAGCGCGCCGCTGACACTAATGACCGTAGTCACGAGCGCGACGCCCAGATTCTTGACTGATTGCGCAGTTGAACTGGATAAAGCGCGGCCTGAGTTGTCTTTCATCGTGAACTCCCCTTTTGTACCGGCGACGATGCCGGGTTCATGAGTTATCACGCAAAGAGCGTGCCAGCTATCGGGAACGCTTGTTTTTAAAGGGATCGGCGGCATGCATGGCAAAACAAAGGGGCGCCGTAAGCGTTATCCGGGGACTTCGGCAGGTAGTTTTCACCGCCTCGTTGTAAATCTTGACGCTTCCCTGATAGATGCGCGCTAGCAGTTTCGCGCTGATGCATGCCCAGCTTTGAGTCCAGCTTCGAGTGTCATGGTTTATTAAAACGGCTGTTTCGGCGCACCATTTCCGCTGCTCGCCCGTTGCTCACCCGCTGCTCATCAACTGGCCCACCCTTCACGCAAAAATTCAAGGAAAAAATGCGTCTCTGTTCTGCTCAAAGCCGACTCGTCATGGGGCTAGGCCCCTTCCTGCCACACGTTATGGCCTTCAGCCAAAGCCAAAGCCAAAGGAGGTTCTGATGACGCTGATCGTGCTGGTGATACTGATCGTATTCGCAATCGGTTGTGCCGCGCTGGCGTGGCGGCGCACGAGCGTGATGCTCTATGCATTGACGGCTGTGCTGTTTCTGGCGATCGGGTGTGGCCCGGTGCCCGCCTGGCTGCTGGGGCAACTGCAGGATACCTATGACATAAAACCCCGGCCCGTATGGGGCAAACGCAATGCCCTGGTGCTGCTAGGCGCGGGCACCACCAAGGTGCCTCGCACGGGGGCGGTTGAACCCGGCATGTTCGCTTATGCCCGCATCGCTGAAGCAGCCGCGCTGTATAACGATTGCCGCCGCAAGACCGTAGCCGATTGCAAGATCATCGTCAGCGGCGGCGATGCGCTGCATCTGGGTTCTCCGGAAGCCATCGTCTATCAGCGCTTGCTGGTACGGCTTGGCGTCAGTGCGGCGGATGTGATGCTCGAACCCGGCAGCATGAATACCTGGCAGAACGCGCAATTCACGAGCGCCCTGCTACAACGCTATGCGCCGGACCGGGTGCTGCTGGTGTCATCAGGCCTTCATTTGCAACGCAGCCTGTTGTATTTCGGCCATTTTGGCGTCCATGCCATGCCTGTCCGCGCGGATTATCTGCGCCCGGTGTTAACGCTGATTCCGCTGTCCTACAACTTTGCCGTGACAGATTTCGCGCTGCACGAATATCTCGGCATCGCCCGTTACACGCTGTACAACGCGTTTGGCTGGAATGCCGTGAGCAAACAGCCGGGCGAGGCATAAAGCCTGGCGTTGGCGTTGATGCGCGCTGGCTTACGTGTGGCGCGCTAGCCGTGCTGGCATGGTTCTAGCCGCCGTCTTGAGATCACGGCCGTGCGTCTTCGTGCGCACGAAGGCCTGTCAACCGATGCACGGGTTGCGCCGTTTGGGGTTCACAGCCTGGCGTTTGCCGTGTTTGCAGTGCTTGCCGTTTCGGCTTCAGGCTGACGTACCGCCCTCGCGCACTTGCTGCTAACTTGCTCTGCTAGCTCGTTAACTAGCAGGCAAGCGTCAGGGCCCGTCACACAACAGCACGTTATTCACCGATGGAGTGCCTTATGACGATTCACTCGAAGACCCGCCTGATCCAGTCCGCGCTGGCCGCCCTCGTCCTTGGTGCGATGCTGGTGCCTGCGGCGTTTGCCGACAACAGCCAGCAATCAAAGATGACCGTTTGCAACCAGCAGGCCAGCGGCAAAAAAGGCGACGAGCGCAAAGCGTTCATGAAAAGCTGCCTGTCCGCTTCACCGGCTGCGGCACCAATGACTCAGCAAGAAAAGATGAAAGCCTGCAATACCGAAGCCAGCGGTAAAAAAGGTGATGACCGTAAAGCATTCATGAAAAGCTGCCTGAGCAGCAGCAATAAAAGCAACGGATAAAAGCAACACGCTAAGCCCTGAAGGGCTCGGCTGATCCCTCAGTTGGATCCCTCAGTTGGATCCATTAAGCATGCTGTGCCGATGGTTGGCACAGCATGCTTTTTTTGTGGCCTGCACTTGGGCGCTGGTGCTGGCCACAATCCCCTCCTTTGCCCCCTGCTTTTCTTCTATGATGGCCGGCAGACGGCCTGCTACCTGGCGTTGCCTTAAGGTGCTTTAGCTTTAAGCCTTAATTGCCTTAGAGATGCCCAGGTTTCCCCAAGGCTGCAGGTCTGATCGTTGATGCCGTAGCGCACGCACGGAGGCTCGGATGGTCTGGAAGCGTAAAAACCGCTGGTTACGCCGCTGGCTGGTCGTGATGGTGTTCTGGGCCGTGCCAGTGTTAATCGTCGTCGTGCGCGAAATACAGGAAGAAATGGCCTATAACCGCGCCGAATTAGAGCGCGTGTTGACCACCTGGCAGCTTACCGATGCGCAACGCGCGACCAGTGCGGCAACTCGCTGTCATGGCAAGCCTGAGCAAGCCCGGCAAACGGCTTGTCCCGCTGAGGTGCTCGCTGCCAACGCGGTGCGTCAGCAAGAGGCGCTTGCCGAATATGCCCATCGGCGCAGCACGCTCGTGGTGTATCTGTGGCATGCGTTCGTCGGCTACTGGGTGGTGCCAGCCGCCGTGTTGCTGGCCTGCGGCGTGTTGATTGGCGGCGTGCGGCGCGCCTTGCGCCGTTCACCGGCCGCAGAGCATCAGATGGATCAGCATTAGCAGGCTGTTGAAAAACTGCTTTGACACGCGTTCTACAACCCGTATTTGGGGGGCTGTGCATCTCTGACCCGGGTTGCGTGAACGGCATATAGGGCGTTTTGGGAGGTCGATCTTTTCGGCGCTAGCCTCCCGGAACGTTTTTCAACAACCGGTTAGATCCGCGTCAGCGCTCTCCTTCACGGCCCACGTTGTTTTAGATTTCGTTCACCTCCGCATGGCGTCCGGGTTAACGCGCTACCCGGCTGACACAGGCCGCACGCGCGGCCTCATGAGACACGCTGCCCGGTTCTGCCATGCAGCTTGCATAGTCAGTGATGACCTGCTCGAACAAGCGTTGCGCCTCCGTGACCGAAGCGCTCGCCAGTTGCTGGGTATAGGCGCTCGAACCAATTTCGAAGTGCTGGTAATCAATCGGGAAATTCCAGTAACCGCCCCACTGCAAAAAGCCATTGCTGGCAAAAATATCAATCACCTCTTCTGCCATGCCGGGCCGGAAATTTTTGTTCGGCCGGTAGTTCAGGCGGTTCACGGCTTCTTTCGCGGCCAGCGGCGGCAGGACCGTCGCGGCACCGTCGGCACCAAATGCAATGTAGGGATTCTGGCGCGGATTGAGATCAATCGCCGCGCCATAGGCATGCATGGACCACGCGCTTGCGCCTGTCATCGGCCGGGCATTGAAGGCTGAGGTGTTGTTGTCCGCCATTGAGGCTTCGTCGTCGCCTTGGTAGTGCTCCATCGTGAGCGCCTGGTGCAGCGGAAATTTTTTCTGATAAAGCGCGGTGAAAATCATCTGCACTCGCGGCGCGAGCACATCTAGCACCACCACTTCGCCCTCATGGGTCTGGCCATCGAAATCAATGTAGGGAAACGCCACGCTGCGCAGCCGGTCGCATTTGACAGGTGCGTTGTCGCTCATCACATGGCTCGCGCTGAGATTCGCGCACTGGCCTTGCGTGATTGGGCTGACCTCGGCCCGGACGGCCGCACCACAGCCCGACACGATGCCACTGCCCAGGATCAGCAACAGCGTGTAAGCGCATGAACGATGGCGTAAAGACATAAGTTGACTTCCTCGGAATAAAAAAACAGACGTGAGTCGCTAGCGCAAATGCGACGACTTTTCTCATAACGCTGGCAGCGCGGCTGAAGGCTTCAGGCGCTTCGGATCCAATGCGGCACACATGATACGTCGCAGCCAATGCGGGTTGTCGGACATCGCCGAGGCTTAGTGGAAATCATCCAAACGGTTCTACGCTGCGCTTCGCGCAATGCATGACGTGTGTGATTTCAGGCGGGATGTGTTGCCGGTATCTGACGCTGACTCTGGCATACCTAACCGGTAAAAATGACGTTGCGCTGAGCTGCGCAACGCGTTCGGCCGGCGCATTTTTTTAGCATTTTTTTTCTTCTCGCCCGATATGCCCTGCCAGTTACTCAAGCACGCTTTTACCCCCTCAATAACGACCGTAAAAGAGCAGTAAAAATGACCGATTTCAGCCCCCGAATCGGCCGCAAATGCATGATGCATAAGGCTTTTGTCGATATGGGAAAGGGTTATTTCTGCGCCGCTGTGATATAACTCCACCCCGTAACCTGTCGGACCCTAAAAGGTTGCACCCAGGAACCATGATGGAGAAAAAAATGCAAAGACGAAACTTCATGCTGAGGACGATTTCCACTCTTGCCGTCGGAGGCCTTGCGCTCTCTGGCTGCACTTTGACACCACACAAGCCGGATACGGGAGCGGCTAACCCCTCCAAACGCCAGTCGATTGATGCCAGCGTAGACGGCACCATGTCGCGGCTTTATTCAACGGTCAAAGGCTCGCGCGAGCTGGTGTCGAAAGCGCGTGGCGTGCTGGTGTTCCCATCGGTGCTACAGGCGGGTTTTATCGTTGGTGCCCAGTATGGCGAGGGCGCGTTGCAGGTGGGCGGCAGCTCAGTGGGTTACTACAGCACGCTGTCGGGATCAGTGGGGCTGCAAGCCGGTGCCCAGTCGAAGGCGATTATTTTTCTGTTCATGACACAACCCGCGCTTGATTCGTTCCGTAATTCAGATGGCTGGGCGGTCGGCGGTGATGCGTCGGTGGCGCTGGTCAAGGTGGGGGTGAATGGTGCGATTGATACCAATACGGCGAGCGCACCCGTTGAAGTGATCGTGCTAACCAATGCCGGGCTGATGGGAGACCTGTCGCTGGCGGGCACCAAGGTCACGCGCCTGAAGATTTAAGGTGCAACGGCTGGCACGCTGAGCGTGGGCTCTGGCTTGATGCAGCACCCAGGCTTGAGTTCAGGCGCAGCGTGAAGGCATCAATGCCGCTGAGGGTTTCCCCAGCGGCATTTTTTTATCCCCGATGACAGCATCAACATCCGCATCAGCGATAACGGCAACAGCAACAGCAGTTCAAGCCGTGGGCGGCACTGAACCCGACGAATCCACCACCTTGAAGCGCGCCCGCTTTTGCGCGCGAATCACCGACTGATACACCTCCACGTACTGCTGGGCCATCCGGTGCGAGGTGAAACGCGTTTCAAAACGCTCCCGCACCGCTGCCCGGGGCAATTTGTGCAAGCGGTTAACGGCCGCCACGGCACCAATTTCGTCTTCGACGATAAATCCCGACACCCCGTCATCCAGCACCTCAGGCACCGAGCCACGGTTAAACGCGATCACCGGTGTACCGCATGCCATGGCCTCGATCATGACCAGACCAAACGGCTCGGGCCAGTCAATCGGAAACAGCAGCGCATGCGCGCCCGAGAGAAATTCGGCCTTCTGTTGATCGGCAATTTCACCGATGAATTCGACGTGCGGCAGATCCATCAGCGGTTTGATCTCGCGCTCGAAATATTCCCGGTCAGCGTTATCGACTTTCGCCGCAATCCGGATGGGCATGCCGCATTTCCCGGCGATCCGGATCGCAATGTCGACGCGTTTTTCCGGCGAAATACGGCCAAGGAATGCGAGGTATTTCTGCTCAACTGGCTGTGGCGTATACAGATCGTGAGGCAGGCCGTGATAGACCGTGGAGAGCCATTTCGCCTGAGGCATCGGCTGGCGCTGGGCGTTGGAAATCGAAATGACGGGGGCGGTGTTGAAGGTATCGAAGACCGGCTGCTGCTCGGGCAGATCCAGCCGCCCATGCATCGTCGTGACGAACGGTGTGTCCTGGCGCTTGAACACCGAGAAGGAGTAGTAATCCATGTGAAAGTGCAGCACATCGAAGGCATCAGCCTGACGCCGCACCAGCTCCATTAGCAGCATATGCGGGGCGATCCGGTCGCGGATGCCTGGATCGAGGCGCAGCGCACGTGGCCAGACCGGTTCGAGTTTGGCGCGGGTCACGGAGTCGCCGCTGGCGAACAGCGTGACGTCATGGCCGAGATCAACAAGCGCTTCGGTCAGGTACGACACCACGCGCTCAGTGCCGCCATACAGCTTCGGCGGGACGGATTCGGTCAAAGGGGCGATCTGGGCAATTTTCATCAGGAAGTCTCCGGAAAGCGAAAGAGGGACGTGGAGCGGCGGGAACCGGCGCTAGAGCGCGTTGCATGCGCTAGCGCGCGGGCCATTTCCACGCGGGAAGATCGAGGCTGCCGGCATTGGCGATACGCGTTGCGCCCAGTTCTTTTTCGAGCACGATGGCATGGCTCTCGCTGCTGCGTTCGAGCGCGGCAATCAAGCGCGCTGCATGCGACACCACGATCACCTGCGCATGCGCGGCGGCCTGGATAATCAGCCGCGCAAGCGCGGGCAGTAAATCGGGGTGCAGGCTGGTTTCGGGTTCATTAAGCACCAGCAACGCTGGCGGGCGCGGCGTCAGTAACGCGGCCACCAGCAGCAGATAGCGCAAGGTGCCATCGGACAGCTCAGTTGCACTCAGCGCCCGCAGCAGGCCATGCTGCTGCATCGTGACTTCGAAGCGCCCGGCATGGTTGTGGATGACGATGCGCGAGCCAGGAAAGGCATCGTCGATAGCGGCGTCCAGCGCGCGGTGGTCGCCAATCTCACGGATGGTTTGCAGCGCGGCGGCCAGATCAGCGCCATCGTCGCTCAGCACTGGGGTGTGCGTGCCAATTTGCGGCTGACGCGCTGGCGCATCCTCATCGGTGCGGAAATGATCGTAAAAACGCCACGAGCGGATTTGCTGCCGCAGCGTGAGCATCTCAGGGGCGCTGAGGGGGTCGGAGAACTCGCTCATCATGCTGTCGAAACTCGCCAGCGAAGACGGCAGCGTTTGCCAGTCGCCCGCATGGCCGCGGCAGCGCAAGGTGGCACCATGACGCTCAACCAGCAGCGCCGAAGGCCGCAACACCGGGCCGCTCCAGATGCACTCGCGCTTGATGACTGGATCGAGGGCAAACTCGCTCTCGCCAGGCACTGCAAGACCGAGGTCGATCGCATAGCCGAAGGTGTCGCCCGAGAAGCCCAGGCGCAAGCTCACGGGTTCATGGCGGCGGGTGCCCTGCACTGGCGCGGTGCCCTCCAGCATCGCCCGCGAGAAGCGCTCGGGGCCCGCCCAGAGCGTCGATTGCAAGCCGCCCTCGCGCGCCAGCGACGGAATCACGCCACCGCGCGCGGTGAGCGCCAGCAGCCGCAGTGCGCGGTACACGCTGGATTTGCCGCTGCCGTTCGCACCCGTAATCACATTCAACGGCCCTAGCGGCACGATCAGTTCGCGCAACGAACGGTAACCGGCCAGCGCCAGCGTGGTTAGCATCGCGTCATCAGCGAGCTGCGGTAGCCCACCCTCGTCGAATTCATCTCAGACCTGCTCGCTCTAGTGTGTTGCTGCGATGCCGGGTATGGCGCGAGGCACCAGACCAAAGCAGAACAGCTAGACCAGCCAGATAAATAAAACACGCCAGCCCGCGCCAGACATGAGCTGGCGCGGGCTGCTGGTGTGCGTGAGCTTTCTTGCTTAATCGCTGACGCTTTTGCAGGGGAAGGCTTTACCCAGCCCTAGCGAAATCGCCGTGCTGGCGTTGTAGCCCGAGACCTGCGGGTTCTCCACGATGTAGCGCCGCACTGCGTCCCTTAACTGCTGTGGACGCACGCTGGCAGGCAGGCAGAAATACTGGCCCACCCGTGGCCCGGTGGTGCCGCCGATGGCGTCAATCGTATTGAAGACGCCATCGGCCGCGCCCTGGATATAAGCGGTACAGGTGCTTCGAGAGGCAACATCGGTTTTGGTGCAGAGCTGGTTGAGCTCAACCCCAGTTAAGGCAGCGGCCGAAAGCGGTACGGCAAGCGCGCTGGCGCATATCAAAACCCGCAGCATGGCAATTCTTCCCGGTAAGCAAACGTGAAAAAAGTAATGACGCGCGGCCTGCCGCGAGGAGCGCGGATGGATGAGGCCCTACTGGTTCTACGGGCCCTACCCACCCGCCGCTGCGGCAGCACGCGCGCTGTGCTGGCTGTGGCCGCGTTATTGCGCGGCTTTCGCAGGCGCTGCAGCGGTTTGCTGCAAGCGCTCAGTGAGCCCCTTGATGGTGTCCGGCTCTTTGTACTGTTTGGCAAAGTCGAGCGCGGTGAGGCCGATCTGGTTTTTCACCCGGATATCCGCGCCACTGTCGAGCAGCAACGTCGCCGTCGACATATGACCGCCGCGCGCGGCCATCATCAATGGCGTTGTGCCGTTGGGCGAACCCGCGTCGATATAGGCCGAATGTTCGAGCAGCAGCTTCACGATGGCGTCATGCCCATTGGCGGCCGCGTAGTGCAGCGGCGTCCAGCCCTTTTTGTTGACTTCGGCGTCTTTCGCCAGCAGCAACTGCACCAGCGGCAAATCGCCATTTAGCGCCGCCAGCATCAGCGCGTTCTGGCCTGCCCGGTCGACGATTTCAGGGTTGGTCTTTGAGTTGGCCAGCAACGCGGCGGCGACCTTGCCGGATTTTTCCCGGGCGGCGAGAACCAGCAGCGGCATGCCTTCGCTATCGCTTTGGTTCGGGTCCATGCCTTGCGCCAGTTGCTTGTTGACCTCTTTCACATCATCGAATTTGACCGCCTTGACCAGCGTATCAATGGGCGCGGCCTGCACCGGCTGTGCCACCAGTGCAGCCCAGCCGAGACCGCCCGCCAGCGCTAGCCGGGCTGCGTTGCGGCGCAACGATGACGCGCCGCTGGCGACGCGTGAGCGGCTCGCCAGACGAGCCAGAGAAATACTAAGGTTTTTCTTTAAAAACATAATCTATCCTATTGATAATATTTAGTTTTTACCGGTCAACGACCAACAATCAACGACCGGCTGGAGGCGGAATCTTGAACAGGCGGAAAAAGTTATCCGTGGTGGCGGCCGCCAGAGCCACTTCGGCTATCTCACGTTGCTGCGCGATAAAGCGTCCGACATGACTCACATACGCAGGTTCATTTGGTTTGCCACGATACGGCACTGGCGCGAGATAAGGTGAATCAGTTTCGATCAGCAGCCGCTCCAGCGGCACCCGGCGCGCGACGTCCTGAACTTCGGTAGCGCTCTTGAAGGTCACGATGCCGGAGAGCGAAATATAAAAATTCTGCGCTAGCGCCTGCTGGGCAATCAGCCAGGGCTCGGTAAAGCAATGCATCACGCCGCCAGGCACGCTGGCCCGCTCTTCGGCCATCAGGCGCAAGGTGTCATCGGCTGCGGCGCGGGTATGGATGATCAACGGCTTGGCCGTGGCATGCGCGGCGCGGATATGCGTGCGAAAGCGCTCACGCTGCCATTCCATCTCGTCCAGCGTGCGGCCTTCCAGGCGGTAGTAATCGAGCCCGGTTTCGCCAATCGCCACGACCTTGGGGTGCGCGGCCAGTTCGATCAGCTCATTCAGGCTGGGTTCCTGCACGTCCTCGTGATCGGGATGCACGCCTACTGACGCGTAAATATTGTCGTAGCGGCTGGCGATCTCAAGCACGGCGGGCAGTGTTTCCAGATCGACGCTGACGCACAGCGCGTGCGTGACCGAGTGACTGCGCATGTTTTCCAGCACTTGTGGCAGGCGCTCGGCCAGCCCGGCGAAATTGATGTGGCAATGGGAATCAACAAACATAAAAGTGTCCTGCCGCAAAGCGAGAGAAAGAAGCATGGGCACGCAGGATACGGCAGTGCCTTGGGGGAGATCAGCGAAATCCGCTTGAATCATCAGTGCGGACCAGCATAGGCAGCGGCTTACCGCGCTTGAACAGCCACATCATTGAGCCTGCGCCCGAGAATCAGCAAATCGCGCTCGATGCCGTCGAGCACCGCGACGCGCGGCAAGCTCCCCCAGGTCAAGAAGCCGAAGCGGCGAAACAGCCGCAGGCTTGGCTCGTTATGACCGAACACGAAGCCCAGCACGGTGTGCAACTGCAAGCCTGGGGCCGCTTCGAGCGCCGCGCCGAGCAGTTGCGCGCCCAGCCCCTGGCCGCGTGCTTCAGGGGCGAGATAAATGCTGATTTCGGCGGTATGGCGGTACGCCGGGCGGCCATAAAAATCCGAAAAACTGAGCCACGCACTCACCTGCCCGGCTTGCTCCACGACCCAGAGCGGCCGGGCCTGCGGGCCGTGCGCGTGAAACCACGCCACGCGGCTATCGCAGCTCACCGGTTCAAGGTCGGCGGTGACGAGGCGCGAGGCGATGGTCGAGTTGTAGATCGAGACGATCGCGGGCAGATCGTCCAGGGTGGCGTCGCGGTAAATCAGGCTCATGGCGTTCGGTGGGAGAAATTAAACCCAGTCAATTCAATCCGCTCGTGCAGGCATGCGACGTGCAGTGTGGCGTCTTGCCAGACCTGGCTTGGCGCTCAAGCTAGGCAAACACGCTGCGGTAGTCGAAAAAAAGTGCCTCGAAAACCAGCCGCGCGTTAAGCGGATGGTTTTCAATGGCGCGCTGCTGGGTCACGGTTTTCATAAAGCGGGCAAACGCGTGCGTATCGGCTTGCGCTGCGCACCGTGCAAGCGCGGCCGAGGCATCAGGGAAATAACGCGGCGTGCCTGCCATGCGCTGCGCCAGCAAATCGTAGAGCCAGCGTTGCAGCCAGCCCAGCACCACCGGCACGGGGAGTTTTTGCAAGGCCTCGGCGCAGGCGAATGCATCGCACGCAGGGCCTGCTGCCAGTTGTTTCAGGGTCCAGTCACGCAGGCTGCGGTGTTCGTCACCCGCGAGCGCAAGCGCGCTTAGCGGTGCGCCGCCCGCTTCCGCCAGTAAAGCGGCGGCGTCGCTGATACCTTGGGCGCTCAGCCAGCTTTGAGCGATGGCGGCCGTGGGTACGGTCATCGGCCATTGACGGCAACGGCTGATAACCGTGGGCAGCAAACGGTCAAGACGGGCCGAGACCAGCAAAAACACAATGCCGTCCGAAGGTTCTTCGAGGGTTTTCAACAAGGCGTTGGCTGCAGCCACGTTTAACGCTTCAGCGGGATACAGCACGATCACCCGCGCGCCGCCCCGGTGCGAACCGACGCTGCAAAACTCAAGCAGCGCACGGACTTGCTCGATCTTGATCTCGCGGCTGGGGGCACGGGGTTTTTTCGCTTCGTCGGCGCTGGCTTTGTCCGCCTTGTCGGCTTTTTCCGCTTTGTCGTCGCCGCCCGCTGGCGCGGCAAAGCCCGCTTCTGCGGCCAGCGCTTCAGGCAGCACGATGCGGTAATCAGGATGGTTGCCCTGGGTGAGCCAGTGACAGGCGATGCAACTGCCGCACGGCTCGCCATTGGCTTTGGGGCTCTCGCATAACAGCCCTTGGGCGAGGTGTTGCGCAAAGCGCAGTTTGCCGATACCCGCTTGTCCATGCAGCAGCAACGCATGCGGCCAGTGTGGCCGCAGCTGTTGCAGGCGGTCCCAGTCATCGGTTTGCCACGGATAAATCATCGTCGTTCTTTCGTCTGGAATGGGGAATGGCTAAGCGGAGTTAGGCGTGCGGATCAGGCGCGCGAAGGCATGACAGCGTGGCGAGCAGTTGTTCTAGCTGCTGCCGGATGAGCGTGATGGATTGCGTCGAATCGACCATTCTGAAGCGTTGCGGGGCTTCCTGCGCGCGCCGCAGATATTCCGCCCGGGTGCGGGAAAAAAAGCTGCCGGATTCGCGCTCGAAACGGTCGGGCTCGCGCGCCGCGCTACGGCGGGTGCTAGCGGTATCCGGCGGCAGGTCGAACAGCACCGTCAGATCCGGCTGAAATTCGCCCTGCACCCAGCGCTCGAGGGTTTCGAGCTTGCCGCGCGCCAGGCCACGCCCGCCGCCCTGATAGGCAAACGTGGCGTCGGTGAAGCGGTCTGAGAGCACCCAGTCGCCCCGTGCCAGCGCGGGCTCAATGACCTGGGCCAGGTGCTCGCGGCGCGCGGCGAACATCAGCAGCGCTTCGGTTTCGAGATCCATTGGCTGATGTAACAAGATTTCGCGCAAGGTTTCGCCGAGCGCGGTGCCGCCAGGCTCGCGGGTTAGCACCACCGCTGCGCCAGCACGTGCGGCCTGGTGCTCAAGACGCTCACGAAACCACGCCAGATGCGTGGTTTTACCCGCACCATCAATGCCTTCAAACGTGATGAAAATGCCTCGCGCCATTTATTGCTGTCCTCTGATGTATTGATCGACTGCCTTGTTGTGTGCGCCGAGCGTGTCGGAAAAAACGCTGCTGCCGTCGCCGCGCGAAACAAAATACAGCGCCGGGCTGGCCCCCGGATTGAGCGCGGCCACTAGCGATGCGGCACCGGGCAAGGAGATCGGCGTTGGCGGCAGGCCGCGGCGCGTGTAGGTGTTGTAGGGGGTGTCGGTTTGCAGATCGCGTTTTTTCAGCCGCCCGGTGTAACTGGGGCCCATGCCGTAGATCACCGTTGGATCGGTTTGCAGTGGCATACCAACGCGCAAACGGTTGGCAAACACTGCAGCCACCAGCGGCCGGTCTGAGGCTTTACCAGTTTCTTTTTCGATGATCGAAGCCATGATGAGCGCCGCATACGGGGTGGCATACGGCAGGTTCGGAGCCCGGGCCGCCCAGGCTTCGTTGAGACGCAGTTGCATCAGACGATAGGCGCGCCGGTACACATCGAGATCGCTGGTGTTTTTGTCGAACAGATAGGTATCGGGGAAAAACAGGCCTTCGGCATTGCCGCCGGGGGCTTCGGGCAGGCCTAGCGCCTGCAGCAGTTCGGCATCGCTCAGGCCCAGCGTGTCGTGGCGCAGCGCCGGATTGGCGTCGAGTTCGGCGCGCATGCGCTGCAAGGTCCAACCTTCGATGATGGTGGCGACATATTCGTTGACGTCGCCCCGGGCGATTTTCTGCAGCACTTCATAAGGAGTCACGCCGCTTTTGAACGCGTAATTGCCGGGTTTGAGCTGGCCTTGCAGCCCAAGCACGCGGGCCATCAGCACGAATAGCTCCGGCGAAACAGGCACCCCGCCCTGATTCAACTGGGCCGTGACACGGCGCAAGCTGCTGTGGGGTTTGAGCGTGACATCGAGTTCGGGGGATGCAAGCTGGACCGGGGTAGTCGCCCAGTAATAGCCGCCTGCGAGGCCTGCTGCAGCGAAAATGAAGGCGACGCTGCCAGCAACAAGACATTTCTTCAGAAGGGACATGCGGCGAAAGGCTGGAGGGGAGCCCATATAATACTTGCTTGCCCTAGCTAAAGTCAGTTCTGACTGTTCCCCCCGCGATCATGACCTCCATCCAGCCTGTTTTTGCGCCCTCTTCCGGCGCGCCTTCCGCAAGCGTCGCCACGCCTCTCACCACAGAACCCTACCCCATAGCGCTACCTCGTCCAGATGCCGATGCATTCGCAGCCGTACTGACGCGGGGCGCGTATATGCGTCTGACGCAGTTCGGCGTGATCGACGTGAGCGGCGTCGACGCCGCCACGTTTTTGCATAGCCAACTGACCAGCGATATCCAGCATCTGGATACCGCCAGCGCGCGTGTCTCGGGCTATTGCTCACCGAAAGGCCGGCTGCTCGCGTCATTTCTGGTCTGGCGCAGCGATGAAGCCACTCGCCTGCTGGTATCGCAAGACGTCCAGGCGGCTAGTGCAAAACGGCTCTCGATGTTCGTGCTGCGCGCCAAGGCACGTCTGACGGACATCAGCGGCAGCGTGGCGGTAATCGGTCTGGCTGGCGACGTGCGGCAAGCGTTAGCTGGTGTTTTCGAGGTTGTGCCTGAGCGCTCTTACGCCAAAGTCGACGCTCCGGCTGGCACGCTGATCCGGCTGCCTGACGCGGCTGGGCGGGAGCGTTATCTGTGGCTGGGGCCAACCGCTCTGGTCGAGGCTCATCTGGCAGGCGAACCCGCTGCGACTGTTAATGCCAGTGCCAGTGCTCATGCCACGGCCGCTCTGCCATGGCCGTTGCCCGAGGTGTCGCCGGTGATCTGGGACTGGCTGGAGATCCAGGCGGGCGAGCCACGCATCACCCTGCCGGTAGTTGAACAGTTCGTGCCGCAGATGGTGAATTTCGATGTACTGGGCGGGGTCGATTTCCGCAAGGGCTGTTACCCGGGGCAAGAGGTCGTCGCGCGCAGCCAGTACCGTGGCACGATCAAGCGGCGCATGTCGCTCGCGCATGTCGCTGCGGACGCGGCCGCGTGCCCTGGCGCGGAGCTGTTTCATTCCGCTGATCCGGGCCAGCCTTGCGGCCAGATCGTGAGTGCCGCGCCTTCGCCTAATGGCGGTCATGATTTTCTTGCTGAGATAAAGCTCGCGGCGCTGGATTCAGGCTCGATTCATCTTGGCGCACCCGACGGCGCAGCGGTTACCGTGCTGACACTGCCTTACTCGATCCCTACTGAGGTTTGAAGCGCGATTTTTAGCGTTTGAATGTGCGCTGGGCCAGGCCAGATCGGGCTGGCCTGGTCCGGTTCTTCAGGCCTCGTTTCTTCGTTCTTTCCTGCTCTCCCCCTTTCTCTCCCCCATCCCCGGTTTTCAATCGTCTCCCACGTCACTCACACCGAACGCCGAACGTAACGCGGCGGTGGCATCGGCATGAGCCTGTGCCACCTCAGGGACAAAGCCGCCCAGCTTGAAGAATTCGTGAATCATCCCGTCATAGCACTTGAGCACCGCTGTATTGCCCGCATCCTGCAGCTTGCGTGCATACGCTGCGCCTTCATCACGTAGCGGGTCGTATTCGGCAGTAGCGATCCACGCTGGCGCGACACTGCGAAACGAAGGCGCGCCACGCGTGCCGTCAAGCGGAGCGAAGCGCCAGTCAGTACGGTCGTCAGGGTGACGCAAGTACTGCTGGAAAAACCACTGGATGGTTTCCGCGTTCAGCAAATAGCCGTTGGCAAACTGCACATGCGAGCGAGTTTGCTGATAAGCGCTCGTGCCGGGATAGAGCAGCAACTGCAAGACCAGTGGAATCCCTGCATCCCGCGCCTGGAGCGCACACACCGTCGCCAGGGTGCCGCCTGCGCTATCGCCGCCCACGGCGATCCGGTTGCTGTCGATGCCATATGCCGCCGCTTCGCGGTGCAGCCAGCGCAATGCCGCAAATGCGTCGTCCACGGCAGTGGGAAAGCGGTGCTCAGGGGCCAGCCGGTAATCCACCGACAACACCGCGCATTGCGCATCACGCGCGAACATCCGGCACAGCGCATCGTGCGTCTCCACGCTCCCCACCGTAAATCCGCCGCCGTGGTAGTACACCAGCGCGGGAGCGGGTGCGGCCCAGTGCGGTTCGACCGGTTGATACAGCCTGGCGCGAATGCTGGCACCGTCGGGCAGCGCCAGCGCCAGGTCTTCGAGCGCGAACATTGGTGCCCGGGCGAGATCCAGGATCGGCGCACTTTTTTCGTAGGCCGCCCGGGCTTGTTGTGGTGTCAGCGTTGGATACGGCGGCTTCCCGGCCCGCGCGATCAGTTCCAGCACCTCGGCGATTTTTGGCTTGAGCGGCATGGGTTTTGGTTTTGGCTTTAGCTTCGGCCTTGGTTTTAGCTTCGGCCCTGGCTTTAGCTTCGGCCCTGGCTTTAGCTTCGGCCTTGGCTTTAGCTTCGGCCTTGGCTTTAGCTTCGGCCTTGGTTTTAGCTTCGGCCTTGGTTTTAGCTTCGGCCCTGGCTTTAGCTTCGGCCTTGGCTTTAGCTTCGGCCCTGGCTTTAGCTTCGGCCCTGGTTTTAGCTTCGGCCTTAGCTTCGACTTCGGCTTCGGCTCGAACGTTGAACATTGACGGCGGGATTGCGCTTCCCGCTTCGTTTACAACCCAGGTCAAACGCTCTAGATCAGCTTCACCAGCTGCTTGCCAAAATTCTTCCCTTTGAGCAGGCCGATCAGCGCTTCGGGTGCGCTTTCCAGTCCTTGCGCGATGGTTTCGCGGTAATGCAGTTGCTGCTGTGTCACCAGCCGGGCCAGCAGCGCTTGTGCTTCGGGCCAGAGTTCCAGGTGTTCGCTGACGATGAAGCCCTCCACCCGCAAACGCTGCGTGAGAATCAGCGCGGGCTGGCGCAACGGCAACGGCTGCCCATCGTAGCCCGCGATCATGCCGCATAGCGCAATCCGGCCAAACGCATTCATCTGGCCCAGCACGGTATCGAGCACCTCGCCGCCGACGTTTTCGAAATGACCGTCGATGCCATCTGGCGCGGCAGCTTTCAGGTCGTGTTGCAAGTTGCCCGCCTTGTAGTCGACGCAGGCGTCAAAGCCCAGCGTGTCCACCACATAACGGCATTTTTCGGCGCCACCGGCAATGCCCACTGCGCGGCAGCCCGCTCGTTTCGCCAGTTGTCCCACCACGCTGCCCACCGCACCGCTTGCCGCGCTAACCACCACGGTCTGGCCTTTTTGTGGCGCGATGAGGTGGTTCAGGCCGTACCACGCAGTGACGCCCGGCATGCCCACGGCACCCAGCCACGCCGATAGCGGCACAGCCGGATCAGTCACCTGCTGCACGCCTGCGCCATCCGAGGTGCCGTATTCCTGCCAGCCAAAGCTGCCGACCACCTTGCTGCCGACGGCAAAGCGCGGATGGCGCGACTCCACCACTTCGCCCACGGTGCCGCCCAGCATCACGGCATCCAGCGGCTGAGGCGCGGCATAGGACTTGCCATCGTTCATCCGCCCGCGCATGTATGGATCCAGCGACAAATAATGGTTGCGCACCCGGAACTGGCCCTCGCTGAGCGGTGCCAGTGGGGTTTCGACCAGCTTGAAGTTGTCTGCCGTGACCGGCCCTTGCGGACGTGAGACCAGCAGGATCTGGCGGTTAACTGACTTGCTCGTGGACATCGCGCTTACCTCGAAGAGTAGGAAAACAATGCGGCACCTGGAGCCGAAAGCGCGTGCCGCGCAGAAAACAAAAACGGGTTTTGCCTGGGACTGGGGGACGTTTCTTTTTTCTTTTCTGTCAGCCGTCTTGAGTGCTTTTAGTGCTGGGGCTGGTGTTCGTGGTGTTAGACGTAGCGTCAGCGTGAGGCCCGGCGCTGCCGCTCACGTTGACCGTTGCACTCGCACTTGAATTCGCACTTAAACCAGAACCAGAACCAGGTGCCACCACAACACCACGAACCCGCTGCTGCATCACCTCACGCCCTACCGCCAAACGTCGCATGTACTTGAAGGTGCCGAGCGCCTTGGCGACGAAATGCCCGTTGCTATCGCGGATTTCACCTTCGCAGTACGCCATGGTTTTAGAGCGATGCAGCACACGGGCCTGGGCGCGTAGTTCACCTCGCCCGGGCTGCATGAAATTGAGCTTCATTTCGACTGTGACCACACCGGCACCTGCTTCCGCGAGGCTGCGTGCGGCCATTGCCAGTGCTACATCGGCCAGCGTCATCGTGACGCCACCGTGGGCCACATGCCAGGTGTTCAAGTGCTGTGGCGCAAGCAGTAGCACCGCTTCGCTCGCACCGTCCGCCGCACTGACCAGGCGCACGCCAAGGTGATCGACAAAGGGGCTTTCAATGGATAACGCAGGCGGCTCAGTTGGGCTGCCTGCAACCGGAGGCAGATCAACCGGAGGCGCGTCAGCCGAAGCGCACTGGGGCACCGTCATCACGCTGAGTTCAGATTTCGTAGTCAAGGCATTCACGGGATTCGCGCACGGTGCTGACAAACGCTTTGAGCGCTTCATGCTGTGGATGAACCTGGTAAGCATCGAGCGCGGCCTGGTCGGCGAAATCAGAGACCAGCACCACATCGCTGCTGGCTTCGAGCCCTGGCTGGGCCAAACCGACTTCGAGGCGCAGGATGCCTGGAACGATATCGCGGCAGCCTTCCAGTTTTTCCTTGAGCTTGAGCGCGTTTTCAGCCCGGCTAGCGCCAGCGGCAGTTTCTTTGAGTTTCCACATCACGATATGACGAATCATGGCGTTACCTTGATTGGGTTAGCGGGAGGTGAGACCGGCCTTAGCGTGCGTCAGCCGGGGGGATTCATGGGTTGCAGAAAGATTCTGTTCTGCTTGCTGCGCCAGCCGGTCTGCTAACAAATTTGCTGACAGATCTGCTAACAAGCATCGGGGTATGGCCATGTCACTGGCTAGGCCTTTTGCGCGCGATCTATCTATGCGACGGCGTTCACAGCCTGGCTCCGGGGAATGGGTTGAAACCATGGCCATGCGCGGTGGGCCGTGATATCTGAGGCGTGACCCAAGTCACCCAAGTCACCCAAGTCACCCCAAAAAACACCCAGTGGCACCGCGCCGAGAGCCGAGAGCCGAGAGCCGAGAATCAGGAACCACGTTGCCAAGCCGGCGTTAGCGCTGGCGCATTATAGGCGAGCCTATGCGTGAATCCATGCGCCCGGGCGTGCCGGTTGCAGCGTGTGCGCCGCGCGGCAACCGGCTTGTTACCCAGACTTTTGCGCGGCGTCAGTGAGCGCCTGAATCGCATGCCTGTATGACACAACGCATTGCGCATTGCACAACCTCACGCAACCTCGAAAAGCCCCGCCGCGCCCTGCCCGCCGCCAATGCACATGGTTACCACCACGTATTTCACGCCGCGCCGCTTGCCTTCGATCAGCGCGTGCCCAGTAAGCCGCGCCCCCGACACGCCATACGGATGCCCCACCGCAATCGCGCCGCCATTCACGTTGAGCCGCTCGTTCGGAATGCCGAGTTTGTCGCGGCAATACAGCACTTGCACCGCAAACGCTTCGTTGAGTTCCCACAGGCCGATATCGTCCACCGTCAGCCCCGCGCGCTGTAGCAGTCTGGGCACGGCGAACACCGGGCCGATGCCCATTTCGTCGGGCTCGCAACCGGCTACCGCAAAGCCACGGAAGATGCCCAGCGGCGTCAGCCCTTCACGCTCAGCGAGTTGCGCATTCATCACGACACACGCTGAAGCGCCATCAGAAAACTGGCTGGCATTGCCCGCCGTGATGACGCCCCCCGGCAGCGCTGTGCGGATTTTCGCCACACCTTCGAGCGTGGTATCGGCGCGAATCCCTTCGTCGGCGCTGAGCGTGACTTCGCGCGTCAGCAGTTGTCCACTGGCTTTGTCCGCGATACCGGCAAGCACGGTCAGTGGCACGATTTCAGCGGCAAACCGGCCAGCCGCCTGAGCGGCAGCGGCACGCTGCTGGGACTGCACGCCGTATTCGTCCTGGGCGGCCTTTGAAATGGCATAGCGTTGCGCAACGGTTTCCGCGGTTTGCAGCATGGGCCAGTACAGCGCGGGCTTGTGCTGGCTGAGCCAGCTTTCCTGCAGCATGTGCTGGTTCATTTCGTTCTGCACGCAGGAAATCGACTCCACACCGCCCGCGACATATACCTCGCCCTCACCTGCAATCACCCGTTGCGCGGCCAGCGCAATCGTCTGCAAACCCGAGGAGCAAAAGCGGTTGACGGTCATGCCAGGGACGCTCACCGGCAGCTCAGCACGCAGCGCGATCTGGCGCGCGATATTGCCGCCGGTCGCGCCTTCGGGATTGGCGCAGCCGATGATGACATCGTCGATGCGCGCCGGGTCAAGGCCCGCGCGCTCAACCGCAGCGCGCGTCACATGACCACCGAGCGTCGCGCCGTGCGTCATGTTGAATGCGCCGCGCCACGATTTAGCCAGAGCCGTGCGGGCAGTCGATACGATTACAGCGTCAGTCATACAGATCTCCTGCGAACGGTGTCGCTCAGGTGTCGCTCAATCAAGGTGAAGGGGGGAATCTGAAGCGGAATCTGGGCTTGGGCTTTGCGGCTGAATCTCTGCGCCGCTGCTGGCCCGTGTTTGAGCAGAGGGGGCGAGCAACGTGTCCTGCCGCATCAGCGCGGTGGAACTGACCCGCGCCACCCCGGCCGCCGCGAGGCGCTGCCATGCCTGTTCAAGCGAGCCATCGAGATCAATCGCGCGGCAGGCGTCTTCGATCACGGCCACCTCAAAGCCCGCCGCGCGTGCGTCCAGTGCCGACCAGGCGACGCAGTAATCAGTGGCTAGCCCGCAGCACCAGACACGTTTGACGCCGGTCTCGCGCAGATAGCCGCCGAGCCCGGTGGGCGTGGAACGGTCGGCTTCGACGAAGGCGGAATAACTATCCACCTCGGGGTGATGGCCCTTGCGGATCAGCGCCCGCGCATGCGGGATCTGCAAGGCGTGATGCAGCGCCGCCCCATGCGTGCCCTGCACGCAGTGCGTAGGCCATAACACCTGAGGGCCATACGGCAGCGTGATGCTCTCGAATGGCTGACGGCCAGGGTGGCGGGCGGCAAACGAAATGTGTGTGGCGGGATGCCAGTCCTGGGTCAGAACGACGTGGCTGAAGCCCTCTGCGAGCCGGTTCACCAGCGGCACGATGTCAGCGCCACCGGGCACCGCGAGCGCGCCACCCGGCATGAAGTCGTACTGCATGTCGATCACTAGCAGCAGGTCGTGGGCATCGCGCATGGTGGTCATGGCGGTGTCTGCTGATTGCAGCACGGGAGGTAATGGCTTAGTGGGCAACGGCTTAGTGCGCGGCATCGTTGAAACCGCGCCCTTGCGCGGCGCGCTCAACCAGCCCTGGCGCGATCTGCCACGCATCGCCATTGGGCTGCGCCGCATAGCGGCGGATCGCCCGTTCGACGTCATACAGGCCGACGGTATCGGCATACAGCATCGGGCCACCGCGCCACAGCGGAAAGCCATAGCCGCTCAGATACACCATGTCGATATCAGAGGCTCTGGCGGCGATGCCTTCAGCCAGAATCTTCGCCCCCTCGTTGACCAGCGCGTACACCAGACGCTCGACGATCTCTTCGTTTGACAGCGTGCGCCGGACAATGCCGTGCTCAGCCGAGTAAGCGACGATCAGCGCTTCGACCTCCGCCGCTGGCCGCGCGTGGCGCTCGCCCGGCTGATAGTCGTACCAGCCGCGGCTGGTTTTTTGCCCGAAGCGGCCGAGCTCGCACAGACGGTCTGCAATCTTTGACGATGGCGCGTCTGGATGGGCCTGGGCGCGACGCTTGCGGATGGCCCAGCCGATGTCGTTGCCCGCCAGGTCGCCCATGCGAAACGGCCCCATGGCAAAGCCGAAGGCTTCGATGGCACGATCGACCTGGACGGGCAGCGCGCCTTCTTCCAGCAGCAAAAACGCCTGGCGCAGATACGGCTCCAGCATCCGGTTGCCGATAAAACCATCGCATACCCCCGACACCACCGCCGTCTTGCCGATGCGCCTGGCGCAGTGCATTACCGTGGCCAGCACATCGTTCGCGGTTTGCGCGCCGCGCACCACTTCGAGCAGCTTCATCACATTGGCCGGGCTGAAGAAATGCATGCCCACGACGTCCTGCGGACGGCGGGTGAACTGCGCGATCTGGTTTAGGTCAAGCGTCGAGGTGTTGGACGCGAGAATCGCGCCGGGCTTGGCCAGCGCGTCCAGTTGGCGGAAAACCTGCTCTTTGACGCTCAGGTCTTCAAAGACGGCCTCAATGATGAGATCGGCATCGCGCAAGTCGTCCCATGCCAGCGTCGGGGTAATCAGCGCGCTGCGTTGCGCCAGCGTGCTGGCATCCAGCTTGCCTTTTTTGACACTGGCTTCGTAGGTGGTGCGAATCTTCGCCATGCCACGCTCAAGCGCCTCGGCTTGCAGCTCCAGCAGCGTCACGGCAAACCCGGCGTTGGCGAAGGTCATGGCGATGCCGCTGCCCATCGTGCCCGCGCCGATCACCGCGATCCGGCGCAGCTCACGCAACGGCGTGCTGGACGGCACATCGGGCAGTTTGGCCGCGGCTCGTTCAGCGAAGAACGTATGGCGCAGCGCGCGGCTTTCGGGCGTTTGCACGAGTGCGAGAAAGCCTTTGCGTTCAGCGGCCAGGCCGCGCTCGAAGCCGTGCAGCACGCCCGCCTCGATGGCATCAATGCATTGCAGCGGAGCGGGGAAATGCACCGCAGTGGCCGCGACCGTGTTACGTGCGAAGCGGAGAAAACCCGCCGCGCCAGGATGCTCGACCAGACGCTCTCGCACCATCGGATGCGGCCCCGCCTGACAGCCTACCCGCAGCGCGAAGGCGCAGGCGGCGTCAAGCACCTCCCCCGGCTGGTCGCTAGCCAGCACTTCATCGAACAGGCCGGAATTGGCCAGCTTGCTGGCCGGCACGGAGGTGCCCGAGACGATCATGTTCAACGCTGCTTCGAGGCCGATCGCGCGCGGCAAACGCTGGGTGCCGCCCGCACCGGGCAGAAGGCCGAGCTTGACCTCGGGCAAGGCAATTTGCGCGTTGTGCGCGGCGAGGCGGTAGTGCGCGCCGAGCGCCAGTTCCAGCCCACCGCCCATGGCCACACCATGAATCGCGGCCACCACCGGTTTGGTGCTGGTTTCTACCGCTTTGATGACACTGGGGAGCGTGGGAGCTTGAGTGGCCTTGGGGGTGTTGAATTCGGTGATATCTGCGCCACCGGAGAAAACCTTGCCCGCGCCGGTGAGCACGATAGCGGTGATGGCAGGATCAGCCTGCGCGGCGTCGAGCCCGGCGACGATGCCCGCGCGGCTAGCATGGCCGAGCCCGTTGACCGGGGGATGGTTGAGCGTGATGACGGCAATCCCGTCACGGGTCGTGTAGTCCACTGCCATGATTTTTGTCTCCATCCGGTGTGGGGCCGTTTCAGCGTTTCAGCTTTGGGCCACCGGTATTCGGTTCGGTATTGTGTGCCAGGCGTGGAGGCCGTGTACGAAGGCCGCGCCCGTCAAGGGTGATGGGGCAACGGGCAGAATACACAAAATCGCACGCCCGTTCAATTTTGTGCGTGGCCGGTGGGCGTGAGCGGTGGACGTGAACCGCAGGCTGGGATTGATCTGGGGCTGGAGTTTGGGCTGGGCTTGGAGCCCCAGTTAGAGACACGCCCGCCAGACGCCTCCGAGCGGTATGACAGCCACGCGGGTGTTTGCCGCTCTGACAGCACGGCCACACGGCCACTCAGCACGGCCATTCGCCGCATCCACTTCGCCCTCTCCACGCACAGCGACTTACAATGTCGCCTTCTCCAGAGGGTGCTCAATATGTCGTTTTCTCCACGCAGCACCGGCCTGTTGCAGTCGATTGAGCAAGTCCAGGCCGCGCTCAGCCAGACCCGCGAAGAAGCCTTCGCCCAACTAGGCCCCGCCTTCCTGACCCGCCTGCCCGCGACGCCACTGCCAGCACCCTATGCCGCTGGTTTTTCAGCACAAACCGCCGCGCTGCTGGGTTTCGACCCAGCGCTCGCGCAAGACCCTGGTTTCGCCGATTTTTTCTGTGGCAACACCACGCGGGCCTGGCCGCCTGAAGCGCTGCCGTATGCCTCGGTGTATTCCGGCCATCAGTTTGGCGTGTGGGCTGGACAACTGGGTGACGGCCGGGCCTTGAACCTGGGCGAAATCAGCCACGACGGCCAGCGTTACGAGCTGCAACTCAAAGGCGCAGGACGCACGCCCTATTCCCGTATGGGCGATGGCCGCGCGGTGCTGCGCTCGTCGATCCGCGAATATCTGTGTTCCGAAGCGATGCACCACCTGGGCATTCCAACCACCCGGGCGCTATGTGTGATCGGCTCTGACCAAACCGTCTGGCGCGAAACCCAGGAAAGCACCGCGGTAGTCACGCGGGTCGCACCGAGCTTCGTGCGCTTTGGCCACTTTGAACACTTCGCGGCCAATGACCTTCCCACTGAGCTGCAAGCCCTCGCCGATCACGTCATCGCGCGTTTTTATCCCGCTTGCACGCAAGCGGATGATCCGTATCTGGCCCTACTGCAAGCCGTCGTCGAAGCCACCGCCGATCTGCTAGCGCAATGGCAGGCGGTGGGCTTTTGCCATGGGGTGATGAATACCGACAACCTGTCGCTGCTTGGACTGACCATCGACTACGGCCCGTTCGGCTTCATGGATGGCTTCGACGCTGGTTTTATCTGCAACCACTCCGATACCCAGGGCCGCTACGCTTACCGGCAGCAACCGCAAGCGGCGTACTGGAGCCTCTTTCGCCTGGCGCAGGCGCTGCTGCCGTTATTCGGCCGTCAATATCCGGAAACCGGCCGCGAGGAGCGCGTGATCGAAGACGCGCAGCGCGTACTGGAAACCTTCAAAACCCGTTTTGGCCCCGCGCTGGCGGCGCGGATACAAGCCAAGCTCGGACTCGCCACCACGCAACCTGGCGATACGGCGCTGGTCGAGCGGCTGTTCGAGATCATGCAAGCCAGCCGGGCGGACTTCACGCTGACGTTCCGCCATCTGGCGCGCCTGGCAAAACGTCCGCCAGCGGATGCCAGCGCCGATGCGCCCGTGCGCGACCTGTTCCTCGACCGGGCCGCGTGCGATGCCTGGCTGACCGAATACCGCACCCGCCTCGCCAGCGAAACGCGCGACGACGCGGCCCGTGCCAACGCGATGAATCAGGTCAATCCGCGCTATGTGCTGCGCAACCATCTGGCGCAAAACGCCATCCTGCGAGCCGAAGAACAAGACTTCAGCGAAATGGAACGGCTAGCCGCCGTGCTGCGCCACCCATTCGATGAACAGCCCGGACAGGAAGCCTACGCCGCATTGCCACCTGACTGGGCGGCAACGCTGACAGTCAGTTGTTCTTCGTGAAAGCACCGCTGGCCCCAGCCATCTCAGCCAAGTTCAGCCGTCTGCACTAGATATTTCATTCACGCTTTCCTTCGCCCCTCAACAGGACTCCACCATGCCCCTCGATGACGAAATAACGGCCACGCCTGGCCCGATCCCCAACTTGAAAGACAAAGACGACGCCGCATGGCGCGAACAGTTGTCGGAGATCGAGTACGAGGTCACACGCCATGCCGCGACCGAGCGCCCCTTCACCGGCCGCTACTGGGACCATTGGGACCACGGCGTCTACGACTGCGTGTGCTGCGGCACACCGTTATTCGAATCAGCAACGAAATTCGATGCGGGCTGCGGCTGGCCAAGTTATTTCAAGCCACTCAATGGCGAAGTCATCGAAGAACGCACGGACCGCACGCACGGCATGCTGCGCATCGAAGTGCGCTGCAAGCAGTGCGGCGCGCATCTGGGCCACGTATTTGAGGACGGCCCAGCCCCCACGGGCCTGCGTTACTGCATCAATTCGGCTGCGCTACAATTCGGCGCGAAATAAAGCCCCAAGGCGAAGCCAACCTCGAAACCCAAATCGAAGCCCCAAGCCGAATTCAACCTCGAACGCCGCCAGCACGCGGCGTTCATCGTGAATACCGCGCGCTCATCTGCTTACCGGAACCTCTCTGCCGACCATGAAATTTCTGTTCGATCTGTTCCCCATCATTTTATTTTTCGTCACCTTCAAGCTTTGGGGCATCTATACCGCGACGGCGGTTGCCATCGCGGCCACGCTGGCGCAGATCGCATGGGTGGCTTTGCGCCACCGGCGGGTCGATCCGATGCTGTGGGTCAGCCTGGGCGTGGTCGTCGTGTTTGGCGGCGCAACGCTCGTGCTGCACAACGACACCTTTATCAAATGGAAGCCGACGGTCCTGTACTGGGCGTTTTCGATCGCGCTGCTGGTGTCGCAACTGGCTTTTGGCAAGAACCTGATTCAGGCGATGATGGGCAAGCAGATCACGCTGCCCGCCCGCGTCTGGGGCCAGTTGAACCTGATCTGGGCCGTGTTCTTCGTCTTGCTAGGCATCGCCAACCTGCTGGTGGCGTACAACTTTTCGACTGACGCCTGGGTCAATTTCAAGCTGTTTGGCGCTACCGGCTGTCTGATCGTCTTTATTCTTGGCCAGAGCCTGTGGCTGGCGAAGTATCTGAAAGAGCAATGAAATGAGCGATAACCCCTTTTTGCACGCCAGCGCCAGCGAGCGGATGGCACTAATTGACAGCCATCTCCGGCAGGCCCTCGCCCCCGTGGTGTCGCTCACCGTGCGCGACGATAGCGCGAAGCATGCCGGCCATGCCGGAGCCTCTGCGGGCGGGCATTTCAGTGTCACGATCGTGGCCGCCGCATTTGCCGGAAAAGCCCGCGTGGCGCGCCACCGGCTCGTGTATGATGCGCTGGCCGTGGCCATGCAACACGGCATCCATGCGCTTGCGATCACGGCGTATACCCCCGAAGAATTCGATTCACTGCCTCCGTCGTCTCGTTAGGAAACTTCCCGATGATTTTCAAAAAACCCCATCTGTGGGTCTTGCTGGCTGCCTGTGCAGCCGCACCCGTCATGGCCCAGAACATTGCCGTAGTCAATGGCACGCCAATCCCGAAAGCGCGTGCCGATGCGATGATCTCGCAGCTAGTGCGCCAGGGGCAGCAGGACACCGCGCAGTTGCAACTGGCGGTACGCGAAGAGCTGGTCAACCGCGAAATCCTGATGCAGGAAGCGATTCGCCGTGGCCTGCCAGCCGAGCCGGACATCAAAGCCCAGATCGCCGTGGCGCAACAAACCGTAGTGCTGCGCGCGCTGATTGAAAACGTGATGAAAGAAATTCAGCCAACCGACGCCGAGATCAAAGCGCGCTATGACGCGATGGTGAAAGACGCGGGCGGCACCGAGTATCACCTGCACCACATCCTGGTCGATAACGAGCAACAAGCTAAAGACCTGATCGCCAAAATCCGCGCAGGTGCGAGTTTCGAAGCGCTGGCTAAAACGTTCTCGAAAGACCCGGGATCAGGCAAGAATGGCGGCGACCTCGACTGGTCCGACCCAAAAGCCTACGTGCCAGAATTTGCTGCGGCTGCCAGCCAGTTGAAAAAAGGCCAGATGACCGACACACCGGTGCATACCCAGTTTGGCTGGCACATCATTCGCGTCGACGATACGAGGACAGTGCCGCCACCGCCGCTGGCCCAGGTCCGGGCGCAAATCGTGCAGCAGATCCAGCAGGAAAAACTGCAGGCGTTTGAAGAGAATCTGCGCAAGAAAGCGAAGATCCAGTAAGCAGGCTTAAGCCAGGAGCCGGACAGTGCGTCCGGTGCCTGACCAGGCAAAAATGCAAATGGCCCCGTCAACACTGACGGGGCCATTTGCATTGTGTTGTGAGGTGTCTCTGCTGGCCCATCCCAGCAGGCGACACCAGCGGGTCAGTCGAGCGCTTGCGGGGCGTTGAAACATGCGAGGCATGCAAGCGCATGTAGCGCCTTATCCGTGCCATCCCGCAAGAGGATCACGATCCTGCAACGCCCTGATTGCACTTGGCCGTATTCAGGAAATTTGCCGGCATATAGAGGCACACATAGAGGCTGCACAAGTGGCTGCAAATAGTGACTGCAAAGAGGCTGGAGGCCACCACAATATGACGGCCCCATCCCCTCCTTCTCCCGCTTATCCCAGCCAGCGCCGCGCATTCTGAAACACCCGCATCCAGGGGCTGCCATCGCCGCCCTGCCCAGCGTCACGCCAGTCATCCGGGTGCCAGCTCATCTGGACCGTGCGGTGCACGCGCTCCATATGCGGCATCAGCACCGTGAAGCGACCGTCCGCCGTGGTGACCGAGGTCATGCCTTCGGGCGAGCCATTCGGATTAAACGGATATTGCTCGGTGGCCTGGCCGCGATGGTCGACAAAGCGCAGCGCCACTGCCACCCGCTTCGCATCCCCTTGCTGCGAGAAATCAGCAAAACCTTCACCGTGAGCAATCGCTACAGGAATGCGCGAGCCTTCCATGCCAGCGAAAAAGAGCGACGGTGAATCCGCCACTTCGACCAGTGAAAACCGCGCTTCAAACTGCTCGGACTGATTGCGCGTGAATTTGGGCCAGGCCTGCGCGCCGGGAATCATCGACGCGAGACTGCTCATCATCTGGCAGCCATTGCAGATACCTAGAGCAAAGGTGTCTTGACGGGCAAAGAACGCCGCGAACATGTCAGCCAGCCGGGCATTGAAGCGAATCGTTTTGGCCCAGCCTTCGCCCGCGCCCAGCACGTCGCCATAAGAAAAACCGCCGCAGGCTACCGCGCCAGCAAAATCAGCGAGATCCGCCCGCCCAGCCAGCAAATCGCTCATATGCACGTCGTGCGCGTCAAAACCCGCGCGATCGAACGCATAGGCGGTTTCAAGATGCGAATTCACGCCCTGCTCACGCAAGACCGCTACGCGTGGCCGCGCACCTTTGCCAATAAATGGCGCGGCGACGTCTTCGGCCGGGTCAAAGCTCAGATGAGGCGAAAGGCCCGGGTCCGAAAGATCCAGCAACGCATCGAATTCAGCATCAGCGCAGGCCGGGTTGTCGCGCAAACGCGCGATACGCCAGCTCACTTCACTCCACACGCGTTGCAGTTCATGCCGTGGTGCGTCGTAGATCTTCTTTGCGTCCCGGTGAATCTCCAGCGTGTCGCGCTCGTTTGGCTTGCCGATCACATGCGAGCAAGCCGACAGGTCGTATTCACGCAAGATGCCGAACACCGTGTCGCGCTCGCTGGCGCGCACCTGGATCACCGCGCCGAGTTCTTCGGCAAAGAGCGCGCGCAAGGTGCGGTCTTCGCGGCGTCCGCTGGTCTGTTTGGCCCAGTCTTTCGCATCGCCGTAATCGGATTCGTGACCAGGGTCAAGCGTCAGCATGTCGACGTTGAGCGATACCCCGGTGTGGCCAGCAAAAGCCATTTCGCAGACCGTCGCCCACAAGCCGCCATCAGAGCGGTCGTGGTAAGCCAGCAGATGGCCTTCCTGGTTGAGGCGCTGGATCGCCGCGAAAAAGCGCTGCAAATCTTGCGGATGATCGACATCCGGCGTGGTGTCGCCGATTTGCTGCGTGACCTGCGCAAGAATGCTGCCGCCAAGACGGTTCTGGCCACGCCCGAGATCAATCACGAGCAGCACGGTTTCACCGACTTCGCTTGAGCGGCGCAACTGCGGCGTCAGGTGGCGGCGCACGTCTGTGACTGGCGCGAACGCGGAAATAATCAGCGAGACGGGCGCGATCACTTCTTTGCTGACGCCCCCGTCCTGCCATTGCGTGCGCATCGACAGCGAATCTTTGCCGACCGGAATGCCAATCCCCAGCGCCGGGCACAGCTCCATGCCAATCGCGCGCACGGTGTCGTATAGCGCCGCGTCTTCGCCCGGGCTGCCGCAAGCGGCCATCCAGTTGGCTGAGAGCTTGAGCTTGTCGAGCGCGGCAATGGGGGCGGCGGCGATGTTCGTGATGGCCTCGCCGACGGCCATCCGGCCCGATGCCGCCGGATTAATCACGGCTAGCGGCGTGCGCTCAGCCATGGTCATCGCTTCGCCGCCAAATCCGGCGTAATCGGCGTTGGTGATCGCGCAGTCGGCAACCGGCACTTGCCAAGGTCCGACCATCTGGTCACGGGCCGTCGTGCCACCGACCGAACGGTCGCCAATCGTAATCAGGAAGCTCTTGCTCGCCACCGTGGGATGCCGCAGCACACTAGCCGCAACCTCGGCCAGCACCAGGCCGGTCACGTCAACCGGCTGCAGCGTGGTGGTTTCGCGCTTGACGTCGCGTTGCATGCGCGGCGCTTTGCCCAGCAGTACGTCCATCGGCATATCAACTGGCTGGGGCGCGCTAGCGTCAGCGATCTCAGTGTCGAGCAGTTGCAGTTGACGTTCTGCGGTGCTTACGCCAATCACCGCGAACGGGCAGCGCTCACGCTCGCACATGGCGGCGAAAGCAGGCAGATCGGCGGGGGCGATGGCCAGCACATAACGCTCTTGCGCTTCGTTCGACCAGATCTCGCGCGGCGAGAGCCCGCTTTCTTCCAGTTGAATCTGGCGCAGCTCAAAGCGCGCGCCCTTGCCTGCACCGTCCACCAGTTCAGGGAAAGCATTCGACAAACCGCCCGCCCCCACGTCGTGAATGCTCAGAATCGGGTTGCGCTCGCCTAGCTGCCAGCACGCGTTAATCACTTCCTGCGCGCGCCGTTCAATTTCAGGGTTGCCGCGCTGCACCGAATCGAAATCGAGCGCGGCGGTATTCGTGCCCGTCGCCATCGAACTGGCGGCGCTGCCGCCCATGCCAATCCTCATGCCAGGGCCACCGATCTGAATCAGTAGCGAGCCCGGTGGCAGGTCCTGCTTGTGCGTATGGCCAGCGGAAATATTGCCGATGCCACCCGCGATCATGATCGGCTTGTGATAGCCGCGCATGCGGCCCGCGACGTTCTGTTCGTAAGTGCGGAAATAGCCGCCGAGGTTGGGCCGGCCAAATTCGTTATTGAACGCAGCACCGCCCAGTGGGCCGTCAAGCATGATTTGCAGCGGTGAGGCAATGCGCTCCGGGCGGCCATACGGCGCGTCAGCCGCATCGCCAAAGTGGCTGCGCTGGGCCAGCGGCTGGGCGGTATCGCGTGCGTTCTCCCACTCTTCAGGAGCGCCGGGCAACGCCAGGCTGGAGACGGTGAAGCCGGTCAGCCCCGCTTTGGGCCGTGCGCCCCGGCCGGTTGCGCCTTCGTCGCGGATTTCGCCGCCCGCGCCAGTCGCCGCGCCCGGAAATGGCGCGATTGCGGTGGGGTGATTGTGTGTTTCGACCTTCATCAGCGTATGGGTCAGCTCAACATGACGGCCATAGCGCTCAGCGGGGCCAGCGCCCGACGTCTGGCGCGGAAACCAGCGCTCAGCCAGCGCCCCTTCCATGATCGCGGAGTTGTCCGAATACGCGACGATCGTGCCCTGTGGATTGAGCTTCTCGGTGTTGCGGATCATGGCGAACAGCGACAGATCTTGCGGCTCGCCGTCGATGCGCCATTGCGCGTTGAAAATCTTGTGGCGGCAATGCTCGCTGTTAGCCTGGGCGAACATCATCAGCTCGACATCGGTCGGGTTGCGGGCCAGTGTCGTGAAGGCATCGACCAGATAGTCGATTTCGTCGCTGGCCAGCGCGAGACCCAGTTCGGCATTGGCAGCTTCGAGCGCCTGACGGCCCTGCCCCAGTACGTCAACGGTTTGCAGCGGTTGCGCGGGCAACTCGTCGAACAAATGCATCGCGTGTTCACGCGACGGCGCGACGCTCTCGGTCATGCGGTCGTGCAACGCAGCCATCACCGCTTCGCGCGCCGTGTCCGACAACACTTTCTTGCCGCCCAGCAAGCCGCTCTTCAGGGTCACGGTGTATTCGATCCCGCGCTCGATGCGGCGAACCTGGGCCAGGCCGCAATGATGAGCGATATCGGTGGCCTTGCTCGCCCATGGTGAGAGCGTGCCGAAGCGCGGCACGACCAGCACCACTTCGCTAGTGCCACGCCCGCTCGCGGCATCAGCCGGAAACGGATCGCCGTAATGCAACAGCGCCTCAATCCGGGCGCTGTCTTCAGCGGTGAGTGGTGCCAGCGCCTGCACCAGATGCAGGTACTGGCCGCGCACGGCAACAATGCTGGCGTCGATCTGGGACAGCGTTTCGAGCAGACGGGCCTGACGGAAACCAGAAAGGGCCGAAGCACCGGGAAAACACGAGAAATGGGCCATGGACAGGAGGTTGCGTCGATATGAAGTCGCGCATGCAGGCGACAGGGGACAAGAACATGAGGCGGAAAAGAAGAGCGCGATTATACCCGTGAAGGTCTCGTTATTACTGGCGCAATTGTGTGTCAATCGCCTTGCGCCTGATGCTGTCTGGCGTTGGGCTGCGGCCTTGGCACAGCCTGCCGTGCTGGCGTATCCCGATATGGGCTGGTGCTACGCCTGGAGGATTGATCTCGCGGGCCGGCCCCCCCCTCAGGGCCTGATTCAAGCCGTGCGCTCCCGCTCAAGACCTGGCCGCCGCTCACCACCGTTTCAGGCAGCACTCCACAGGCCTCGGCACAAGGCGAGCCAGCGCCACGCCGCGCCGGGGCCTGGCATTGGCTGCTATCATTCGCGCTTTCGGCAGACCAGATCGGCGTCTGCGGCACAGCTACCGTGGGCTCGACAGCCCCGCCTGCGGCACCGTACCGCAAGGTTCAGCGGCGCTATCGGCAAACCTTCTTTCAGCAAAACGAATTAGTCAAACATGGATGTCATCGTCATTGGCGGCGGAATCGCCGGGGTCGCCACCGCTTACCAGTTGCGCGCGGCAGGTCACCGGGTATGCGTGATCGAACGTCATGCCACGGTCGCGCAAGGTGCAACCTATGGCCATAGCGGTGCAGTCTTGCCGACGCCACTGGATATCTGGTTCGGGCCGACCTTCATGCCACACCGCCTTGGCGCGAAAAACGGCGTAATCCGCAAAAGCGGCTTTAATCGCGCTGCCCGTGGGTTTGTCCGCAGGCTTGCCGCGCTGCAAGATCCCGCTGCTTTCAGCCTGCAATACAGCCGGCTACGCCCATTGATCGAAGCCTCGCGCGAGGCCATGGGCGAGATCGAGGCCCGCCATACGTTTGACTTCGAACAAGCCAGTGATTTGCTGTATCTGGTGCGCGGCGCAGCCGAATGGCAACTGGCTGGCACCGCGCTTGAGCTCCTGCGGCAATACGACATGCCCCATCAGGTTCTCGGCGCAGCCCAATGTGCCGCGCTTGAGCCTTCGATACCCACGACGCCAGAGTTTGCCGGTGGCGTGCAGCTATCCGGTGAGCGCACCGCGAACTGTCCGCTGTTTGCCAAACTGCTCAAACAGGCGCTTGATCTCCAGGGTGGCGTGACGTTCCAGTTTGGCCGTGAAGTGACGGCGCTGCGCTTTGACAACCATCATGCCGCCGTTGAACTGGCACCGCCGCTGGACGCCGCGCCGCGCTCACGTGAAGTCGATGTCATGCGGGCCGACGCAGTGGTGGTAGCCGCAGGCGCAGGCAGCCTGCCGTTGCTGGAACGGGTGGGTTTGCCGCTACCGCTGCATCCGCTCCGGCTGCACACCCTGGTTGCACCCATTGCCCACGAAGAATGCGCACCGCACCGGGCCATCGTGGATGCCGTAAAACGCATCACCATCACGCGCATGAACCACCGGCTGCGCATTGCCGGAGCGGCGGTATTGCAAAGCGCCAGTCAGACCAGCAAGCCACTGGACCCCGCACTCTCCGAAGAAGCCCTTGCACTGCTTGGCCAGGCCACCCACGACTGGATTCCTGGCGCGGCGAAAATTTCCGCGGCGCTGGCATGGGAAGGGGTGAAGCTGCTGTCGCCAGATGGCCTGCCTGTGGTCGGCAATGCGCTGCATCCGCGCCTCTTTGTGAATCTCGGGCATGGCCCAGCGGGCTGGGGGCTGGCGTGCGGCTCGGCGGGGCTGATTGCCGCGCTGATCTCCGGCACACCTTCCGGCCTGCCCCCCGACACCCTCGCCGCGCTGCGGCCGGAGCGCTTTCGGGGTTGAACTGGGTGGGTGGTTATTCGGGTTCTGCGGTTGCTTCGGGTTCTGCGGTTGCTTCGGGTTCTGCGGTTGCTTCGGGTTCTGCGGTTGCTTCGGGTTCTGCGGTTGCTTCGAGCCCTGCGGTTGCTTCGAGCCCTGCGGTTGCTTCGAGCCCTGCGGTTGCTTCGAGCCCTGCGGTTGCTTCGAGCCCTGCGGTTGCTTCGAGCCCTGCGGTTGCTTCAAGCTCCGCGTTTGCTTCAAGCCCTTAAGCCAGCAAGCCGCGAATCCCAGCCAAGACATCATCCGCGCGGGCTTATACCAGCCACGCCGCACGCATAGTGAGCGGCACTGGCACTTCACCTGCCATCTACCACTGGCCCAGATCGCTCACCCGAGACGCATCTGAAACCTTTCCCCGCGACAAGAATCTCCCATCGCGGCCGTGCATTGCGCACTACCATGGAAGGCCTCGCCATCCCGCCAGCGCCATTTCGCGCCCCAAGCCTTCATGACCGACGTCCGGCCTTCTCCCGGCACTGACTCCGCCGCTCCGCTTTTTTTCTCCCCGCTTGGCCAGCCTGTGCCGCTTTGCAGCGTAGCCGCCCTACGCCAGCTGGAACACGCAGCGGCCGCTGAACTACCACCACACACGCTCATGGCCCGCGCTGGCCATGCCGCCGCGCGCTTTCTGCTGGCACAGCGTACAGATACAAACGCAGAGACAAATACAAACACCAACGCGAGCACGCCCGCTCCACGGCCAGTCTGGATCATCGCGGGCCCCGGCAACAATGGCGGCGATGCGCTGGTGATGGCGAGCGAGCTACAGCGCGCAGGCGTTGCCGTGCAGGTCTGCCTGCCGCAGCCAGTCAGCACTGATACCGCCCGCTGGGCCCTGGCCACAGCCCAGGCCGCAGGCGTGCCGGTCAGCGCGGCCGTACCCGCTACCTTCGACGCGTCTCACTGGATCGTGGATGGCATGTTCGGCATTGGCCTGACGCGTCCGCTCGACGGGGTGTTCGCCGCGCTGGCGCAACGTCTGAGACATCACACCCGGCACCACGGCAAAGTGCTCGCGCTCGATCTGCCAAGTGGTCTGCACAGCGATACCGGCGAAGAAATAGAAGTAGGCAACGCGGTGCAGGCCAGCCATACGCTGAGCTTTATCGCCGCCAAACCAGGGCTCTTCATGGCCTCGGGACGTGATCATGCAGGCCACGTCAGCATCGCCCCACTCGGTCTCGATGGCATCACCAGCACATTCGTGCTCAATGCGCCGGCGCTGTTTGGCGCCAGCATGCCGCCACGCGACTTTGCCAGTCATAAAGGCCGCTTCGGCAGCCTCGCGGTGATCGGCGGCGACACCGGCCTGTGCGGTGCGCCAGTCCTCGCCGCGCGCGCCGCGCTGCACGCGGGCGCAGGCAAGGTTCATGTGGTTTTGCTGAGCCGCGAAGCACCGGCCTACGATCCGCCCTATCCCGAACTAATGCTTCATCCGGCCGGCACCTTGCCGCTGGCCAGCATGAGCGCGCTCGCGCTGGGTTGCGGCATGGGCCAGCGGGCGCGCGCGCGCCGTCTATTGCGCCAGGCGCTAGCGCTCGATCTGCCCACCCTGCTCGATGCTGATGCGCTGAATCTGCTAGCAGCCGATGCGGCGCTGGCCGCATACGTCAGCGCGAGAAACCGTCAAGGCCAGCCGTGCCTTCTGACGCCCCATCCGCTCGAAGCGGCCCGGCTGCTGGGCGTCACGACTGCCGCCGTGCAGCGCGACCGGCTAGCGGCCGCACGTGCGCTGGTCGAACGCTTCGCCTGTGTGGTGGTGCTGAAAGGCAGCGGAACACTGGTCGCCGCCCCCGACGGACGCTGCGCGCTCAATCCCACGGGGGGCCCGGCGCTGGCCAGCGGTGGCACTGGCGACGTCCTCGGCGGCCTCATCGGAGCCTTGCTGGCACAGCAACTACCGGTCTATGAAGCTGCGCTAGCCGGGGTCTATCTGCATGGACTCGCGGCCGATACGCTTAGCGCTCTCGGTGATGGACCCGCCGGATTAACCGCGGGTGAACTGGCACCCATGGTGCGCAAGTTAATTAACCGGCTTTTTTATTCCCACGCCAATGGCTCAGCGCAATAAATCATGCGCGGCCATTGGCGTGGATGTTTTTTATCTGACCTGATATCTGGTCAGGCGGACTATTCAACCTTTGCCTGCAATCCAGCTACGGGAGTAGTTTGAAATTGTTTGCGCAACTGCTTTCTGGCGGGCTCTTCGAGGAAGCGATAACTGAGCGCTGAAACAAAAATAACGGAAGCGGTGAAGAAAACACCCAAAACCGGGTATGACGCAGGCAATTTTGTCAGTGCCAGAAAGGAAGGCAGGCAAAACATCATTGGCATATGAACGATATAAATCGAATAAGAACGCTCACCGAGCCAGACCAGCGGTTTCAAGCGTAAAAATGCACCAAGCAAAGATCCGCGCGCCAGCGAAAACAAAATTAATGCAGGGAATACCAGCGCCACGGTTAAATAATCTATACCGCCCCAGTTTGGATCTTCATGTTTAAGCACTGAGGCAACAATAAATAGCAGAACCAGAGCGGCCCCCACATTGGCAATCAATGGATTGAAAACATTGACCTGACGTTTGCCGCGCAATACATGCCGCTGCAACAGCACCCCCAGGCCAAACCCCGCGATACAGCGCATCAGGCCTCCGCTGACTAGCGGATATAGGGTGTCATAGGTAATGCCAATGGTTTTGGAATGCTGTACGCCATAACCCAGATATAAAAGCAGCAGCGCAAAAAATACAGCGACGGCAATCACTACGGAAGATGCGCGCTGGCGGCATACCACCCAGAACCAGATGATGTTGACGCACATTTCAGCAGAAATCGACCATGCGGCCGGATTCCATGTTTGCAGCGGATAAATCCCGCTATTTTGTAAAAACAGCGCACTCAGGATAAAACCGTAAGCAGAATCATCCCAGGTAATAATGTGCTGCTGGCTTTGGCCAAAATGAAAAATAAACAGATTCGCCAGCAATAAAAAAATCAGGGCAGCCCAGTTTAACGGCCCCATTCTGGACACTCTGGCGAGCATGAATTGCTTGAAATTTAATTCACCCGAAGCGATTTTCTTCTCATAGGTATGAGCCAGAACAATACCGCTTAAAATAAAAAACAGATCAACGCAGAGGTAAGCCCAGTTGAAAACAGAATAAGCTTTTTCAAACCAGTAATTCTGGGTATGAAAAATCACCACGGAAACCGCAGCAATGCCGCGCAAAGAATCCAGCTCAAGATACCGCACGTTTTTCACACTTAATCCCTGAATTTTCTGATTATTACCAGATGGGTAATGAAAATAAATTGACTGGATTTACGTCAAAACCTGTGCGCGCATTCTAGCAAAAATCCAGTGCGCAAGGAGATATGTCAAAAAATCGTCAAACCCACGAACGTTGCCTCCAATCCAATACGGAAGGCCCTCTCTGCCAGTCGTGGGTTTCCGGCACGCTTCCTGCGCGACGCCTGCTGCGTCCAGCCGATATCACCACGCAAGCGGCTACACTAGCGGCGAACCGGAAAGAGACCTAACCTGGCGGGTGCTTGCGGCCTCGGGCCACCCCAAACCGCACGCACCCGCCAGGTTCAGTTTTCAGAATGAAGCCTTGTCAATAAAGGATGTAACGGTAATGACGCTCAATACGCTCCCTGCCTGGTCTGCGCTGCAAGCGCACTACGAACAGATCCACGACATGCATCTGCGCGACTGTTTCGCCGCGGCGCAAGATCCCGCTCCCACCCGCGCCGAACGCTTTACGTTCTCAGGCGCTGGCCTCACCGCCGATTTCTCCAAACACCGCATAACCGACGCAACCCTGCGCCTCTTCACCCAGTTGGCACGTGAAGCGCAGGTCGAAGCACGCCGCGATGCGATGTTCGCTGGCGCCATCGTGAACCCCACAGAAGACCGCGCGGCGCTGCACACCGCGTTACGCGCGGACGCTGTCCAAGCCCCGTTTCATGCCGAAGTCCACGCCGGGCTAGCGCGCATGGCCGATTTTTCCGCCAGGGTACGTGATGGCCGCTGGACTGGCTATAGCGGCAAGCGGATTCGCCACGTCGTGAATATCGGCATTGGCGGCTCGGACCTCGGACCCAAAATGGTGACTCATGCGCTGCACCATCTGGCAAGCCCCGAAATCTCGACTTACTTCGTGTCAAACGTGGACGGCACTGATCTGGCGCGCGTGCTGGAACAGATTGACCCGGAAACAACCCTCGTGATCGTGGTCTCCAAGACCTTCACCACCCTCGAAACCATGACCAACGCGCGTTCGCTGCGCACCTGGCTGGTTCAGCAAGGTTGCCCTGAAACTGCGCTGGCCCGGCATTTCGTCGGGGTCTCGGCCAATGTCGCAGAAGTCGTCAAGTTCGGCATCGCGGAAGAAAACGTCTTTGCGATGTGGGACTGGGTGGGTGGGCGCTATTCGCTGTGGTCGGCCGTCGGGCTGTCAGTCATGATCGCCATCGGTTCAGCGCAGTTTGGTGAGCTGCTCGCCGGTGCCCGCGATATGGACCAGCATTTCTGCAGCGCGCCACTGGAGCGCAATTTGCCGGTGCTCATGGCCATGACGGGCATCTGGTACCGCGACTTTTTTGGCTCGCAAAGCTATCTGGTCGCCCCTTATTCCGAAGCACTGCATTACCTGCCCGCGTATTTGCAACAGCTTGAAATGGAGAGCAATGGCAAATCAGCCCGGCTGGATGGCGCGATGGTCGACTACCCAACGGCCGCGGTGACTTGGGGCGAACCGGGCACGAATGGCCAGCACGCGTTCTTCCAGATGCTGCATCAGGGCCCTACCCTCGTGCCAATTGATTTCATCGCGGTTCTAACACCCGAGCATGCGCTGGCGGGTCATCATCCGCGCTTGCTGGCGAACTGTTTTGCCCAAAGTGAAGCGCTGATGCTCGGACGCACGCTCGAAGAAGCCCAGAAAATCGCCGGCCCCGAGCGGCCGGAACTGGCACCGCATCTGGTCTTTCCAGGCAACCGTCCGTCGACCACACTCGTGCTCGACGCGCTAAACGCCCGCACGCTAGGCGCGCTGATTGCGCTGTATGAACACAAAGTGCTGGTTCAGGCGGCGGTCTGGAATATCAATCCGTTTGACCAATGGGGCGTTGAGCTAGGCAAGATTCTGGGCAAGGTCGTCGAGGCTGATCTGGCGGCTGAACACGTCGCGGCGGGCAAACATGATTCCTCCACCACCGCGCTGATCGCCCGGGCCCGTCAAGCGCTGCAGCGTCAAACACCGCGCTAGCCGGGCTTGGGCCTTGCTTTGGGCCTTGCTTCGCCGCCACTGGCGCACTGGCCACCGGGCTAGTTCGCCAGTTGGCCCGCCAGGTGCCAGTTAAACCAGCCGTCCCGCTTCAATCGTCACCGTCCGGTCGCAACGCCGCGCCAGTTCTGCATCGTGTGTGACCAGCACCAGGGTCGCGCCGCTCGCGCGGTTCATCTCGAACATCAGCTCGATCACCGCATGGCCAGTGGCCGCATCCAGGCTGCCGGTCGGCTCATCGGCGAAGAGCAGCGCTGGGCGCGTGACAAACGCCCGTGCCAGCGCCACGCGCTGTTGTTCGCCGCCTGACAGCAGCTTCGGATAATGCCCGGTGCGCTGGCCAAGGCCGACTTGCTCAAGCAGCGTGCGTGCGCGCTGAGCCGCCTCGGAAGCCGCGATTCCGCCTTGCAGCTCCAGCGGCAGCATCACGTTTTCGAGCGCCGTCAGATGCGGCATGAGCTGAAATGACTGAAACACGAAGCCCACCGCACCGCGCCGCAACGCTGCCCGCGCATCTTCATCCAGCTCGGCTAGATCATGGCCTAGCAAGTGCACGGAACCCGCACTGGCACGATCGAGCCCTGCCAGCAGACCAAGCAAGGTGGATTTGCCGGAACCGGACGCACCGACAATCGCCACCCGGCTGCCAGCCTCGATGGAAAGGTCGATATCATCCAGAATCGTCAGACTGCCTGCCGCATCCTCCACCTTCTTGTACAAGCCCCGAACTTCAATGACTGAACTGATTTGTTTTTGCATGACCCGACGTAACGTGAAAATGCGCCTGAACGCGCGCTGGATGGCTGCAGCCGTTGCGGCAATGGCGCTGGTGGCGGTGCTTTTGCCCAGTTTGCCCGGCGGCGCACACGCAGCCAGCATGGTTAAAGCGGCTGAGACGAAAGAGTTGAGCAAGCCAGCGATCGTGGTGCTGGGCGACAGTATGTCCGCTGAATACGGCCTGCCGCGTGGCACCGGCTGGGTTGCGTTGTTACGTGAGCGCGTTACCAACGCGCGCGTGGATTATAGCGTCGTCAATGCGAGCATCAGCGGCGACACCACCAGCGGTGGCCGCGCCCGCCTTCCCGCGCTGCTGCAGCGCGTCAAGCCGGCCATCGTGATTGTCGAGCTAGGCGGCAACGATGCGTTGCGCGGCGTGCCACTGGCCACGACCGAAGACAACCTGCGCGCGATCATGCGTGCCGCGCAGCAGGCACGGGCGAAAGTGCTGTTAGTTGGGATGGCGGTGCCGCCCAATTACGGCCCGGATTACGCCCAGAAATTCCAGCAGCTTTACGGCACGCTGGCTAAAGAAATGCGGGTTCCGCTCGTGCCGTTTTTACTCGCCGGCATTGAAACTCGAGCGGAATTATTTCAGCCGGACCAGATTCATCCGGCGCAAACCGCACAGCCTGTTTTGCTCAACAATGTCTGGCCGCAGTTGCAGCCGCTTTTACGCATTACCGCGCCTGGTGCCAAAACGCATTAAAAATCTGTTTCTATTTAATGGGGAACAAGTCTGCGCTTTCACGATCACATACATTCGATTACTCTTGAAAATCCCGCTCATTTAGAGCTGTTCTCAAAGGAGATCAAATGAAATATTTATCGCTTGCCGTTATGACAGTGGCACTTGCTGCCTGTGCCGGTCAGCCGCCTGCTGGCGTTCAGCCTGTCGGGCAAAGCCAGCAGCCGCCCAAAGCGGTCGCACAGTGCGTCGCGCAGAAATGGGCTGACAAAACGCAACAGCAAGTTATCTTGCAGGACACGCTGGCTAACGATCAGGCACTGGATGTGTTCGTGCCGGGTCAACAGCCGCCTAATGGCGCTGCCGCCGTAGTGCGCCCGGCCTACACGGGCACTGGCTCATGGGTTGGCTTCCGTGCCAATGGCGCAGCAGGTAGCGATACGACTGGCGATATCAGCGCTTGCCTGTAAGCGCACGAAAATGACAGTCGTAAAAAACCCGGCATTGCCGGGTTTTTTTACGTTACGTATTTATGCAGGCAGCAACCTTTACCGCTTTTTGCCAAACTATCCAACTCATTGCTTAAGCAGCGAATGCCATTCGCTTTATTTAATTCAATTTAATTCAGAAAATAATTCAGAATTAAATCGCTTTAAATCATGCTTATTGCATGACGATGCAATCTGGCTAAAGAAGCTTAGGCACGCAAAATCAAGCAAAAAAATATCCGGACAAAGGCCGTGAGCCTCGGTCCGGATTCGCTTCATACGTTATTCAGCATGTGACGGTGCGGCATCCAGTGGGCCATACAGCTTCACTTTGGAGCGTTTGCGCAGCGCATCCAGATACGCCTCAACCTCGGACTGGGCATTGACCTGGGCGATCTGCTGCTGGGCAGCGGCAATGCGCTCCGGTGTCATCGCTTCACCCTGCTTCACGGCGTTCACCCGGTAGATCACATAGCCCTGGTCGCCAAGATCCACCCCAACATAAGCAGGCAGATTCTTTGCATTGGCTTTGTAAATCGCGCTGAGCGCTGCAGCAGGCATGCCCTGCGGGTTGTTCCGGGTCACCGTCAGCACTGGCGAAAAGCCATCGGTCGCTTTCGACTTTTGCAACGCGGCAAGCCTTGCTGCTCCGTCCTTGCGTGCCATTTCAGCAGCTTGCTGGGCGATCACCTTTTGCTTCACCGCCTCTTTCACCGCGGCAAACGCCGGAATCGCAGCGGGTTTGAAGTCCGTTACCCGGGCAGCGATCAGCGTGCTGTTGCCCAAATCAATCGCCTGGGTGTTATTGCGGCTTTTCACCGCGTCATCGGAAAACACAGCTTCGAGAAACGCCGCGTTGTTCAGCGGGCTGTCTGGCGGCAAAGAGGCGTTCGGCTTGGGCGTCACCACGGCGCTTTGCAACGTCAGCTTGTACTTGTCGGCCGCTGGCTGCAGGCTTTTGGCCTGCTCATAGACGATTGACGTAAAGCCGTCAGCGCTATCGGCAAAACCTTTGGCCGCCTGCTGCGCCTTCAGGTCGGTGAGAATGCTCGCCTTCACTTCATCAAACGGTTTGGTCACCGCTGGCTTCACGTCAGTCACGCGGATGATGTGATAGCCGAAGTCCGTTTGCACGAGGCCGCTGGTTTCATCCTTTTTCAGGCTGAAGGCAGCGTCATCGAACGCCGCGCCACCCGCGATCATGCCGCGGCCGAAATAACCCAGGTCGCCGCCCTTTGCCGCTGAACCCGGATCTTGCGAGTGCTTTTCGGCGATCTGTGCGAATTGCTCGGGATGAGCATTGACTTCGGCCAGCAGCGTTTGTGCTTGCTGTTTGGCTTTTTGCTGGTCTGCTGCGCTTGCGTCTTTGGGCGCGAGGATCAGGATGTGGCTGGCACGAATTTCGCCCGGCGTGCGGTAGCGCGTGAGATTGTCGTCGTAGTACTTCTTCAGCTCGGCTTCAGTGGGCTGGGTCGCAGCAGCGAGGCCTGCCGAGGACAGCACCAGATACTGGATCGTTGCCGTCGCCGGCGTAGCGAAGTCATTGCGATGAGCCTCGTAATAGGCCTGCAACTGCGCCTCGGCAGGCTGAACTTTGGCGGCGTAGTCGCTGCTGTGAAACACCAGGCTTTGCACCTCACGCTGTTGCCCGGAAAGCTCGGTCAGATGCTGGGCAAGGGTTTTGGAGGTGAATGCGCTGGACTGGATACTGGCGGGCAACTGCTGTAACGCGAGGCTATAGCGGACCCGGGCGTCGTACTGCTCGGGCGTCATGCCCTGCATCGCCAGCATCTGCTTGTAGCGTTCGATGTCAATCGAGCCATCGGGGGTTTTCAGCGAGGCAATGAACGGGTCGCTAAGCAGCACGCGGCGCACAGCGTCATCTGAGGCGGTCAAATGCAGACGCTGGGTTTCGTCCGCCAGCACCCGCTCCTGAATCAGGCCATCCAGCACCTGCTGGCGCTGCTCCGGCGTGTTGAACGCCTTGGCGTCGAACTGCGCGCCGAGCATCTGGCGTGCGCGATCCATTTGCTGACGCAGCGCGTTGTCATATTCCACACGGGTGATCGTATAGCGATCAACCGACGCCACATTGGCGCTGTCGTCAAAAAAGCTGCGGAAGCCCTGGAGTCCGAAAAAACCCATCCCCGGCACGATGACGAGGATGAGCATGAACATCATCAGGCGTTTGTGATTGCGAAAAAAATCGAGCATGCGTGAAGGTAGGAGCCAAAAACGGAACGCCCGATATTACAACAGCGGGCTATAGAAATGACGATCCAGAAAACGCCCGGTCGCCGGAGAAACGGCGACATCAGACACTCACGTCACCGCGCCAGCGCAGCGGGATGGCCACGAACAGCTGGCATTCGAGATACCTCGCGCCGTGTTCGCCAGAAACCATCCGCCCCCTGCACTGCTGAGCAAAACCCGCAGATTGTAGCCGAAACGTTCAGCCGCTCAGGTGCTGTGTCAGCACCGGCATGGTGCCATGCAATAAATTTGCCGCACGGCGGAACGCATTTATGCGTTTTGTTACTGAAAGAAAAACTAGCTAGTTGCAACAGCCGGATTTTCAGGCTGGCAACACGATTTCAGGAACCCAAGCCGGTATGACACAAGCCATCGTTGTGATCGACAAGCAAACTCAGCAACCCATTGCCGTTTCGGGTTCCGAGATCCATCTGCATGGCCCTGCCGCCGTCAAGCTGCCTCTCGCCAAAAATCAGATCAAGAGCATGAGCCGTGACGGCAACACGCTCGTGATTCACTGCGTATCAGGCGAAGTGGTGCTCATTCATGGCTTTTTTGCCTCAACCGCCGGGCCTGCCAGCGAGCTTGTGGTGCAGGACGGCAGCGCGCTCTGGCAAGTGCATCTCGATCCGTCTACGACCGGTGAGCTATCGCCGTGGTACACCGAAACTGATGCCAATACGGCAACCGGTATGCCAGTACCGCTTACGGAAGCCGCTGCGGCACCGGTATGGGTTCTGGGTGCCCTGGGCGTGCTCGGAGCCATCGGCGGGGTCGCACTCGCCGCAGGGGCGGGGGTGGAGGCAGCAACAATGGCAATAACGGTGGCGGCACGCTGCCTGGGTCACCGGGCGGGCCCGGCACGCTGACACCTCCTGCTGTGGTCGATGCGGCCATCAGCGTCAACCCCGATGGCACGCTGACGATCGCCGGACGCGCCACGGCAGCCAGCAGTGTCACCGTGATCTACCCGGACGGCACGCGGCAGAACGTACTAGCCGATGCAACGGGACATTTCAGCGCCACCTCAAGCGACCCGCAAACCAGCGGCGCAGTCAGTGTCAGCGCCACTGATGCCTCGGGCCACACCAGCACGCCACTCGAGCTGACCTACACCGATGTCACCGCGCCTGGACAACCGGGCCTCTCGATTGTCGAAGACCTCAACCACGACGGCCAGCTCAGCCTCGCGGAAATTTCCGCTCCGACGCTGCAAGTCAAGGTCAGCCTAAACGGCACTGGCGCGATGGTGGGCGACCAGATTGTGCTATCGGATCTCCGCACGCATACGCTCAGCGCTGAAGATCTCGCCACCGGCTACGTGCTGTTCGAATTCACGGTGCCGCGCGGCGGCCAGACCTTCAAGGTCGAAGCCCATCTGAGCGATGCAGCGGGCAATGTGTCGCCGAGCGCATCAAGCGAAGTGCTGATTAGCCCGGATTTCACCGGCATCACGGTGGACCAGTTAAGCCGCGTCAACATTGCGGAGATTGTCAGCAATGGCCTGAGCGTCACCGGCACGCTAAGCCAGTACACCGCGCATGAAACGATTTCCGTGACCTTGCTGGGCAAGACCGTCCAGGCCACCGTTCTGGCCGATGGAAGCTGGCACGCTTACTTCAGCGCGGGCAGCTATCTGGCCGGTTGCAAAAACAGCACGCCGGTGCAATTCACGCTTTCCGACTCGCTCACGGGCCAGGAGCATGCGGGCTCCAGCACACTCGGTTCAGGCGTCGATATGCTGCCTGCGACGATCGCGCTAAACCGCATCTCCGGTGACAACGTGTTAAGCCATGCGGAGCTGGCCCAGGAGATCGTGATCTCCGGCAGCACGACCAACACCCAGGCGGGAGACCTCGTCACGATCACCATCGGCTCGTTCAGTTTTCAGACTGCCGTCAATGCCCAGGGCCTCTGGTCTTATACCGTTCCCTCAGGCACGCTGACGGGCCTCAGCAACCAGGACTACCGCGTAAGCGCCAGCATCGAACGCCACGATGCCTCGGGCAATCCGCTGGGCAGCAGCACCTCGACTGATGTCACTGTGGATGCCAGCCTGCCCAGCCTCACGCTGGATCCGCTCCCCGGCGGCAATATCCTCGGGCAGAGCGCTACCGTTGGCGACTATCTCATCAGCGGGAGCGGCACGCCGTTCGAGCAGGTCGTCGTGCAGATCGGCGCGGGGAGCTTTTTCGCCACGGTCGATCAACATGGGCATTGGGAAATCCAGCTTGCGCCCGTGGTGTTCGCCGCGCTGCAAGACGGAAGCTATACGCTTAGCGCGTCGATCACGCGGCAGGATTCCTCGGGCAACGTGATGAAAGCCGAGGCTTCGCTGGATTTCACGCTCAAGCAAACCCCGCCCCGTCTGGAAGACCTCACCATCGTGACCCATGCCGACGGCACAGTCACGGTGTCGGGCAAAGCGCTCGACGGAGCAACGAAGGTCACGGTGAACTTTCTCGATGGCGCGCACAGCATCGTCATTGATTCAGACGGCGACGGCAGCTTCAGCATAACCTCAATCGCGTCGCAACCCAGCGGCACGATCACGGTCAAGGCAACTGACAACGCGGATAACCTGGCGTCATCAGATCTCAGCTACACCGACCTGATCGCGCCGGGGCAACCAACGGTTCAGGTGCTAACCGATACCAACCACGACGGCCTGATTAGTATCGAGGAACTCAATGGTGCCACGACGTTGATGCTCCGAATCACGCTCAACGGCACCCATGCGATGGTGGGCGATACGCTTTCGCTGTCCGGTCTGCCGACTCATACATTGACCGTAATCGAGATCCAGCAAGGCTATATCGACGTTCAGGTCCCGGCACCTGCGGCCGATCAGGCCTTCCACGTGAGCGCTGTTCTGACCGATAAAGAAGGCAATGCTTCGAGCGCTGGATCGGCTGACGTCACGATGGCAACCACGCCGGCCACGGTGACGGTCGACCAGATCACCAAGCTGAACTACCAAACCGTTGAAACCGAAGGGCTCACGCTCAACGGCCGGGTTACGGGCAGCTATTCCAGTAACGACACGGTGTACGTGACGGTGTTGGGGACCACCCTAAGCACTCACGTCAACGCCGACGGCACCTGGCATGTCACGTTTTCTGGCGCGCAGATGAACGGCATAAAAAATGGCACGCCGGTTACGCTCAGGTTCGACGAGCAACTGAATCACACTGACCTCATCGTATCCGACCTCACGGTGGGCTCAGGGACAGACTATGCTCCGCCGGTGGTATCAATCGACCCTCTTTTTGTTAATGGCATCCTGAGCTGGGACGAGTCGAAGGGCGATGGACTTGTCACAGGAAAAGTGTATGGCATTAGCCAGCCCGGAGACCGGATAGAACTGACGCTGGATAACGGGCAAACCTACATAGGCACAGTAAAAGCCGACCAGACCTGGAGCATCCTTATCCCGGCGAATGATTTGGGCAGCATGCGGGACGGCGATCACAATGTCACGGTCAAAGTCTTCGCCAGCGATCCAGCAGGCAATCTGTTTGAGACCAACGTCAACAATAGTTTCTCTGTCGACCTAACCCCCCCAACTTTCGCGCTAGCATTTTTCCCCCTGCCATTTGGCGAGACGCTGAATCTGATCGAAACGTTTAGCAGCTTTTCCATCTCGGGCACCTCCACCGGGCTACCGGAGGGTACGGAAGTAACAGTGCGGATCGGTGGTTACAGCTACACCGCATTCATAGGTGCGGACAGATCGTGGAGCATTACACCGACAACCTTCGATCTACAAAGGCTACCTGACGGCTCCGCGTCTATTTCAGTGTCTGCCTCTGTCTTTGGCCAGTCTGTTCATGGTCAGACCACCTTTAATGTTGATCTGACCCCGCCTGAGTTAAGCGAGCTCTCTTACAAGGTGAATGCAGATCACTCGATCACGCTGAGCGGCATGAGCGAAGCCGGCGCGAGCATCTTCATCATTTTCGAAGGAAGCGCCTATAAAGGTACCGCTAATTCAGCCGGATATTACGAAATCAGGACCCCGCCAAACATGGGGTCAAGCAGCGGCATCGCCACACTGACAGCGACCGATGCCGCCGGTAACGTCACGTCCGGGTCCTACAATTACGATATCGACCTGACCCCGCCTGAGTTAAGCGAGCTCTCTTACAAGGTGAATGCAGATCGCTCGATCACGCTGAGCGGCATGAGCGAAGCCTACGCGGGCATCTTAATCATTTTCGACGGACGCGCCTTTATGGGTACCGCTAATTCAGCCGGGTATTACGAAATCAAGACTCCGCCAAACATGGGCTCAAGCAGCGGCCCCGCCACACTGACAGCGACCGATGCCGCCGGTAACGTCACGTCCGGGTCCTACTATATCGACCTGACCCCGCCTGCAGCCCCTCAACTGAAGGTGCTCGAAAACACCAACAGCGACGCCTACATCAACAACGCTGAAATGGGCAGCGCCACGGTCATCACGGTGAAAATCTCGCTCGCCGGAACCGGTGCGCAAGCAGGTGACAAGCTGAACCTGGCTGGTCACGCCCCGTATGAACTGAGCAGTAGCGATATCACGCAAGGTTATGTCTCGCTGCAAATCCCAAGACCCACCGACGACGGCGCATTTACGGTCAAAGCGACCCTGCAGGATGCAGTAGGCAATGTGTCGAATGAATCGAATCTCGACCTGATCATGGCAACCTCGAAGCCCGTTGCATCTATGGAGATCCATTACACGCCCGGCCAGCCTCAGATCAACGGTTTAATGGTGAGCGGACAAGTAATCGGTGCGCATCTCAGCGCGACGCAGGTCGTCACGGTCACCATTCTGGGTATGGACGCGCAGGTTTCCATTGATCCGGATACGGGCAACTGGTCAGTTGTATTCCCTGCCAAGCTGTTCGCCGGAATGTCGATCAGCACTGTAAATAACATCTCTGTGCAAATCAGCGTCATTGATAGTGCAGGCAATGGATTTGACGCGCAGACGACGATCATAAGCGGCGGCTTGCCACTTCCCGTGCAAGCGCTTGCGGATGATGCCGCGATGAGCGTCAACGCTGCCAGCTTCGCCGAGACCGAGCCGCTGGCGCGCCACAGTGCCAGCATCAGCGAAACCGAACTCGCTGCACCCGCTGCACCAATCGCGCCACTGCATGACGAAACCGCCCTGTTCGTTCGCAGCGCGGCTGACAGCACCGCTGCTCCAGCGATGCTGTCCAGCGAACTGATTGCCGCGACCGAAACGGCCCATCCAGCGCTGCATGTCGCGCCACGCATGAGCGCGTTCGCGCAGGAAATGCCGTCACACGAAGCCGCTATACCCGCTCATGCGACGCGTCCCGGCCTGCATGAACTACTGTCGCCTGCGCCCACCAGCCATCCGAGCGCCGAGCTCCTGGCCGACGCGGCGGCATCCCCTGGCGCAGCGCTTGCGGAGCCACGGCTGAAACCGCCGCATGCCACGCACGAGGCCCAAGCCGCAGACGAAACCCAAGCCGCGACACCCAGCCTCGCTGCCAGCATCACCCTTGCCGATGTCGCGCCGGAGCACGCCCAAGCCACACCCGACGTAGTCAATTTCCCTGACGCCGCAGCCCCTCCCGTGCATCACGATGACCTCGCCACACTGCTGGCGAATCATCCATTAAACGTCGTTTAACCCGGCATCAGAACCATGAAATGGATGACAAGGGGCAACGCCATGCTGACGCTGGCGTTCGCGTGCGGCTCGGTCGGCGCTCAGGAATTACCCCGCTTACCTTCTTTACCCAGTCTTCTGCAACCGTTAAGCGATACCGACGAACACTCACAGGTGCTCGCACCTAGCGCGCTGGTCAAGCTCTCGGACGGCCCACGGGCCCAGCCCTTGCGCCGCGAAACCTTCGACGCGCCGACGATACAGCTCAATGAAGCCGTCCAGATGGCGGTCGGCTGGCATCCGTCGATTGCGGCCAATATCGCCACGCTAGGGCAACAAGCAGCGGGCGTCAGCGTCGCGCGCGCGGGTTATTACCCACAAGTGCGCGTGGGGGTAGGCGGCAGCGACAGCAACACTCAGATCGGCAATGGCTCTTCCGTGTCCGCCACCATCACCCAGACGATCTACGACTTTGGCAAGGTGTCCAGCTCAGTGGATCAAGCCCAGGCGCTGCTGAACCGGCAACAGGCGCAAGTGCTCCGGCAGATCGACGAGATTGCCCGGCAAACCGCCGAAGCCGTGGTGAATGCGCATCGCTATCAAGCGCTGCAAACCATCGCAGAGCAGCAACTGGCCGCACTCGAACGCGTGCTGGAGATGGCTCGCCTGCGCGCCAGCGCAGGCGTCAGCACGCGCTCCGATCCGGTTCAGGCGCTATCGCGCGTCGAGGGTGCCCGCGCTAGCTTGCTGCAGATCAAAACCCTGTCACAGCAAACGCGCCAGCGTCTGCGCACCTTTATCGGCGCGCCGGTGCCCGCCGCAATCGGTGCGTTACCCGAACTCCAGGCCGACGCACTCGACTGGAACCAGGTACCCGAAACCGATGCGCTCCCCGAAGTACTCGTGGCCCAGGCCGAACAACGCGCAGCGGCCGCGCAACTACTGCTCGCCAAAGCCCAGCGCTGGCCCACCATCTCGCTCGAAGCCTCAGTGAACCGGAGCATCAATGGCGTGAATCCATCGACGCTGCAACACAACGGCACCTACCGCGCGCTGATGATTAATTTGTCGTCGGTGCTGTTTCAGGGCGGCGCACTAAACGCGCAAGTGCGTGCCGCCACCAGCGCGATGGAAGCCTCGCGCCAGCAAATCGAACTGGTGCGGCTGGAAAGCAACGACCAGGCGCGGATTTTTCGTGAACAGGCGCTGGGTGCCAGGGAGACCATAGCAATCCAGATCCAGCGCAAAAAAAGCATTGAACAGGCGCGCGATATTTACCGGGATCAATACAAGCTCGGCACGCGCTCGATCATCGACTTGCTCAACGCAGAGCAAGAGTTCTATCAGGCACAAACCGACGAGCAGATGGCGCGCCACGAATTCTGGCTCAGCGTCGTCAGCTATGTCGGTGCCACGGGCCTGGGACGCGAGTTCTACGGCCTGAACCATCGAACCGTTCAGGGAATGAACCTGCTGCCATGACCTCACCACTGCCCTACACCTCATGGCTGGAGGCGATGCTGGTCGTCGCCCGGCATTACCGTCTCAGTGCTTCCGCCGAAAACGTGCGCGTCGCGCTGGCGTGGGAGCGCGGCATGCCACTCGACACGCTGCTGGAACCCATGGCGCGCCAGCTTGGACTCGCGCTGCGCGAAGTGCCGCTGAGCGACGACTGGCTAAACCCGTGGCGTCTGCCGCTGTTAATCGAATTTGCCGATGGCCAGGTCGGCGTGGTGCGCACGATGGATGACACCGGGCGCGCCGGGGTGCTGTTCAGCCAGGATCTTGGGCTGGAGACCGACCTGCCCATCGCCGAATTACGCCAGCGCACTACCCGCGTGCTGCTGCTGAAACCGCAAAGCGCAGTGCCGGATGCCCGGGTCGACGATTACATCAAGCCGTACCAGAAGAACTGGTTCTGGCAGATCGTGTTGCGCGACTGGCGCCGCTGCGGCGACATCATCGCCGCCTCGTTATTCGCCAACTTGCTGGCACTCTCAGGCGTGATTTTTTCGATGCAGGTGTACGACCGGGTCGTGCCATCGCAATCGGAGTCGACCCTCTGGGTGCTGTTTGCCGGGGTGATTCTGGCGATCGTGTTTGAGTTTTCGCTCCGTGTGGCCCGCACCCATCTCACCGACACCGTGGGCAAACGCGCCGACCTCGCGCTCTCCGATGTGGTGTTTGGCCATGCGCTGCGATTGCGCAACGAGGCCCGGCCGAAATCGACCGGCTCGTTTATCGCACAGATCCGCGAGCTGGAACAGGTGCGAGAGCTGCTGAGCTCCACCGCCATCAATGCGCTGGCTGATCTGCCGTTCTTCCTGCTGTTTCTGGTGATGCTGTGGCTGGTGGGCGGGCCGCTCGCGCTAGTGGTGCTGGCAGCCGTGCCACTACTCATCATTCCGGGGCTGCTGATCCAGCGCCCGCTGGCGCGGCTTTCGAGCGCCGGTTTGCGTGAGGCAGCGCTACGCAATGCGATGCTGGTCGAAGCGGTGCAAGGCATCGAAGACATCAAACTGCTGCGCGCCGAAGCCCGTTTCGAAAGCCAGTGGAACCAGGTCAACCGGGTCAGCGCCGGCATCAGCATGCGTCAGCGGCTTCTGACCAGCCTGCTGATGACCTGGACGCAAGAGGTGCAAAGCATCGTCTACGCCGTAGTACTGCTGGTAGGCAGCTATCTGGTGATGAAAGGCGAGATGACGACCGGTGCGCTGGTGGGAACCTCAATCCTCTCGTCTCGCATGATTGGACCGTTGTCTCAGGTATCCGGATTTTTCTCGCGCTGGCAACAGGCGAAGGTCGCGCGCAAAGGGCTAGACGAACTGATGCGCCAGCCGGTCGATCAACCCGAGCATGCGCACCGGGTGCACAAGGCTGCGCTGCACGGCGCTTACACGCTCTCAGCGGTGCAGTTCCGTTATGACAAAAGCGACCCCCAGCCAGCGCTCTCTATTGCCACACTGAAACTTCAGGCAGGTGAAAAAGTCGCCGTCCTGGGGCGTATGGGCGCAGGCAAATCGACCTTGCTGCAAGTGCTGGCGGGGCTGCAAATACCGCAGCAAGGAGGCATTGCGCTGGATGGCGTGACGCTCGGCCTGATCGACCCCGCCGACCTACGGCGCGACATGAGCCTGCTAACCCAGCATGCGTTTTTATTCCACGGCACGCTGCGTGACAACGTGCTAATGGGCATGCCGCAGGCATCCGACGAACAGGTGCTGCGCGCGCTGGAAATGGCGGGCGCAGCGGCTTTTGTCCGCTCCCGCGCGGAAGGGCTCGACGCCGTCGTGCGCGAAGGCGGCCAAGGTTTGTCAGGAGGTCAGCGGCAAGCGCTGCTGCTGGCCCGCACACTGCTTCGTGAGTCGTCGATTGTGCTGCTTGACGAACCAACTGCAGGCTTCGACGACACAACCGAGCGCCACGTGATTGACGCGATCCACAACTGGCTGCCCTCCCGCACGCTGGTGGTAGCCACACATCGCATGGCAGTACTGAAATGGGTCGACAGAATTATCGTGATTGATGAAGGCACCATCATCATGGATGGCCCGAAAGAACAGGTGCTCGGAGAGCTTGCCGCATGACTTCAACCCAGCAGGACTCAGCCCACACCATCACAGCAAGCGTCACCACGCAGCGCCCTGCTACGTCTGAGGCCACCGCTCCAGCGTCTGCTTCTGCTACAGCGGGCACCGCCAGGATGCGGCCACCCAGTGACCCACTGCCTCGTTCGGCTCTGATCGTGTGGTTGATTAGCGCGCTGCTGCTTGCGTTTTTGCTGTGGGCCTGGCAAGCCCGGCTCGAAGAGGTTTCAGCCGGAACCGGCAAAGTCGTGCCTTCGTCGAAAGAACAGGTGATCCAGTCGCTCGAAGGCGGCATCCTGGTTCAGCTCAAGGTTCGGGAGGGCGATATCGTTCAGGCGGGGCAAGTGCTCGCCCAGATGGACCGCACCCGCAACGAAGCGGCCGTCGGCGAAAGCGCCTCAAAAATGCGTGCCGCGCAGGCGATGGCAGCCAGGCTATCAGCCGAAGTGAATCACACGCCGTTAGTGTTTCCGCCAGAGGTGCAGGAAGATGCCGACCTTGTCCGCAGCGAAACCGCGTTGTACCAGTCGCGGCGCGACAGCCTCGCCCGCAGCCTGAGCGGGATCGGCCAGGCATTGTCGCTGGTGCGGCGTGAGCTGGCATTGACCCGGCCGCTGGTAGCACGAGGCGCGGCTAGCGATGTCGAAGTGCTGCGCCTTGAACGTCAGGCCAACGAACTCGAAAGCAAAGCCACGGATTTGCGCACCCAGTATCTGGTCAAGGCACGTGAAGATCTGGCGCGCGCGAATGCCGAGATCGAGTCGCAACGCTCGGTGACACGCGGCCGCAATGACTCGTTAACCCGGCTGACTTTTACCTCGCCAGTCCGTGGCGTAGTGAAAGATATTGCGGTTACTACGGTGGGTGGCGTGGTGCCACCGAATGGCAAGCTGATGGAGATCGTGCCGCTGGGCGACAAGTTGCTCATCGAAGCGCGCATCGCCCCACGCGACGTCGCATTCATTCACCCAGGCCAGGCTGCGAGCGTGAAAATCACCGCCTACGATTATTCAATCTACGGTGGCCTGCCGGGGCACGTGGTCACCATTTCGCCGGATACCATCCAGGACGACGTAAAGCGCGACAGCTATTACTACCGGGTGTATATCCGCACCGACGCTGACCACCTGAGCAACAAGGCAGGCCAGCGCTTTTCCATCGTGCCAGGGATGATTGCCTCGGTGGATATCCACACCGGACAGAAAACCGTGCTGGATTATCTGATCAAGCCGTTTAACAAGAGCAAAGAAGCGCTGCGGGAGCGCTAGTAGCGTCAGGACGAGGAGTATGGAAACTGGAACTGGATTCGGATACGAGTCCAGATAAAAATCAGGCACCATAAAAAAAGCCCGTTGAAAAATCAACGGGCTTTTTTGTCTGGCGGAGCGGACGGGACTCGAACCCGCGACCCCCGGCGTGACAGGCCGGTATTCTAACCGACTGAACTACCACTCCTTATTACCTGCGAATCTGGAACTGGTGGGTGCTGAGAGGCTCGAACTCCCGACCTACGCCTTGTAAGGGCGCCGCTCTACCAACTGAGCTAAGCACCCGCTCCACGACTCGACTTTTTGGTGCTTGATTGCTGGCGGCTTTCGCAACCAGCAAGCCTGCTAGTTTAATGCATCTTTTAGCGCTTTACCAGCCCTAAATTTAGGAACGGCAGCGGCATTAATTTTGACCTCGGCTCCCGTGCGTGGATTGCGTCCGATTCGAGCGGTGCGTTTGCTCACTGCAAACGTACCGAAACCGACTACCGTAACCGACCCGCCCTTTTTCAGCGTACTTTTGACACCGCCAATGACTGCATCCAGCGCACGGCCCGCGGCAGCTTTTGATATTTCGGCTTGCTGTGCAATGTGGTTAACCAGTTCTGTTTTATTCATTCCAGCCCCCAAAAACGTCATTGAATGGAACAACGGTGAGCCTGTGCCAGCGAGGCCAAAATCCCAGCGGCCGGATGCGTTATCACGTACCGCAAGCCCGCAAAGCGCCTCATTAGAATTGGCCGAAACCCGGGTGTCAAGCAACGCTCATCAAGCATGCCGAGCCTGATTCAGCGAAATTTTGGAGCGGCATAGGGGCCATCATCTGTGACTGCGCCTCTGCCATCACCCGGCATGCGGGGCCGCACCGGGCGGTTCAGAAAGTTGAGGTTATGAGAGGCGAGGCACGCCGAGACGGTCGAAGTATGCAATGGTCCGCACGCGTTTAATGGCGCGGTCGCTATGATCAACTCGCGGTGGGACTTGCATCCACTAGAGTGCGCCCATGCTCGGCACACAAAAAAAACCCGCAGACGAAGCTGCGGGTTAGGTCATCCAGATAACTCGTTGTTAATGCCTGGATTAATGCTTGACGACTTCGGTTGCGGCAGCCTCTTTTGCTGGTTCAACCACTGCAGCAGCCGGTGCCTTGGGTTCTTCATCTGGCAGCGGCGAAGGTACACGTTCAAGCGCGAGTTCCAGCACCTTGTCGATCCAGCGAACCGGAACGATTTCGATCGCATTTTTCACGTTATCCGGAATTTCCGTCAGATCCTTGACGTTTTCTTCCGGAATCAACACGAGCTTGATACCGCCACGATGAGCTGCCAGCAGCTTTTCTTTCAGGCCACCAATAGGCAGAACCTCACCGCGCAACGTGATTTCGCCGGTCATCGCAACATCCGCCCGGACAGGAATACCCGTCAGCACAGACACCAGAGCCGTAGTCATCGCAATCCCGGCTGAAGGACCGTCTTTGGGTGTCGCCCCTTCTGGCACGTGAATGTGAATATCCTGCTTTTCGAAAGCCTCATCCTTGACGCCAACCCGACGCGAGCGTGAACGCACCACCGAACGAGCCGCTTCAACCGACTCTTTCATCACGTCACCCAGCGAACCGGTACGAATCACGTTGCCCTTGCCTGGCATAACAGCGGCTTCGATGGTCAGCAGATCGCCGCCCACTTCTGTCCACGCAAGACCGGTTACCTGACCAACCTGATTCTCTTTGGCCGCCAGACCGAAGTCATACTTGCGCACGCCGAGGAAAGTATCGAGGGTGCTGCCGTCAACCTTGACTGCACCTTCAGCCTTCTTCAGCAACAGCATCTTCACAACCTTGCGGCAAATCTTCGAAATTTCACGCTCAAGCGAACGGACGCCCGCTTCGCGCGTGTAATAACGAATGATGTCGCGGATCGCATCTTCCGAAACTTCGATCTCGCCCTGCTTGAGACCGTTGTTCTTTTTCTGCTTGGGCAACAGATAGCGTTGCGCAATGCTGACTTTCTCGTCTTCCGTGTAACCCGACAGACGGATCACCTCCATCCGGTCGAGCAATGGCGGCGGGATATTCAGCGAGTTCGACGTCGCCACGAACATCACATCCGACAGATCGAAATCGACCTCGACATAGTGATCGGCAAACGTATGGTTTTGCTCAGGATCAAGCACTTCGAGCAATGCCGACGACGGGTCGCCGCGGAAATCCATTCCCATTTTGTCGACTTCGTCGAGCAAAAACAGTGGGTTCCGCACACCAACCTTGGCCAGGCTTTGCAAAATCTTGCCTGGCATCGACCCGATATACGTCCGGCGATGGCCACGAATTTCTGCTTCGTCGCGCACCCCACCCAGCGCCATCCGCACGAACTTACGGTTCGTCGCACGGGCGATGGACTGCCCCAGCGAAGTCTTACCCACGCCTGGCGGCCCAACGAGGCAGAGAATCGGGGCTTTAACCTTGTCCACCCGTTGTTGCACCGCGAGATACTCGAGAATGCGTTCCTTCACCTTTTCAAGACCAAAGTGGTCTTCATCGAGAACACGCTCGGCATTCGGCAAGTCGTTATTGACCTTGCTCTTTTTGCGCCATGGCAAACCGATCAGCGTATCAATGTAGTTACGCACGACAGTGGCTTCAGCCGACATGGGCGACATCAGCTTGAGCTTTTTCAGCTCGGCGTCAGCCTTTTTCCTGGCTTCCTTCGGCATGCGGGCAGCCGTGATGCGCTTTTCGAGTTCTTCGAGATCGGCACCTTCCTCACCCTCGCCCAGCTCTTTCTGGATCGCCTTGACCTGCTCGTTCAGATAGTACTCACGCTGACTCTTTTCCATCTGGCGTTTGACGCGCCCACGGATACGCTTTTCCACCTGGAGAATGTCAATTTCCGCTTCGAGGCGTGCGAGCAGATGCTCAAGCCGTTCGATAACCGGAAGCATTTCAAGGATGTGTTGCTTCTGATCGATTTTGAGCGGCAGGTGCGCGGCGATGGTATCGGCCAAGCGCCCGGCTTCGTCGATGCCGGAGAGCGAAGTCAGAATTTCTGGGGGGATTTTCTTGTTCAGCTTCACATACTGATCGAACTGGGACACGATGGCGCGGCGTAGCGCTTCGGTTTCAGCGTTATCAGCATGGTCGGGTTCGAGTGGCACGACATCGCAGGAAAATTGCGTTTCCTGCTCTTCGATCGAAACTGTCCTGGCGCGCTGAAGACCTTCTACCAGCACCTTTACCGTACCATCGGGCAGCTTCAGCATTTGCAGGATGTTGGCGATACACCCTACTTCATACATGTCTTTTTCAGTGGGCTCGTCTTTCGCCGCGGTTTTTTGTGCGACAAGCATGATGTGCTTGCCACCCTCCATCGCCGCCTCGAGCGCCTTGATTGATTTCGGGCGCCCAACGAAAAGCGGGATCACCATGTGTGGAAACACTACGACATCACGCAGCGGGAGCAGCGGAAGCGTAATTTGTTCCGGAGGAAGGAGTTGGGTTCCTGACATTTCATTTCCCCATGAGTGGAATCAGTTCGTTCGATAAGTGAGGCCTGCTGAAACGATTGCAAGCCTGTGCGTGTGGGAAAAGTACAGTGCCCCCCGAAAGAACCCGTTCTGAATACAAGATAAACGAAAAAGCCGTTCACGTCGCCATGAACGGCTTTTTTGCGGAGCTGAAAAAGCCGGTTAGTTTGATCCTGCTACTTTCGGTGTGTCTTCGTAGATCAGGAGTGGCTTGCCATCGCTATCAATGACGTTCTCGTCAATGATGACTTTGCTGACATCTTTCATCGTGGGCAGCTCGTACATCACGTCCAGCAACGCCTGCTCAAGAATTGAACGCAAGCCGCGTGCGCCCGTCTTGCGCCGGATCGCCTTGCGCGCGACAGCCTGAAGCGCGGCCGGGCGAATTTCCAGCTCGACGTGCTCCATCGCAAAGAGCTTGTGGTACTGCTTGAGCAGTGCATTCTTGGGCTCGACAAGGATCGTCATCAACGCCGCTTCATCCAGCTTGCCAAGCGTTGCAACTACAGGCAGACGGCCGATCAGTTCCGGAATCAAGCCAAATTTGATCAAGTCTTCTGGCTCAACTTCGCGCAACACCTCACCCGCATCCCGATCCTGCTTACTCTTTACGCTAGCCCCAAAACCGATACCCGTTTTTTCTGTACGGTCAACAATCACTTTTTCCAGACCGTCAAAAGCGCCGCCGCAGATGAACAGAATATTGGTCGTGTCTACCTGGATGAAATCCTGATTAGGGTGCTTGCGGCCACCCTGTGGCGGCACTGACGCCATCGTGCCCTCAACCAGCTTCAGGAGCGCTTGTTGCACGCCCTCGCCTGACACGTCACGCGTTATGGATGGGTTGTCTGACTTTCGGCTGATCTTGTCGATTTCATCAATGTAAACAATGCCGCGCTGAGCTTTGTCGACCTCGTAATTGCAGTTTTGCAGCAATTTTTGAATGATGTTCTCGACATCTTCACCGACATAGCCTGCCTCGGTGAGCGTGGTCGCGTCCGCGATCACGAACGGCACATTCAGCAGCCGCGCCAAGGTTTGCGCCAGCAACGTCTTGCCCGAACCGGTAGGGCCGATCAGCAGGATGTTGCTCTTTGAGAGCTCAATTTCATCTTTTTTGTCGAGATGCTTGAGGCGCTTGTAGTGGTTGTACACAGCGACGGCGAGAATTTTCTTCGCACGTTCCTGGCCAATCACGTACTGGTCAAGTATTTCGCGGATTTCCTGCGGGCTCGGCAAGTCAGACTTCGACAGGCCCAATTCGATACCTGCACCGGCCACTTCATCACGAATGATTTCATTGCATAAATCAATGCATTCATCGCAGATAAATACCGACGGGCCTGCAATTAACTTTTTGACTTCATGCTGGCTCTTGCCGCAAAACGAGCAATAGAGCAGCTTTTCGCTGCTGGAACCTTTTTTGTCCGCCATAGATGTAGAGCCTCTGGACGCTGGAATGACATGATACGCCGCTTGCACGACCCTGTTTCCGATGGATTCGGGCGTACAAAGCTGGAACGGCGTTTGCCGCAGGCGCTCAGGACGGGTTTCGATTACTGCGTTCACTGCCTGGTCGTTGCCCCTCATGCTGCACGTGAGGGGCAACGGTAAATCATGGACGCTTGTGCAGCACTTGATCGACTAGCCCATAAGTCTGGGCGTCATCTCCGGACATGAAATTATCACGGTCGGTATCACGAGCCAGACGTTCAACCGGTTGCCCAGTATGCTGCGACAGCAACTGGTTCAAACGCTCTTTCAAATACAGAATTTCGCGGGCCTGGATCTCGATGTCGGATGCTTGCCCACGTGCGCCGCCAAGCGGCTGGTGAATCATGATGCGCGCATTCGGCAATGTAAATCGCTTGCCTTTAGCACCTGCAGCCAGGAGAAACGCGCCCATGCTTGCAGCGAGCCCCATGCAAAGGGTAGATACATCCGGCTTGATGAACTGCATCGTATCGTAAATGGCCATGCCTGCCGATACGGAGCCACCCGGACTGTTGATATACAGACTGATGTCCTTGTCTGGATTTTCGCTTTCGAGGAACAGCAACTGCGCGATAACAAGATTCGCTGTCTGGTCATTGACTTCACCGACCAGAAACACCAGCCGCTCTTTGAGCAGACGTGAGTAGATGTCGTAAGAACGCTCACCACGACCGCTCGTTTCGACCACGATCGGCACCAGTCCGAGCGCCTGTGCTTCAAGATCCCGCGATGCCTGGGAAGTCAAAGTATCCAGCGTTTGAGCGCGAAAGGTCATGCAATGAATCCTTTTCGGGAAATAACCGGAACCAAAAAATGGCGTCCAGGTTGCCGTTACGGCAGACTGGACGCTTTTTTCTGACTTATGCCTGCGCTGTCGCGCTTGCGAGTTCTTCGAAAGTCACGTCTTTGTTAGTTACGCGAGCTTTGCTGAGAACGAAATCAACGACGTTGGCTTCAACAACATAGGCTTCCATTTCAGCCAGGCGCTGCTGGTTGGAATAATACCAGCGGACTACTTCTTTCGGATCTTCGTAGCTTTTGGCAAATTCATCGACTTCGGCGCGAATCTGCTCCGGCTTGGCCTGAAGCTCATGCGCCTTAACCAGTTCAGCCAGCACAAGCCCAAGCTTCACGCGGCGCTCGGCCTGTTCCTTGAACATTTCGGCCGGAATCGGCGCATCTGCTGCATTTGGCACACCACGCTGGGCCAGATCCTGACGCGTCATTTCAACCAGCCGCTGCTGATCTTGTTCGACCAGCGCGTTCGGCACGTCGAGCTCAGCAATCTTCAGCAGTGCGTCCATTACCTGATTTTTGGCAAGCGCCTGCATGCGGCGTTTCGCTTCGCGCTCAAGATTGTCTTTGATTTCTGCACGCATCTTGGTCAGATCACCATCTGCCACGCCAAGCGAGCGAGCGAAATCTGCACCGATCTCAGGCAGATGCGGCCATTCGATTTTCTTTACCGTAATGGTGAATTGTGCGGTTTTGCCAGCCACGTCCTTGCCGTGATAGTCCTCGGGGAAGTGCAGATCGAATTCGCGTGTGCCACCAACCTTCAGGCCCGTTGCAGCTGTTTCAAACTCTGGCAGCATGCGGCCCTCGCCGAGCACAAACGCGAAATCTTCAGCGCTCCCCCCCTGGAACACCTCGCCGTCGATCTTGCCAACGAAGTCCAGTGTCACGCGGTCACCCTCTTTCGCTGCTGTATCAGCGCCGCCGTCACCATGCTCACCAGCTTCGCCGCGCGAATGGAAATGCACGCGCTGTTTACGCAAAATTTCCAGCGTACGGTCGATCTCAGCGTCGCCAATGGTGGTTTGTGTCCGTTCAATTTCAGCCGTGGCAATGTCGCCCAGCTTCACTTCCGGATATACCTCGAACGTTGCGTCGAAAGCATAATCGGTGTCAGCCGCATCTTCCTTCGGGCTGAAACTTGGCTGGCCAGCCACGCGCAGATTAGCAGCCCGGCTGATATCAAAAAACTGCTTGCCAACCTTGTCGCTTAGCACTTCGGCTTCAACTTGCCCCGAATATTGCTGCGTGACCATTTTGAGTGGCACCTTGCCCGGGCGGAAACCCGGCATGCGCACATTTTTCGCCAGTTGGCGAATACGTGAATCGATTTCCTTCTGCACAACATCCTTGGGCAGGGAAATCGTCACACGGCGTTCCAGCTTGCCGAGGTTTTCAACAGCGTTAGACATGGCTTCAATCGTCCTAAAATTATTCGAGCGAATCAGTTATCTTTCCCGTGCCTGCCGATGTCGCTACATTCTGTTGCGTGCGTTTCGCTACAAGCCTCCTGGGCATACACGCGACACGGTTTGGGCGTAAAGAGCCCGATATATTAGCAAACTATTCGTAGCCTCAACCCGGATTCATTTTTTATCTTTTTTACCCACTAGCCCTGGCGTACTCGCCCGGGGCCAGCGCCACGCCGATATTGCCCCACCCGCAGCACATCTTCGACGGGTTGCCTGAGCAATTCTGACTATGCCATCTGGCGTATTTTGCCGCCCTTCCCGTGCTGCTAAGCTGGTGCCCCGTTACTCTCTTCTGGCCCAGCACGTCATGCCGAACTCCTTATCTGCGCCCGTCATCGTTATCGCTCCCGACTCATTTAAAGGTTCACTCAGCGCAGAAGAAGCCGCGCGGGCCATTGCCTCTGGCATCCAGCGTGCGTGCGCAGATGCCGTGATCCGCATCTGCCCAATGGCCGACGGCGGCGAAGGCACGCTGGATGCGCTGCTTGTTCATGGTGGCGAGCGGCAGGTGCTAACGGTACGAGGTGCCGCTGGCGTATTGCGTCAGGCTGCAACAGGGCTGCTAACCGATGGCCATGGCGTAATCGAAACCGCAGAAATAGTGGGTATCACCGACCCCATCGGCATGGGTATTCCTGTCGAGAACCGCAGCACGTGTGGCATGGGCGATGCGATTCGCACGTTGCTGGACACCGGAGTACGGCAGTTTTTTGTCGCACTTGGCGGAAGCAGCACCAATGATGGTGGAGCGGGTCTGCTCGCCGGGCTAGGCGTGCGATTTCTTGATGCTCACGGCAACGAACTACAGCCTGTGCCTGCGCAACTGGCGCACCTTGCACGTATTGACGTTTCGCAACTCGACACACGGCTGGCAGAGACCTCATTTATCGCCATGTCTGACGTGAACAATCCGCTAAGTGGCGAACAGGGTGCGACTGCCGTATTTGGCCCGCAAAAAGGAGTGAGGCCCGACCAGATCAAATCTCTGGACACCGTACTCGCACATTACGCAGAGCTTTTGGAGTCCGCCTTAGGCCGCTCCGCCAGCACAATGCCCGGAGCGGGTGCGGCAGGTGGGCTCGGATTCGCGCTACGGATGCTGGGAGCCCAGTTCGAATCAGGTGCGGAGGTGGTGGCCCGTCATATCGGGCTCGATACAGCGCTTGACGGAGCAAACTGGCTGATTACCGGCGAAGGCCGTTCGGACCAGCAAACGCTACACGGCAAAGCACCGTTTATCGCCTGCCGTCACGCCCATGCAGCGGGCGTGCCCACCACGTTACTTTCTGGTGCCGTCGACGCTGCAGCACTGCCGTTCCTGGCCGAATATTTTGCAGGATGCTTCTCGCCAGCCGCCGGGCCCATGACCCTGGAAACAGCTCTCCGCGATGCCGCAAGCCTGCTCGCTAACGAGGCCGAGCAACTTACCCGCCTGAAATACAACAGCTAACCGGAAACGATTGATGAACCGTGCGAGGCCGTACCGCCCGATTCAAGACGTCTCAAGACGCATACGTCGCGCGCCACGTAATCCACAACTTGCGAATCGGCGTCAGTGCAACTCGCTGATGCAGCACCTGATAGCCGTCCCGCTCAATTTCATCGAGCAGCGCAAGTGCTAACGCGACCTGCGCGCGCAAGGTACCTTGCCAGCGCCGCTCTGCGGCGGGCACAGTACTTTGCGCCAGATGCAATGCATCACGGGCACGAGCCGTCTGAAACCGCATCAAGCTGGTGAACTCATCGCTATAGCGGCCATTAATCAGGTCCGCAGCAATGACATTGAAGCGCTGCATTTCATCGACTGGAATATAAATGCGTCCACACCGGGCGTCGCGCCCCAGCTCGTCAATGATTTGCGCCAGCATCAGCGCTTCGCCCAAAGGCGCTGCCCATTGACTAGCCTGCAATGGATCACGCGCTGTAGTACGCGCAACCAGCACAGCAAATGCCCCTCCCACACTGTTGAGATAGCGGCGCAAATTTGGATAGTCGAGATAACGCGCCTGGTCGAGATCCATCGCGTAGCCAGCAAGCAGCGCTTGCAGTGCCGGATATTCCAGCGGGTTTTTCTCAGCGTGAGCCGCCAGCGCTTGCGACACTGGATGCGTTGGCTGGCCAGCGGCTAGCGCCGCGATTTCCTGTTGCCACCATGCAAATCGGGTGCGGCCGATTGCCGGATCGCTCATCTCCTTGACTGTTTCCTCAAACTCCTTGCGCAGCGCAAAGAGCGCTGTCAGAAGGGGCTGATAGGTTGCTGGTGCGCGCTTCAACGCGTAATACGTGCTGCTTCCCGGAGGAGCCGCTTTTTGCTGGCAATAATCGTCGAAATTCACGGCAATGGCGATGCGGGAGAGGTACGGGAAAGAGATGCGAGCGTAGGGCAAACAACCCCCGCCTGAAAGGGGGAAAAATTGTAGCACCGTCTTATTGCCGCAAATGCAGACAAGTACAGATCATTCAGTTAGAATTCCACGGATCTGTTCCCGGGCAGCACCTCATGTAACCGTTTTACGCATGCAGCCTGCTTCAGGAATAAAGCCAGATATCGGGCGAGGCGCTTCTGCTTCGTCCGGCTGCGAGGATGGCGAAATTGGTAGACGCACCAGGTTTAGGTCCTGACGCCAGCAATGGTGTGGGGGTTCGAGTCCCCCTCCTCGCACCAGGTTTCTGATGAAGAAGCCCAAAAAAGCGGCAACCTGTCATGGGTTGCCGCTTTTTTCTTGTCCCTCATGCTGGCTTTCCGATTGCATTGCTTCACACGATATCAGCGGCGTAGGTGCGCAATTTGATTTAAAGAAAGCCGCACACCTCGATTGTCCATTGCCGTCTTCTCAGACATCTGGCAACGCTCAGGTTTTACGTCAGCTCACAGTAGGTATTCCCGCTTGGATCCAGCTTAACGTGCTTAACGTTTATACAGCTCGCGGACCGCTTCTTCGATATGCTGGCGCAGCAGACGCCTTTCATCAGGGGTCATGTGTCCATCACGTGAACGTGTTTCTGGATCGTTGGGGCCTGAGGTGGGCGTCGCCGCCTCTGATGCAGCGCGCGGAACAAGGGTGGCACGGGACGGATGAGGCCGTTTTGCTGAAAGCGGCACGAAAGCCTGACGCACCTTGCCCGCACGCTCTGCAGGTGCCCGGGCAGAATCGGGAGCCGCACTCAGCGTGCCTGCGAACATACCCGACACGGTTAGCGCGACAACAACCCGGCACACAAGCGAATCCCGCCCTCCCTTCATCGTTTTCCCTTCATCGCGCAGCAGATTGCTGCGTCGGATTTAGATACGCCAGATGGCACCTCATCCCAGCCATTAGCCATCAGCCTCGGCACCTCTCGCGTTTTAGCCGGGTGAAGTATCTACCGAACAACTACATTCCGTAAAGAACTCTGCGCGCACGTCCTTTACTCAATGATGCGGGACGGGTAAATTTTGTAACTGCCTGTAACCTCGTCGAGAATGCAAACGCGTCCGTTTTTCTAATCGCGCTAAGATGCCGCCCATGGAAATCAAAAACCCTTCGAAAATTCTCGTCGTTGACGACGATCCACGCTTGCGTGACCTGCTGCGCCGCTATCTTGGCGAACAGGGATTTAACGTTTACGTCGCAGAAAACGCTCCCGCGATGAACAAGCTCTGGGTACGGGAACGCTTTGACCTTCTGGTGCTCGACCTGATGCTGCCAGGCGAAGACGGTTTATCAATCTGCCGGCGTCTGCGTGGCAACAATGACCGGACGCCAATCATCATGCTAACGGCCAAGGGCGAAGATGTTGACCGCATCGTCGGCCTTGAAATGGGCGCGGATGACTATCTTCCCAAACCCTTCAATCCACGCGAGCTCGTGGCACGAATTCATGCGGTACTACGCCGTCAGTCGCCATCCGAGTTGCCTGGTGCGCCATCCGAAACCACCGAAGTTTTCGAATTTGGCGAGTTCGCTCTCAACCTCGCTACACGCACGCTGACAAAAGCCGGTCAGGAAATTCCGCTAACGACCGGCGAATTTTCTGTACTCAAAGTATTCGCGCGCCAACCAAGGCAACCTCTTTCGCGCGAAAAGCTAATGGAGCTTGCACGTGGCCGCGAATACGAAGTGTTCGACCGGAGTCTCGACGTGCAAATCTCCCGTCTGCGCAAGCTGATCGAGCCTGATCCGGGTAGCCCGCGTTTTATCCAGACGGTTTGGGGTCTGGGTTACGTGTTTATCCCTGATGGCGCAGACTGAAGCGCCCGGCCCTATCCCGCGTCCAGGCAAATCTCATGCGGCTTGACCGGCGAATCCTGGCACTCGCGTTCGGCGGACTCTTCTGGCGTACGTTTCTGCTAATCGCGCTGTTAATCGCCGTCAGCCTGGCCGCCTGGTTTCAAAGCTTTCGCGTGATTGAACGCGAGCCCCGCGCGCAGCGGGTCGCGTTACAGCTCGTCGCAATCGTCAAGCTCACACGCACAGCCCTGCTCTATTCCGATCCTGACTTACGCCGAGCCCTGCTTCAGGATCTGGAAAGCAATGAAGGTGTGCGCGTCTATCCTCGTGAAGCCTCCGACAAATTTCGCCTCCAGCCAGACGAATCACTTAACCGGCTCATCGAGCATGACATTCGTGGACGGCTCGGCAATGGCACCATCATTGCGCAGTCGGTCAACGATATCCCCGGCGTGTGGATCAGTTTCAAGATTGACGAAGATGATTACTGGGTCGCGCTTGACCGCGATCAGCTAGACAACGCCAGTAGCCTGCAATGGGCTGGATGGGGTGTTTTCGCGCTAGCGCTCTCGCTGTTTGGAGCCGCATTTATTACTAGCCTGGTCAACCGGCCTTTTGCCCGCCTTGCGCTAGCTGCGCGCAAGGTTGGTTCAGGGCAGACTCCGGGGCTATTACCTGAGCGCGGCATGGGCGTAGCAGCGGAAACCAATCGCAGCTTTAACCAGATGGTGCGTGACCTGGAGCAGCTCGATGCGGATCGCGCGTTGATGCTGGCGGGCATTTCACATGATTTGCGCACCCCGCTTGCGCGTCTGCGGCTTGAAACCGAAATGAGCCCATCCGATCAGTCCACCAAAGATGCGATGAATGACGACATCGAACAAATGGACATGATCATTGGCCGTTTTCTCGATTACGCAAGACCGGTGCAAAAAATGCTGGAACCGGTCGATCTGTCTGTCATCGCAGATGAGCTTGCCACACGCATCGGCAACGAAGAGGGTATGCATCTGACCACCCGGCTAGCGCCCACTGCCGTCATTGAAGCCAACGAAACCGATGTCCGCCGGGTCATCGACAATCTGCTCGAGAACGCCCGCAAGTACGGGCAGAGCGAGGAGGATGGCATCGCGCATGTGATGCTGGAAACGCGTGTATCACATGCAGGCGTTGAACTAATGGTTGCCGATGAAGGCCCAGGTATCCCGGAAGATCAATTGCAACTGGTCACCCGGCCGTTCTATCGCGTTGATTCAGCCCGCACCCAGGCCAATGGCACCGGCCTTGGCATGGCAATCGTGCAAAGGCTGGTCAATCGTTATCGCGGCACGTTACGGCTGCGCAACCGCGCGCAAGACAGCGGGCTCGAAGTTTCAATCGAATTCCCGGCCGCAAAATATTCCTGAATAGCACCCACCACCTGTCTTGATATAAAAAAACTATTGCTAATGTGTTTGCAATAGATGTATAGTTCGACACATGTAACGCAGACGTTACAGCAGGCCGGTAGCTTAATCAGGCTGTTTTCCATCACATCAAGGAGTATTCCGCATGAAAACCGTGGGCGATAAACTCGAAGCTTTCACCGTCACCGCTGCCAAGCCGGGGTTCAATAATCACGAAGAAAACGGCGTATCGGCATTTGAAAACATCACTGAACAATCTTTTCCGGGCAAATGGAAAATTATCTATTTCTACCCGAAGGACTTCACCTTCGTGTGCCCGACAGAAATCGTTGAATTCGGCAAGCTGGCCAAAGATTTCGCAGAACGTGATGCGGTCCTGATGGGCGGCAGCGTTGACAACGAATTCGTGAAGCTGGCATGGCGTCGTGAGCACAAAGATCTGGACAAGCTCAATCACTATGCGTTTGGCGATGTCAAGGGTGAATTGATCGACCAGCTCGGCGTGCGCGACAAGGAAGCCGGTGTTGCATTGCGCGCCACTTTCATCGTCGACCCCGACAACACGATTCAGCACGTTTCAGTGAATAACCTGAACGTTGGCCGTAATCCAGAAGAAGTGCTGCGTATTCTCGATGGTCTGCAAACGGATGAACTCTGCCCTTGCAACCGCGCAGTTGGCGGCACAACACTGTAAATCTACGGTGCAAGCCCGCCCCAACTTGAAAAAGAGGGCGGGCTTTTTTATCCGCAACCCGATAGGAGAAATCAATGGAATTCTTATCTGCAATTAAAGATCTCGTACCCGAATACGCAAAAGATATTCGCTTGAACCTCGATGGCACGATTGCCCGCTCGTCACTGGAAGGCAATGATGCGGTTGGCGTAGCCCTGGCTGCGGCTTTCGCAGCACAAAGCCCGGCCCTGGTCGCGGCGATTCGTCAAGCAGGTGTGCTGTCAGAAGAAGAAACCAACGGCGCGCTGACTGCCTCCGCCTTGATGGGCATGAATAACGTCTGGTACCCGTATGTCGAGATGACCGGCAATGCCGATCTGAAATCCCAACCAGCCGGTTTGCGTATGAATGCCTATGCGACGCACGGTGGTGTGGATAAACGCCGCTTCGAAATGTACGCGCTGGCAGCTTCGATCATCGGCAAGTGCCACTTCTGTGTGAAATCGCACTTCGATACGCTGGTCAACGAAGGAATGAGCTCCACGCAGTTGCGTGACATTGGCCGGATCGCCTCGGTTATCAATGCAGCGGCACTCGTCATTGCAGCCGAAGGCAAGTAAGGCGTGAGTGCGGTGCTTTACACGTGCACTTCACACGTGCACCAAAGCCATGAAGCAACCAGCACCCGCCAAAAGAAAACACCATGTGGTCATACGCCACATGGTGTTTTTTTAACGACTTCACATTCGATTCAGGCATTCGGGCATTCGGGCATTCAGCCAGCCTTCTAATGAATGTGCCAGGACGGCGCTTCAGTGCCTCAAATCTCAGCGCTTCATCAGCAGCGCGATGGCCTGAGCCTCGATGGCCTCGCCTCGCCCGAGATAGCCGAGCTTTTCGTTGGTCTTGGCTTTCACATTCACTCGCTCAAGCGGTAGCTTGAGATCAGCCGCAATATTGGCCCGCATCGCGTCGATATGCGGTGCCAGCTTCGGTGCCTGGGTGATGACTGTGGTATCCACATTCACAATCGTAAAACCCGCTTTTTGCAGCCGTACTGCGCATTCACGCAATAACGCCCGGCTGTCTGCGCCCGCAAAATGCGGATCGGTATCTGGAAAATGCCGGCCAATGTCGCCCAGGGCCGCTGCACCAAACAACGCGTCGGTCAGTGCATGCAGCAGCGCATCAGCATCTGAATGGCCCAGCAGGCCGCGTTCATAAGGAACCATGACACCGCCCAGCACCAGTGGACGCCCTGGCACGAGCGCATGCACGTCATATCCCTGTCCGACTCTTAAATCCATAGCGAGAAACCTTGGGTTACGGGTTGATTGAATTGAACCAAACGGCTCAGGATCCGCCCTGCCAGCGCAACATTGCGTCAGCAAGATCGAAGTCCTCAGGATAGGTCACCTTGAAATTGCTCAAGCTGCCTTGCACCAGCTGCGGTGCATGGCCCAGCCATTCGATGGCGCTGGCTTCATCAGTCAGATCATGGCCGTTGCGCTGAGCGTCCAGAATAGCGTCACGCAACATGCCCACGCGAAACATCTGCGGCGTTTGCGCTTGCCACAGCCCATCACGCGCTTCTGTGCGAGCGATCCGCCCCCCACTATCGGGGGCGACGCGTTTGAGTGTATCGGCCACCGGCAGCGCGACGATGCCGCCAACGGGATCATCTTTTAGCACCCCGATTAATGTGCGAATCAGGCCCGGGGTAATGCCCGGGCGCGCGGCGTCATGTACCAGCACCCAGTCGTTGTCGTCTGCGCCAAACTCCGCCAGCGCATGCAGGCCATTGAGCACCGACGCCTGACGTGAAGCACCGCCGCAGCGGCGCACGATAAAGCGCAGGCCAGCAAAACGGCGCGCATCGAAATGAGCATCATCCGGGGCAATGACGACGAGTGTCTGGGCTAGTTCATGACAGGCGTCGAACGCAGCCAGCGTGTGATGCAGCAAATCACGCCCGGCCACACTGCGATATTGCTTGGGCATTGCTGCACCGGAACGGCTACCGGTACCCGCACACGGAATCAAGGCAAAAAAACGTGAAGTCACAGCGGCGGGCGTCTCATAGTCAAAGTCAAGCGCGGATTTTATAACAGCGCCTTACCATCCTGGCCCCGACACGCGTAAACTTGCCGCTCACCTGTGAACCTACGGCTGCCTTTTCCCCCTATGTCAGACATCGCCGCTTCATCGCAGTCCCCGTCTCCCTCGTCTCTTTCGACCGGCACTGCCACCGCGCCGGTCGCACTCGTCAAAACGGGCCAGCGTTTTGCTTTTGATGGCGCATTCGGTTCGTCCGATGCGCTACTGATCGCCCGCTATCACCTGGCCTATCGGGCACAAGCGCCGCTGCTGGCAGTGATCTGCGCGAACGCCGCCGATGCCCAGCGGCTTTCGCAGGAAATCAGTTTTTTCGCCCCCGAAGCGCGGGTGCGGTTGCTGCCCGACTGGGAAACACTGCCCTACGACACCTTCTCACCTCATCAGGATCTCGTGTCAGAGCGGCTCGCCACCCTGCACGATCTGGGTGAAGAGCGCTGCGACATCCTGCTGGTGCCGGCAACCACAGCGCTGTACCGCATGCCGCCGCCGTCATTCATGGCGGCTTACACGTTCTCGTTTGGCCAGGGCGAGCGGCTGAATGAAGCGCGCTTCAAGGCGCAACTGACGCTCGCTGGCTATGAGCATGTGAGCCAGGTGGTGCGTCCTGGTGAGTACTGCGTGCGTGGCTCGCTGATTGACCTCTTTCCGATGGGCTCGCCGTTGCCGTATCGCATCGACCTGTTCGACGATCAGGTCGATTCCATCCGGGCCTTCGATCCGGATACCCAGCGCAGCCTGTATCCCGTGCGCGACGTGCGCTTGCTGCCGGGCCGCGAGTTCCCGTTTGATGATGCCGCCCGGACAGCGTTTCGCAGCCGCTGGCGTGAGGTGTTCGAGGGCGACCCCAGCCGCGCGACGATCTACAAGGACATCGGCAATGGCGTCCCGTCGGCTGGCATCGAATATTATTTGCCGCTTTTTTTCGACGATACCGCCACGCTGTTTCACTATCTGCCCGCCGGAGCTCAACTGGTGTTTACCGGCGACATGGACACCGCGATCCGGCGTTTCACGGCCGATACCCGGCAGCGCTATAACTTTTTGTCTCATGACCGCGACCGGCCCATTCTTGAGCCGCAACGGCTGTTTCTTTCAGACGAAGATTTTTTTACGCTGGCCAAACCGTTTGCTCGCCTTGTACTCCCCTCTAACAGCAGCGGCTGGGCCACGCCGCTGCCGGCACTCGCGCTCGACCGCCACGCTGACGATCCACTCGCAGCGTTACGCGCTTATCTGGCTACCTCGCCAAATCGCGTGCTGTTTCTGGCTGAATCAGCAGGGCGCCGTGAAACCATCGCCCAATTGCTCACCGAGCATCAGCTACGGCCTGCATCAAGCGATAGCTACGAAGACTGGCTGACCTCCAGCGCACCGTTTGCGCTCGGCGTGGCACCGCTCGCCACCGGGTTTGCGTTGCCCGCCGAAGGTCTTGCGCTCATCACCGAAACCGAGCTTTACGGGCCGCTAGCGCGCCGCTCAGGACGACGGCGGCAAGAGCAGGCCAGCAACGTCGACTCGATGGTGCGCGATCTCTCCGAACTGAAGCCGGGTGATCCGGTCGTGCATGCGCAGCATGGCATTGGCCGCTATCTGGGCCTGGTGACGATGGATCTCGGCGAAGGCGAAACCGAATTCCTGCATCTTGAGTATTCCGCCAGCAGCAAACTGTATGTCCCCGTGGCGCAGTTGCATGTCATTTCGCGTTACAGCGGTGCCGACCCCGACAGCGCGCCACTGCATGCGCTCGGCTCTGGCCAGTGGGACAAGGCACGGCGCAAGGCCGCCGCGCAGATCCGCGATACCGCCGCTGAACTCCTGAACCTGTACGCCCGCCGGGCAGCGCGTGAAGGTCACGCTTTCACACTAGACGCGCGCGATTACGCGAAATTCGCCGGTAGTTTCGGCTTTGAGGAAACCCCCGACCAGGCCGCGGCCATTGCGGCCGTCATTGGCGACATGACCAGCGGCAAGCCCATGGACCGGCTGGTTTGCGGCGACGTCGGCTTTGGCAAGACCGAAGTCGCGCTGCGTGCAGCCTTTATCGCGGTCATGGGTGGCAAGCAAGTTGCGCTGTTGTCGCCCACCACCCTGCTCGCGGAACAGCACACACAAACCTTCTCCGACCGTTTCTCCGATTGGCCAGTGCGCATCGCTGAGTTATCGCGCTTTAAGTCAACCAAAGAAATCAACGCGTCGATCCAGCAGATTAACGAAGGCGGCATAGATATCGTGATCGGCACGCACAAGCTGCTGTCAGCCGATGTTCAGTTCAAGCGGCTGGGTCTGGTCATCATTGACGAAGAGCATCGCTTTGGCGTGCGGCAGAAAGAAGCGCTCAAGGCCTTGCGGGCCGAAGTGGATGTGCTGACGCTCACCGCCACACCGATTCCGCGCACGCTGGGTATGGCGCTCGAAGGATTGCGCGACTTTTCGGTCATCGCCACCGCGCCGCAAAAGCGCCTGGCAATCAAAACCTTCCTGCGCCGCGAGGAAGACAGCGTGATCCGCGAGGCCATGCTGCGTGAGCTCAAACGCGGCGGCCAGGTCTATTTTCTGCATAACGAAGTTGAAACCATCGAAAACCGCCGGGCGATGCTCGAAGCGCTGGTTCCCGAAGCGCGCATCGCCGTGGCCCATGGCCAGATGCACGAGCGCGAACTGGAACGTGTGATGCGCGACTTTGTGGCTCAGCGCGCCAACGTCCTGCTTTGCACCACGATCATCGAAACCGGCATCGACGTGCCCAGCGCCAACACGATCCTGATTCATCGCGCGGACAAATTTGGCCTCGCGCAGTTGCACCAGTTGCGTGGCCGCGTCGGGCGCTCACATCACCAGGCGTATTCGTACCTGCTGGTGCATGACCCGCAAGGCCTGACCAAGCAGGGGCAGCGGCGTCTCGATGCCATCCAGCAGATGGAAGAGCTGGGCGCGGGCTTTTATCTGGCAATGCATGACCTCGAAATTCGCGGCACGGGCGAGGTGCTGGGCGACAAGCAGTCGGGCGAAATTCACGAGATCGGTTTTCAGCTTTACACCGACATGCTCAACGATGCCGTCAAAGCACTCAAGGAAGGCCGTGAACCCGATCTGAATGCGCCTCTGGCCGCTACCACCGAGATCAACCTGCACACCCCTGCGATCTTGCCTGCCGACTACTGCGGTGATGTCCAGGAAAGGCTATCGCTATACAAGCGGCTGGCAAGCTGCGAGCACGATGACCTGATCGACAGCATTCACGAAGAACTGATCGACCGCTTCGGCAAGCTGCCGCAGCCGGCCCAGGCGCTGGTCGAAACGCACCGGCTACGACTGCTCGCCAAACCGCTGGGCTTGTCGAAGATCGACGCAGGCGAAAGCGTGATCGGCATGCAGTTCATTCCGAATCCGCCCATTGATGCGATGCGCATTATCGAAATGGTGCAAAAACACAAGCACATCAAGCTCGCGGGCCAGGACAAGCTGCGTATCGAAACGCGTAGCCCCGATCTGGCGATACGGGTCGCAACGGTCAAGGAAACGCTGCGCGCGCTCGGTGCGCCCGTGCGCAAAACCAGTTGATACAAACGGCCGCGACCAACCTGCGGCGATGGCCGAATTTATCTGCTTGCGCCTTGCTACATAAGGGCCTTAGTCCATCCCCTGCTTTTTGGGTATGATCGAAAATTCTGTATGCCGGAGTTCTAACATGTCTCAAACTGCTGAGTCGGCCCGTTCTGCTTCTGCTTCTACCTCTTCTGCTGCATCCCCTGCCTCACTGCCCTGGGTCACCCGGCTCGTATCCATGGATACCGTCAGCCGCAATCCCAATCTTGGCCTGATCGAAACCGTGCGCGACGCGTTGCGTGCGCTCGGCGTGAGCGCCACGCTCACTCATGATCCAAGCGGCAAGTGGGCCAACCTGTTCGCCACACTCCCCGCGCATGACGGCGCGACCAACGGCGGCGTGGTGTTGTCTGGACATACCGATGTGGTGCCCGTCGATGGCCAGCGCTGGGACAGCGATCCGTTCAAGCCAGAAGTTCGTGACGGCAAACTTTATGGGCGCGGCACCTGTGACATGAAGGGTTTTATTGGCGCGGCACTGACGCTCGTGCCCGAGATGCAGCGCACGAAACTGGCCAAACCGATTCACCTGGCGTTGTCCTTCGACGAAGAAGTGGGCTGTGTCGGCGCGCCGCTGATGATCGACGACTTGCTCAAACGTGGCATCAAGCCAGACGGCTGCATCGTCGGTGAACCTACCTCCATGCTGCCGGTTGTCGCCCACAAGGGCATTAACGCGTACCAGTGCTGCGTGCGCGGGCATGCGGCGCATTCGTCACTCACACCGCAAGGCTTGAATGCTATCGAATACGCGGCCCGTCTGATCTGCCACATCCGCGACATGGCCACCCAGTTTCGCGCGCAAGGGCCGTTCGATGAGCATTACGACGTGCCGTTCACCACCGCACAGACCAGCCTGATCGAAGGCGGCAACTCGCTCAACACCGTCCCAGCTGAATGCCGTTTCACATTCGAGTTCCGCAATCTGCCAACTCTGAACCCAGCCGAAATTTTCGCCCGCATAGATCAGTACGCACGCACAACACTGCTGCCGCAAATGCAGCGCGAACATGCGTCCGCGGCCATCGAGTTCACCCAGATCGCCGCTGCGCCAGGGCTTGACGAAGCAGAACAGGCCGCCATTACTACACTCGTACGGGCACTCACGGCCGACCAGAGCAAGCGCAAGGTCGCATATGGCACCGAGGCGGGTCTGTTTGCGCTAGCGGGCATTCCTAGCATTGTGTGTGGGCCCGGCGATATTCAGCAGGCGCACAAGGCAAATGAGTTTGTCGCGCTCGAACAGCTCACCGAGTGCGAACGTTTTCTGCAAAAGTTCATCCATAGCATGTCGGTTGACGCGCAACTGGCTTGAGCCTTTGTGGTCGCTTTGTAGCTGCTTTGCTACCGCTTTGCAGCCACCCAGGCCACCCGCACTTTCTTCCTCATTCGGCTTAAAACACCATGTCTAGCGCACTGCCCCGGCACACCGACCACACCATCGACGGTGAGCCGATCCCAACCCTTGACGACATCGCGGCGCAGCATTTCACCCTGACACCGTGGGTCGCTCGCACGCCCACCTTTGACCGGCTGGATTTTCCATCGCTTGACGGCACGCTCGTCAACTTCAAGTTCGAGCTGCTTCAGGCAGGCGGCAGCTTCAAGACGCGCGGTGCATTCACTCATATGCTCGCGCTGGAAAAAGCGCAACGCAGCGCTGGTGTCACGTGCGTCTCGGGTGGCAATCATGCGGTTGCAGTCGCCTATGCCGCAATGCGGCTAGGCATCAGCGCCAAGGTCGTGCTGTTTCGCTCCGCGCATCCGGCGCGCATCGCGTGGTGCAAGCGCTATGGTGCCGATATCGTGATGGCAGGAACCGGGCCGCAGGCGTTTGACATCGTGCGCCGTATCGAGGCCGAGGAAGGTCGCTATTTCGTTCATCCGTTTAATGGCTACCGCACTATCCTGGGCACCGCGACGCTCGGTTACGAATGGGCCACACAAACGCCCGATCTCGATGCGGTGATCGTGCCAGTGGGTGGTGGTGGTCTGGCTGCGGGTATCGCCACAGCCTTGAAGCTTGCCAATCCGCGCGTGCAGATCTATGGCGTCGAGCCGGAAGAATCAAATGCAATGGGTAAAAGTTTTGCGGCTAATCACACGGTGAAAATGGGTGCGATGCATTCCATTGCTGATTCATTAATGGCACCGCACACCGAGGAATATAGCTACGAGTTATGCCGACGGCATATTGATGGTCTTGTCACCGTAACCGACGATCAATTGCGCGCCAGCATGCTGATGCTGTTCGATCAGCTCAAACTCGCGCTTGAACCAGCTTGCGCGGCTGCCACTGCCGCGCTACTTGGGCCTTTACGTGAAACGTTGCAAGGCAAACGAGTTGGCGTGCTGCTATGCGGCTCCCACACGGATCCGGCCAGCTTTGCCGCACAGACAGCCAATATAACGGGCTCTAATTAACAAAACCCTTTCATTAACAAAAAACTACCCGTTGCAACGTGTGTTGGCTATCATTGCGCCACTCACTTTAATAAGGAATCTCATATGAGCATGATTAAGGAATTCAAGGAGTTTGCCCTTAAAGGCAATGTGATGGATCTGGCCGTGGGTGTCATTATTGGCGGCGCATTTTCCACCATTGTTAATTCGATTGTGAAAGACCTGATTATGCCGGTGGTCGGCATTGCAACCGGCGGCCTCGATTTTTCCAACAAATTTATTTTGCTCGGCCATATTCCTGAGGGCTTCAAGGGCAATCCTGAGTCATACAAGGATTTACAGACAGCTGGTGTAGCCGTCTTTGGTTATGGCTCGTTCATTACTGTCGCCATCAATTTCGTCATTCTTGCCTTCATCATTTTCCTGATGGTGAAATTTATTAATAACCTGCGCAAACCGGCTGTGGCCGAAGTAGCGGAACCCGCTGAAGATGTTCTGCTGTTGCGTGAAATCCGTGATTCACTGAAAAACACGCCGAGGTAGGCCGCGAAGTAAACCGCAAAGCAACAAGTCATTCAATAAAAAATCCTGCCAGCAATATTGCTGGCAGGATTTTTTATTTCATCACGGCATTTATTCTTCAGGCCCTCGTGCTAGCTGCCCCGGTAATCAACCGCATTTGCGGGAGGCTGGATATTGCGTGCGGCAGGCTTGCTAGCGGCCGCATCGGGAACCGGTTTTAACGGTAGCGGCGCGCGGGATTTCTGCTTTTGTCCTGGCGGCGGCGCGCCAGGTTTAGTCCGCATCTCCGACATCAGCGCAGCACAAGGCAGCGGTTGGTTATTGCTCGGCGCGATCAATGGAATCAGCGCGGCAAACGGGTTGATTAACCCAAGACCAATCATCGCCCCGCCACGCAACATCAATGCCCCCGCATCGACACCGACATGTGGGTCTTTGAAGGTGCCCTTCACATAAAGCGGTGAGCGCAATGAGAACACCCGGAAACCCTTCGTATGCGGATGAATGCCCAGATCCATCGATTCATCGCGCAAATTGACATGGCCGTCGATATTGATTACCGCATCGGCCGTATCCAGAGCGAACACTCGTGAATCAAGCACACCATTCGTGGCAACAAAATCCGCTGCTGCACAGTTGATCTTGACGTCGCGGGCATCAAAGAGCTTTTCGTACACCACATTGGCGACGTTTAAACCCGCTGCTTCCATAATCAAGCGGCTAACCGTCCCATCTATCACTACCGCTTTGATTTCGCCGTTAGCGGTGGCCGCCAGCGCCGCAGGAGAATTGCCTGTCGCGGAGAGCGCCGCGTCTCCATTGATTTCCCCCAGCGCCGTTTGCATGGTCTTGACGTCAGGCAAAAGCTGCTTGAGCTTCAAATGACGGGCCGACGTCGAGAAACGTCCTTTCAGCGGCGTCGCGCTGCCATCCAGGTGAATCGTCGAAGTCAGCGTGCCGCCTGCCACGCCGAAACTGAGCGGCTCAAACGAAAGCACGCCGTTATTCATCACCACATGGGTGTAAAGATTGGTAATTGGCAAGCTGGGGTCTTTAATCAGACGACGTCCGGTAAATTTCACATCCGCATCAATCGCCTTCCAGCGCTCGGTGCGAAATGCTTCAACCGGCAGCACCCGGCCGGTGGGCTGGCGTGTGGTATCGCCACGCTTTGCCTTACTGGCGTTGCTATCAGCACCGATCAGCGGTGCCAGGTCGGAGAACTGCAAGACGTTCGATACCAGCTCACCCTGCAACGACGGACGCGGCTTACGAGCGGTATAGGTCAGCGTGCCATTCAGATCGCTGCCACCTACCCGGCCAGTAAAGTTTTCATAACGAAACACACTGCCACCGCGTTTGAACTGGCCGATCAAGCGGCCATCGGTTGCATAAGGTGGCGTGTCTGGCAAGGTCACGCCCGTCAACGCATACAGATGCGCCATGCTGACACCCTGCAGCCACAAACGCAGATCAATCGCCCCGAGATTGACGGGATCTGTCAGCGTGCCAACCAGAGCGACATGCAGATCCCCCGCTTTCACATCGGCCTGAAGTGGAAAAGGCCGTTTCGCATCCTGCAAGGCCAGTACGCCCCCCACCGCTCCCTTACCGGACACGGCCTGATGATTATAGGAACCCTTAACGGTCCAGCCGATTGCATAGGTTGGCACAGTTTTTTCTGGGCGGCCGGGTTTGGTCACAGCATGGGTGCCAGAAACGGATGCAGTCGATACTGCCAAAGCGGCTGAAGCATCTGCTGGCGCAGAAGCGGTGGATGCGGCTGACGCCGCAGCCACAGAAGCCGTCTCGACCTGAGCCGCGAGACGCTTGGCAGCCTGTTTGCCCACCACTTGGGCCGACTCTTTGCGCGACGCAGTCTCCTGCGCTTTCATCACCTCGCCCAATGGCACAGGCTGGCCCAGTGTATCGACCACGACCTCCACGTCAGTTTTACTCTTCTGGTCGGAATATTTGACATGGCCCTTGGCAAAAGCAATGTCGTGCAACTGAAGCGTCCAGCTTGATGGCTCTGATGAGGAAGCCAGCTTGAAAGTCCAGTTATTGCGCCCGTCAGCCAGCCGCTCAAGATCGACAGAAGGATTAACCAGATTGATGGCGGGAATGACGATATCGCGGGCCAACAAGGGCAATGCCTTCACATCGAAATAAATCTGTTCGAGGGTAGCGAAATGTTTGTCCCGAGCCCAGTCCGGGTTAGCCACCGTGATGGTCTCGGCTGAAAAACGAGGCCATGGCACCCAAGCCTGCCAACCACTCTCGCCCGCTGGATGATGCCAGCCTATTTTTAGATCGCCCTCAATCGCAAAGGGTCGGCCGATGGCCTGGCTCACCTTGTCGTTAATCCACGGACGCGCATGATTCCAGTTGAAGGTCAGAACAAAGACGGTCAATGTTGCAAGCAGAACGGCCAGCACCACCGCGAACCATCCGATTATTTTTCCAGCTTTCTTTACGCATGCGCGCGACACCGCCATGAGGGCTCCGCAGTTTGTTTCGTTATCGATAGACAAGCACAGGTCGTGCCCGGTTCAGGCAGATGTGTGTTCAAGCCAGTCGCTTAATCCGGGTTCAGGCAACGCCAATCGACGTCTGGAAAGGACCCGCTCGAACTGATGCCATCCCGTTTCAAGCGCCGCATTTTAATAGGCGGGTGGGCGCAGATACAACATGCCGCTTGCAATGCATCGTGGTGCGATGCATTGCAAGCGGCATATTTGCTGGCCAGATCGAAAGGTTTAACGCCGGGCGGTGAGCGTAATTTGAGTTCCGTCATTCAACGTAAGCGTTTTGCTACTGCCATCAGTCGGCATCGAAAAGCGGACTATCTGGCTTAGTTTCACGCTATCCGCGCATTTCAATTTTTTAGCTGATTTCGTCACAACTTTTGTGCCGCGCGGTGTTTGCGCCAGAAAGCTCAACTGAATAGTTGCCGTCCCATCAGCGCTGACCACCGGTGCGACACGCAACTGAACCTGACGAAGCATCGCGCCGTTGGCATCCAGCGCCATCGATTCATAACCGGGACACTGACTAGAGACTGGCACAGCACCACCTGGCGGCACGGTTTTCCAGGTGTAATCGTCAGACTGGCCCGAGCGGATTGAACGTGTTTCTTGAGTATTTCCGAACTGCGCCGATGTCACTTTGACGCTATAGCGAATCGGTCCATCAAGCGCGGCCTGCGATGTGATGGTGATAGGCGGTGCAGCCAGCGCTGCGGAACTTAACGCGACGCTCATGCCGATCAGGCAGGCAGACGCAGAAAAAACAGATACTGCTGATAAGGCAAAGCACGCTCTCATATCGTCACCTCGCTGTAGTGTGCCGCATGGCCGGGACCATTCACGGTCATACGACTATGCTGGCCTGATTCCATGGCAGTCTAACGCCTCACACGACAGCACGCGAATTTTCTAGAGGTGATTTCATCGCTGGTAATCAAGCCCCTCCGGAAGGATTGAATCACTTGAATGATTCAAATGTGAACCCCGAGGCCACCAGAGGCCCACACTAATCCCTCACCAACGGACCTGCCATATCGGCATACGCAGAAACCAGCGTTTTATATCTTCAGTGCCGTATTCACCCAGACTGCGCCACTAGCATGCCCACCTGCTGCAATACTTTTGATCGGACGGGCATAGCTGATACTGACATTCGCACGATTACCCGCGGTGTAATTCAGCCCTGCGCCATAGCCGCTGAGATTGACGCTGGGCGACACGCCACGTGCGCCAAATTTCTGCGGCTTACCGTGGGCCATTTCATAAAAAATCTGGGCACGCAAGCCCTTTACTTTCGGCACACCCGTGCTCAGCACCACCGACCCAATCCAGCCAGAATCAACACTCGCCGCATCGGTCGTGTAGGCACGTACAGCACCTGGGCCACCTAATGCCATTTTTTCCACAGAGTCGAGCGTTCGGCTAGCCTGCTGGCCATTCCAGGCCATTTCAAGCAGCACGTCTGAGACGAGCGACTGAGTGACGCGCACGTTTTGTGTAGCCTTGTAGAACCTTCCATCCGTGCTTACGCCCCAGAACGGATCGGGATTATCAATCCGGCCAGCACCGATACCGGCCTCATATTGAATTGCATTTGGCCGACCGGCTAACGTGCTGCCGTAGTTACCTGATACTTGAAGGCCAGCGACAAGATCGGAGCGTTTGTTGTCACTGCTGACAATCGTGTCGCGCATGGATTTGTAGTCGAGACTGGCGCTCAACGACAGATCATTGTTATGTTTGCGGATTAATGACTTATTGGCATAGAGCGTAACGATATTCGCATTGCCATCGCCGATGCCTTTATAAAGCCCGCCCAACGCGTAATTCACCCGGGCAAAAGCCAAGCCTGCGCGCATACCCGCTGCGCCGATCGGTAAATCGTAAGAAGCACGCCCAAGCAATGTGTAACCACTATTGCTGTTACTGGTGAACTGAAAAATATCGGGGGCGGCATACCCCATGAACTGGAAACGGTCTCCTATTTTTAACGGGCTATTTGCCGTGAACTGAAAACCGATGCGATTTCTTCCAGTGGTTTCCGAGCCATTATTGTCGGCCACTAGCACTGCTTCAACGGCGGGCTCCGCCGCAATACCCAGCGTCAAGATCGAGCCGCCAGGCTGTGTGCCAGCTGCCAGTACGGGAGAAATACCGCCAATGCCAGGCAAATCAGCCAGGCGCGAAATTTCAGCTTGAGCACGAACGATATTGGTCGACTCGTTCTGGATGCGTTGCATATACCGCTCAAGTACGGTATCGGAGACTCGTGACTTGTTTTTTCCTAATACAACGGATTCCAGATGGCCACTAATGACCGCCATACGAATCACACCACCCTCGACCTTCTGCGGAGGAATCATCGCGTAACTCAGCGCCTCTCCAGCCGAAACAAGGGCCTCAGAGATCTCTGCCGCAATGTCACGGAGCTCGCCAAAAGTCAGATTGCGATCCTGATAGGCAGCAACAATTGAATTGACGCGTGACTGTAATGCCGGCGGCACATCGTCCACCTCAATGCGCACGACGTGAATCACCTCACCTTTCGTACTCTCTGACGGTGCGGCTTTGTGTATTTCTACCGGTTCAACCGGAGTATTCGATCGAGGCGCATCGGGAACCAGCAAGTCAGGTGTGCTTTGAAGCAACGAGCCGGTTGATGGCAACATGCCAGGCACAAAACGGATTGCTGTACCCGGAGCACTTTGCGCGTGAGCCGCAGATAGTCCGGAGACCCCGGACACAATAATCCAGGAGGCAAGAAATTTAGATGAGATTTTCATGTACAAGACACGCCCTTCAGACACCAGGACCGCAGGGCGTGAGAGATCTAGCTAATTTGAACGCTCATGGTTCACAGAAAAAATACTACTGCGCACCATGAGCGACTTGGGAAGTCGTGCCTTACCAGCCTTGTAGGGCCGAAGGAGCCCTTTGACTGCCAGACGTTTCAGCACGATAACTATTTTGAGCGCGGGACAAATCGCTCCAGGCCTGATTACGGGCGCGGTTTGCAGCGTTGAGTGATTCGCGCGCTGCCTGCATGCTCATCCCATACCTGGATCTAGCCTGATAGGCAGCAAAACGATCAGCACCCGCATCCATCAAATCGGCTCGCAATTTTTTATGCAGCGTCAGGGTCATCTGATTGTAGGAAGCTTGAGACTTCTTAAAATCGCGATTCGCCATGATTGCCCTCTGGAATGCCGAATAAACCTCGGTCGCCAGTCGTGGTGCCGGTGTTGATTCCGGGCCAGAAACTGGTGCCGGTGCCGGTGCCGGTGCCGGTGATCCCGGTCCAGGTCCCGCTGCCGAATCTGGATTTGGCCTTGGAACCGGAGCTGGTGCCGGTGCCGGCGATCCAGGTCCAGCTATCGAATCTGGATTTGGCTTTGGAACCGGAGCTGGTGCCGGTGCCGGTGCTGGCGACCCCGGTCCAGGTCCCGCTGCCGAATCTGGATTTGGCGTTGGAGCCGGAGCTGGTGCCGGTGCAGGCGATCCCGTTGCCACTGACGGATCTTGGACCGGCGGCGGTGGCGGCGGCAATGGCGTCACCGGCGGCGGCGGCGGTGGCAATGGCGTCACCGGCGGCGGTGGCGGCGGCAATGGCGTCACCGGCGGCGGCGGCGGTGGCAAAGGCGTCACCGGCGGCGGTGGCGGTGGCAATGGCGTCACCGGCGGCGGCGGCGGTGGCAATGGCGTCACCGGCGGAGGCGGCGGCAATGGCGTCACCAGCGGCGGCGGCGGCGGCGGTGGCAATGGCGTCACCGGCGGCGGTGGCGGCGGCAATGGCGTCACCGGCGGCGGCGGCGGTGGCAATGGCGTCACCGGCGGCGGTGGCGGTGGCAATGGCGTCACCGGCGGCGGCGGCGGTGGCAATGGCGTCACCGGCGGAGGCGGCGGTGGCAATGGCGTCACCGGCGGCGGCGGCGGTGGCAATGGCGTCACCGGCGGCGGCGGTGGCGGCAATGGCGTCACCGGCGGAGGCGGCGGTGGCAATGGCGTCACTGGCGGCGGTGGTGCAAACGGATTAGCCGGCCCCCCCTCCGTACGGTTCTCGATGATCTTGCCAGCGGTAATTTGCACAGGCATCTCACCGGCGGGGCGGATCTTGCTCGAGTTTGCCAGGTTGTATGTCAGATCACCATCAACGGTAATGGCATCCCGCTCTAGCGCACGTGCTTGCGTCACATCACCTGATGTATTGAGCGTCAAGTTTTGCTTGACCCGCGCACCCGTCAGGCCAATACCTTCCTTGCCTGCCGAGATCGTCGCATTAGTGGCCTCAAGATTCTTCAGCCATGTGCCATTCGCACTGGTCACCGACGCAGTTCCTGCCTCCAGACTATCGGCAGATATCGCCCCATCCCGGGCTGCCAGCGTCACGTTATTCGCCTTGATGCTGCCAAGCGAAATACTTTTCGCCGCGTCAATTGCCAGCTTGCCGGACGCATTGATGACGCTGTATTGATCGGTACCCGGCTCTTTATCCAGGCTCCGCACATTAACGCCATTCAGCGTGATATCCCCACCAGCCTTCAGCACGCCCGCTGAAATAATGTCTTTATCCGACTTGATTGCAATGTTTCCGCCCGCTTCTACCTGGGCGATGCTCACGCTGCCAAGACTTTTTGCGTTCAGATTGCCCCTGGTTCCAATTCCTCCCAGCGTCGTATCGCCTGTCATCGTCATGTCGAGCGAATCAACACCACCACGAACAATCCCTGCTGTATTGCGTCCCTTGGTCAGATTGAAACCACCCCCTGCCAGATCGAGCGTTCCGGTTGTGATCGACGAATCAGCGCTTTGCGTCGCACCGTCCTTCGCTCGCAGCGAAACATTACCTACCGCATTGGTTTCACCGTTGAGCGTCAACTGGTCCGCGCCATAGTGCACACTTGCGGCCTTGGTCTGTGTGCCTTTTTGCTGGGTAAAAGCTGCTTTGGCAGTCAGCCCAATCGACTCGCCTGCGCTGATATTCGCTGTCTGCACCAGATCGGATAACGACGTCACGTTGAGTGAGCGCGTCATGTTGATATCCGCACCAGCGGCCTGCGTCAGCTTCCCGGCAACAACCGTGAGCGACGCCCCATTAATCTTCGAATTCAGTTCAACAGAACCTAAGCGGCTGGCGAGTGCCAGATCACCATAATTCAGCGCGCTGTTGTCCAGCTTGACTGTCCCGGTGCCCGTTGCGATATTCAGGCGCGACTTTTGATCCGCCGCCGCCTTGACGAAACTCGCATCAATCACACCATTACCTGCAGTTGGCTTCGCACTTCCGCCAACATTCAGGTTCTGCTCCTCCGTCTGCAGCTTGACCGAGATGTTCATGTTCTCGGAGCGAGTGGTAGAAGACAGCTTCGGCACCTGAAGCCCTTCTCCGGTGAGCACGTTATCGGCAGTGAGCAACAGTTGTTCTGCTGCCAGCGTGCTCCTGTCAAACTTCACAGCACGGTCCTTGCCTTGTGCTGCCAGTTCAATTTGCCCCCCGCGTACCTCGTATTGGCCGAAACGGCCTTCGCCAGCCTGTCCGGCGGTAAGTTGCGCGCCATCAAGAATGTTGACGGAGTCGCCGCTGACCTTGATCAGGCTTCGTTGCTGCCCCAGCGGTTTATCGTGCATCGCTTCCAGCTTGCCACCGATATCCACCGAGCCATTACCGAGGCTTTCCAGCACAATCGAATTGTCTGCGCCAATCGTGGCACCCTTCGCCTCGATCGAGCCGGAGTTGTTAATCACACTACGGGTCATCGCATCAATGGCTCTCGCCGTCAGCTTGATATTGCCGTCGTTCGTCGCAATCAGGCCGCCGTTATTGATCAGCGCCTTCATGCTGCCCTGATCCAGCGTGATGGCAAAGCTGTTGTCGGAGTCCCCGAAGCTCAGGGTGACGTCACCACCAGCAGCCATGGCAACGCCTTTTGAGCCGACAATCTGGCCTCCTGCGTCGTTACGGACCTCGCCGCTGCCGATCAATGCAACCAGTTCCTTCGCCGTGATATCGCCAGCATTACTGACCTTGCCGGTGCCGTTGCCAGTAAAGCGGAACTTGTCCGCCTTGAAATCTGCGTCACTCATGTCAAGCGACGAGGCAACGAAACTCCCCACGTTAATATTTGCGCCCTTGCCAATCAGCACGCCATTCGGATTAACGACAAACACCCGGCCATTAGCGGTGAGTGAGCCGAGAATCGACGTAGGATTGGCGGAGTTAATGCGGTTCAGTACCGCGGATGTCTCCAGTGGTTGTGCAAACTTCAATGACTCTTTGGCTGCAACATCCATGTTGTCCCAGTTGACGATCATCTTGTCGCTAGTTTGCGTCACCGTTGTCGTCGCGCCATTTTTTGCAATCCCGCCGGTGCCAAACGCAATCGTACCCGTGCCGACTGCGTGAGCTTCACTGGCCGCCGCTAACGCAATTGCGAAAGCAAGCGGCCTCAAGGTCAGTGCATTTTTCATACTTTTAGTTTTCCAAAAAACGATCCAAGATTGGACCGCCGAGGAGTATCCGAATCGCATCAAATAATTGAATATAGGACTAATCCGAAAGTATTCCGAAAGTATTCCGAAAGAAATTTGACTGACACAGCACGGGGGAATTCCTTCGTTTTAAGTGCAACTTACCGACAAAAACCATTGAAGATATTTGCGGAAATTTCTGCAAATAAAAGATTTAGCTTTTCCTATTTCTTCTCTTCCTGAATCTTGAAATTTGGTTGAGCCTGAAAACCGGCACTCTGCTAACAGCACTGCCCGACGCCGGATAGATCATCGGCAGCACCTCGCACATGACTGCCTGGCATGCGCCGCCTAACCGTTACAATGGCCCGCTCTTTTTCCTGCTTTTTCTCTTGCGCCGCCATGCATCTCATCATTCAAAGCCTCACGCCCATCGACGCGCCGCACTACGCCGCGCTAGCTACGCTCGCACGGAGCCAACATATCGTCGCGCTCGACTCACATGCACTGCGGATCGAAGACGCCGACCCCGCGCCTGGGCCATGGCAAACAGAACTCTCGGCGTACTGCGCTGCGCAGGCGCTGGATTACGCATGGATCGAGCCGGAGCGGAAACTGGCAGACTTCGGCCTCGTCGCCATGGATATGGATTCGACGTTGATTACGATCGAATGCATCGACGAAATCGCCGACTACGGCGGTTTCAAAGCCGAAGTGGCAGCGATCACCGAAGCGTCGATGCGTGGCGAGATCAAGGATTTCAACGAAAGCCTCACACGCCGCGTGGCGTTGCTCAAAGGGCTAGATGCCGGAGTGCTGGAACGCGTGTATGACGAGCGGCTGGCGCTGTCGCCGGGCGCAGAGCGCATGCTGGCTGGGGTGCGTGCTGCAGGCCTGAAAACGCTGCTCGTTTCAGGCGGTTTCACCTTTTTTACCGAAAAACTGCGCGAGCGCCTAGGTCTCGACTTTACCCGTGCCAATACGCTTGAGATCGTTGCAGGAAAGCTCACCGGCCGGGTCAGCGGCGAGATCGTCAACGCCGAAGTCAAAGCCCGGACACTGCGTGAAACCTGCGCGCAATTAGGTCTCGCACCCAGCCGCGCGATTGCGCTGGGCGACGGCTCGAATGATCTGCAGATGATGGCCGCAGCAGGCCTGTCAGTCGCGTTCCGCGCCAAGCCAGTCGTTCGTGCCGCCGCGAGTGTGGCGTTCAACTATGTAGGGCTGGACGGTTTGCTACGGCTTTTTTGAATGCAGATTTTTGCCTGGTGCGCCGCCCGAACCGTTGCTGCAAATCGCGTGTAGACAACTTGCAGCAAGCAGGTGCCGCGCTTATACCCGCTTACTCCCGGTTACCCCAGCGCGGCCAGACTCTGTTCAATATCGGCGCGCAAGTCGGCCTCATCTTCCAGGCCAATATAAAACCGCACCAAAGTGCCACGATGCGGCCACTGCCCCGCAGTCCGCATCCCGGCTATGTCATACGGCATGGCCAGACTGTCCGCGCCGCCCCAGCTCCAGCCCAGTGCGAAAAGCGCCAGCGACTCGCAGAATCTGTCAATTTGCGCCGCGCTGTAACGGCCCTCAAACACCACCGAGAACAACCCGCCCGCCCCCGTGAAGTCGCGCTTGAAAAACGCGTGCCCGGGACAGTCAGGTAATGCTGGATGCAGCACGGCGGCAATTTCCGGGCGCGTTTTGAGCCACTTGGCGATAGCCAGCGCGCTGCGGTCATGCTGCTCAAAACGCAGCTTCATACTCGGCAAGCTGCGCAGAACCAGCGAGCAATCGTCCGACGAGACGCCCAGCCCCATGTGCATACGTGCCATCTTGAGCTTGAGATGCAGTGCGTGATCGGCCGTGATGGTCGCACCCATCAACACGTCGCTGCCACCCGACTGATACTTCGTCAGCGCCTGCACCGAAATGTCCACACCGTGTTCGAACGGGCGAAAAGCAAGCCCAGCGGACCAGGTGTTGTCGATTGCCGTGATGATGTTATGCGCCCGTGCAACAGCCGTGATCGCCTCCACGTCGGGCACTTCCATCGTCACCGAACCCGGTGCTTCGAGCCAGATCAGACGTGTATTGGGCTGAATCAGTCCGGCGATATCCGCCCCAATCATTGGGTCGTAGTAGCGCACCGAAAGACCAAAGTCCTGCGCCAGCCAGTCGCCATGGTCGCGGTTCGGCGAATACACGTTATCGGGAATGAGCACGTCATCGCCCGCCTTGACCAGGCCGAAATACACATTCGAAATCGACGCCAGCCCGGACGGTTGCAGTAACGCATGCTGACCACCTTCGAGCGCGGCCAGACGCTGTGCCAGCAGCAGCGAAGTCGGCGTCGCATGCAAGCCATAGCGCCATTGCGCGTCATTGCGCCAATCGAGTGCGCGCATCGTGGCCAGATCAGGAAACACGACGGTGGATGCGCGCGTGACAGGAACAGAAAATGACTCGAAACCCGGCGTGAGCTGGTCCTCAGGGTGGACGATGCGAGTTTGCAGATGGCGTTTCGAAGGAGGCTGGGTCATGTGATCGGTCAGGTGTGAGGCGGCGCAATGCCGCTAAAGACTTGAAGGGAGGAAAACCAGGCACGGACCCTGCACGAAGCAGAAAGACCGGCCATCGCCAATGGTCTCAATGGTCTCAAACGGCTTATTCGCCGGTGCTCAGATTGCTCACGCCGCCAACCGCGCGCACATTCGAGCTTGGCCCGGCGCTGGAAGCTGGCGGCGGCGAAACTGCTTGAACCGTTTGTTGCCCTGTTGCAGGACGCAACGCAAACGGCTGTGGGTCGGAATCGTCGACATTCATCCGCGTGCCAGCCAGCGATCCATCTGCGGCAAATTTGCCAACCCAGTTGCCGGTGATCTGTGTCCCGTCGTCTGATTCCTCGACTTCCAGCGTATCGCCATCACGGTCACCCGCAATCAGGATCGTCGCGCCCGAATCCACGAACTGGTATTCGCCATGCACACCGGAGGGTTCGTCGGTTTTGGCACCGAGTCGCAGCACGATCGGGCGGTTGCCCAGCGTGCCGGTATAACGAGGCAGCTTGGCAAATGCTGGATCGGGCCGCAATGCCGGAGCAGCCGCCTGATTTGCCGAAGTTGCCGAAGTTGCCGAAGTTGCCGAAGCGCTGATCTGGGCGAAAGACTGCGGTGCGATCAGTGCAGCCGTAAGCGCCAGTAGCACAACCGTCGCAGGCCGCCATTGCGTGAATGCTGCGGATGCTGCTGATGAAAATGTGCGATGCATGGAGGTGTTCCTTTAAGCCACGCGCTGCCTGACGGCCAACCGTTGCCACGCCAGCACCGCGTTACATTGGGTCGAACGAAGACTGCAGCAGTAATGCTAAATGCCGCCACTAACAAGGCATTACTGGCGTAAAGCGGCCAGTTGACGATGCCGCTCATTCAAGGCGAAACGGACATGCTCGCCTATTGCACCGGTCAGATAACCAGACGAGAAGCCCAAACAGCCGGATTCATCTAGCCAGATCAAGCCCTCGCGCCCTGCATGCTTGTCTATCCGGGTGCGGCGAAATTCCTTCTGATGCGCGAGCACCATCCGTTGCACGCCACCCGCCTAGATAGTCACGGCGAGCAACCGCGCCCCTAGGCCCTACGCATGGGACGCCAGTACTTGCTCGACGTCCGCTTTACGAGGAATCGGTGCGACCGCGCCAAAGCCTTGCGTCGATAACGCCGCAGCCACATTGGCGTAACGCGCAGCCACAAAGGGGTCATCACCCGCCACCAGCCGCGCGACAAACGCGCCGCCAAAGCAATCGCCCGCGCCTGTTGCGTCAACTGCATTAACCGCATATCCCGCCACTATCCGGCGCTCGTCTGGCGTCGCCACATAAGCCCCTTGCGCGCCAAGTTTGAGTGCCACCACCCCGGGTCCGCACGAGAGCAGAAAATCGACAATCTCATCGCGCCCAGTCAAACCGGTTAATTCAGTTACATCGTCCCAACTAGGCAGGCAGATATCGGTTTGCCGCAACGCTTCCAGCATCACCGCTCGCGCCCGTGCCAGCGGCCATAGCTTGAGACGCAAGTTGGTATCGAAACTCACTCGCACGCCATTAGCCGTTGCATGCTCCATCGCGGCAAACATGGCATCGCAGGCACTGACGCTGATCGCCAGGCTCACGCCCGACAGGTGCACCACTTGCGCTGCGGCAATGGCTTCGAGCGGCACATCCCGCACCATGTAGCGGCTGGCGGCTGAGCCCGCGCGCAAATAGTCGAACTGATGCCCTTGTTCGTTATGCGAGACAAAGTACACCCCGGTCGGCGCAGTCTCGTCGGTGCGCACCCATGTGGTGTCGACTTGCTCACGCAACCACTGTTCGCGCAACAGGCGGCCGAAATGATCGTCGCCTACGGCTGAAACAAAACCCGTCGCCGCACCCTGGCGCGCGGCGGCAATGCAGAAATTCGAGGTATCCCCACCGAAGCCTTGCAGATAGTTCGGTGTGTTCGGTGCCGACTGGTTGAATTCGACCATGGCCTCGCCGAGCGCGAGGATCGCCGCAGGTAAGAGACACGTCATGCGTTACACCTCACCCCACAGATCATGGCCGTCGGCACCGGTGATTTTCACCGGGACAAAATCACCGACCTTGTAGCGTTTCGATGCTTTTGTTGCCGGAGCGATGTACACCACGCCGTCGATCTCGGGCGCATCCGCTGCAGTACGGCCAATACCGCCGTCTTTGCTGGTTTCGTCAACCAGCACCTTGAGCGTCTGGCCCACCTTGCGCGCGATGCGCGTGGCCGAGACCTCTTCAGCGACTTCCATGAAACGGGCGCGGCGTTCCTCACGCACGCTATCCGGCAACGCGCCATCGAGATCATTGGCCGTCGCGCCTTCAACCGGCGAATACGCAAAACAACCGACCCGATCGAGCTCCGCTTCGCGGATGAAATCGAGCAGTGTTTCGAACTGGGCTTCGGTTTCGCCAGGGAATCCGGCAATGAAGGTGCTGCGCACGGTGAGGTCTGGGCAGATTTCACGCCACGCGCGCACACGCTCCAGCACTTTTTCGGCGTTAGCGGGACGTTTCATCCGTTTAAGCACCTCGGGGTGAGCATGCTGGAACGGCACATCGAGATACGGCAGCACATGGCCTTTGAGCGGACCGTGCGCCATCATGGGAATCACCTCATCGACGCTCGGATACGGATAAACATAATGCAGACGCACCCATGCACCGTATTGCGCAGCCAGTTCGCCAAGCGCGCCGACTAATTCGGTCATCCGGGTTTTGAGCGGCTTGCCATTCCAGAAGCCCGTGCGGTATTTCACGTCGACGCCATAAGCGCTGGTATCCTGGGAAATGACGAGCAGCTCCTTGACGCCGGATTTGAACAGGTTTTCCGCTTCGAGCATTACTTGCGCGATAGGCCGTGACACCAGATCGCCGCGCATCGACGGAATAATGCAGAACGTACAACGATGGTTGCAGCCTTCCGAGATTTTCAGATAGGCATAGTGACGTGGCGTAAGTTTGATGCCCGCAGCGGGCACGAGATCAACAAAGGGATCGTGTGGCCTGGGCAGATGACTATGGACAGCCTGCATCACTTCGGCCAGTGCATGAGGGCCCGTGACCGCCAGCACCTTCGGATGAACTTCTTCGATCAAGCCTGACCCGCTCGCGCTTTTTTTCGCGCCAAGGCAGCCGGTGACAATCACCTTGCCGTTTTCAGCCAGGGCTTCACCGATTGCATCGAGGCTTTCCTGCACGGCTTCGTCGATGAAGCCGCAGGTGTTGACGACCACGAGATCAGCACCATCGTAGGTGCCAGAAATCGCATAGCCTTCGGCCCGCAACTGGGTAATGATCTGCTCGGAATCGACCAGGGCTTTGGGGCAGCCTAATGAAACGAAGCCAACAGTAGGCGCGGCAATCGGGGGGGTGACAGACATGGGGGCCGCTCGAAGACGTTAAACCTTGAATTGTAGCGGTTCGCCACAGCTACAGCGTGCCGGCCCCTGAATTTCAGCCCCTGAATTACACCTTCCCGTTCCCTTCATTTCTTTTTACTGCCCGTATTCCCCGTTACCCCTGCCAGACAGCCGCGACGTCTGTCTGGTCGAAGCGGCAAAAGGAGGGGGTAGTGGGCATCGAAGTAAGCATGGAACATGGCGGCGTCACGTCAAGATCAAATCCCGCAGCACGCTCAAACACCGCCAGAATGTCGTGCGAATCCTGCAGCCGGCGGATCGCGGCATGCAACCCGGCCGCCTGCGGCCAGGTCCGCTGCAGGTAGCTGAGCCACTTTTTGACGCGTCCGTGCTCATGGCGGGAGGCCGTCTGGGCTTGCAAGGTTCTTAGATAACCGGCGAGGTAACGGAGCACATCCTGCCATTCCCCGTCAGATGGCGAACGCTCCATCAGTCCGCGGATTCTTGATGCCAGGAAAGGGTCCGATACAGCACCCCGTCCAAGCATCACGTCAGCACTCCCGCTGACTGCCCGGCAACGCTCCCAGTCAGCCACGGTCCAGACCTCTCCATTGGCGATGACCGGCACGTCGACAGCATCGGCGATACGTGCGATCCACTCCCAGTGCGCGGGTGGACGATAGCCGTGATCGCGCGTTCTGGCATGCACCACCAGCGAGGCCGCGCCCCCCTCCGCCAGCGCGGTGGCGCAATCGACCGCCCGTGAGGTATCCGACACGCCAAGGCGCATTTTTGCGCTCACCGCGATACCGGCAGGCACTGCGGCGCGAACCGAGGACATGATCCGGTTCAGTTGTTCAGGATCAGCCAGCAGCATGGCACCGCCGCCGTGCTGATTGACAACCTTGGCGGGGCAACCAAAGTTCAGGTCGATGCCATGCGGCGACAAACGGGCGGCATGAGCAGCATTCAGCGCCATCCACACAGGATCGCTACCGAGCAGTTGAATCACCATCGGCGTGCCACTCCGCGTGTGACCCCCTTCAAGCACTTCGGGGGCTTCCCGCTCGTAGACCCGGTTGGGAAGCACTGAACCCGTCACGCGAATGAACTCCGACACACAGCCGTCGAATCCACCAATGCCCGTGAGCACGTCACGCAGCACGTAGTCCGCCAGCCCTTCCATCGGGGCGAGATACAGGCGGGTCATAGGTGGTTCATAGGTGACTCATGCGGAAACAAGCGCTGGCACGTAACGCATTGCGTCATGCCAGGCAGGAGATGGATGAAGCATGGATTAGGTCGATCTCTATCGGGTTGGCTCGGGGGGTGATACGGTTCGGCTCGTTCGGCTCAGGGCTCAGGGCTCAGCTCAGCCTGGCCACTGCCGTAGCGTGAATCAGGTTTTCGCAGCGCATATCCGCCGCAATCATCAGCGCCTCATCCGGCCGGCTCATCTCGTGCGAGCTTTTTGACTGTTTGAATTATTGGAACTGTTTGAGCTGCGGCCCAGTGCGGGCGGTTACTTCTTGCCTGGCTCGGAACTGGATGGCGTGCCCGGTGGAAACGGAAAGCCACCGAACATCGACTTGGTCTGGCTTTGCATTTGCTCTTGCATCTGTACGAACATATTTTTCGACTGTTCGATGTAGCTCGTCATCATGCCCTGCATCATCGGTGCCTGCATGTTCATGAATTGCGACCAGGCTTCAGGATTCATCGGCCGGCCTTCGTTCAACCCCTTGGACTGGTCCGCCAGCTTGCTCTGGATATCAATGAACGCCTGGATATTCTTCTCCAGGTAAGTGCCCATCATGCCCTGCATCGCATGACCATAAAAACGGATGATCTGCGCGAGCATGGGCGACGAGAACATCGGCAAGCCCCCGCTCTCTTCTTCGAGAATGATCTGGAGCAAGATGCTGCGCGTCAGATCCTCATTGCTTTTGGCGTCTATAACCTTGAATACTTCCTGGTCAAGCACGAGTTGTTTGACGTCCGAGAGCGTGATGTAGGTGCTGGTTTCCGTGTCGTACAAGCGCCGGTTGGGATATTTCTTGATGAGCCGTTCGGCTGTCTTTCTGGTCGCAGTCATGTCATACGCCTTGATGTGCCGGTAAGAGTGCAAAAGCGGCGCTCCAGCGCCTCAGGCATTTAAGGTACCTAAGAAGCGCTGGAGTGCCGCCAGAAATCAACTTGCAATACATGGGAAGCTGGGAAACAGGGAAAGCGCTGGCGTCCAGCCAGAATTAGCCAGGATCATCCAGGCCTGTATATGCCGCTAGACACAGCGGCATAGCAGGTTCAACCCATATGCAAGCCGCCGTTCAGCGAAAAGTCCGCACCCGTGGCAAAGCCTGATTCATCCGATGCCAGCCACGCGACAATCGAGCCGATCTCGTCGGGTTGCCCCAGACGGCGAACCGGAATGGTCGCCACGATTTTCTCCAGCACGTCAGGGCGAATCGACTTCACCATATCCGTGCCGATATAGCCAGGCGAAACCGTATTCACCGTGACGCCTTTAGTTGCAACCTCCTGCGCCAGCGACATCGTAAAGCCATGGATACCCGCCTTCGCGGTCGAATAATTGGTTTGTCCGAACTGGCCTTTTTGCCCATTCACCGACGAAATGCTGATTACCCGGCCCCAGCCCCGCTCAACCATGCCTTCGATCACCTGCTTCGTCACATTGAACAGACTGGTCAGATTGGTGTCGATCACCGAGGTCCAGTCTTCGTGCGTCATCTTGCGGAACACGATGTCGCGTGTGATGCCAGCGTTATTCACCAGCACGTCGATTTCACCGACTTCGGCCTTGACCTTGTCGAAAGCATCCCGGGTCGAATTCCAGTCGCCTACATTGCCTTCCGAGGCAATGAAATCAAAACCCAGTGCCTGTTGCTCTTCCAGCCATTTAACGCGGCGCGGCGAATTCGGCCCACATCCGGCAACAACCTTGAAACCATCCTTATAAAGCCGCTGGCAAATACTGGTGCCAATCCCGCCCATTCCACCTGTGACATACGCAATTCGCTGTGACATAAACCACTCCGTTATCGTTTATACGGGGCACCGACTGGCACCCGGTCTCTCATCTATATGGCTTTTATATCTGTCTCATGACTGGCGCGCTAAACGCCATGTCGGGTTTGAACGCTAAGTCTGGAGTGCGGCTGTTCAAGCCTGCTTCAGGCCCGCTCAACTCCGCTCCAGCGCCAGCGCCACCCCCATCCCGCCACCAATACACAGTGAGGCAAGGCCGCGCTTCGCATCGCGCTTTTGCATTTCATGCAGCAATGTCACCAGAATCCGGCAACCAGAAGCACCAATTGGGTGGCCAATCGCAATCGCCCCGCCGTTCACGTTGACTTTCGAGGTGTCCCAGCCCATTTGCTGATGCACCGCCAACGCCTGAGCGGCAAACGCTTCATTAATTTCCATCAGGTCGAGATCTGCCACGCTCCAGCCCGCGCGTTCAAGACAACGGCGTGACGCAGGCACCGGCCCCATGCCCATCACCTTTGGATCAACTCCTGCGCTGGCATAAGCCTTGATGCGGGCCATCGGTGTGAGGCCCAGCGCCTCAGCTTTCTTCGCCGACATCACAAGCACAGCCGCAGCGCCATCGTTCAGGCCTGAAGCATTGGCTGCGGTCACCGTGCCTTCTTTAGCGAAAGCGGGCTTCAAACCCGCGAGTGATTCAGCCGTGACGCCATGCCGGATGAACTCGTCTGTAGCGAAACGCAATGGCTCGCCTTTACGCTGGACGATTTCAACCGGCACGATTTCATCGGCAAAACGGTTCGCTTTTTGCGCGGCTTCCGCCTTGTTTTGCGACAACGCGGCAAATGCATCTTGCTGCGCACGCGTGATGCCGTATTCAACTGCCACGTTCTCTGCCGTGACGCCCATGTGGTACTGGTTGTACACGTCCCACAAGCCATCGACGATCATGCTGTCAACCAGCTTGGCGTCCCCCATGCGAAAGCCGTCACGCGAGCCTGGCAGCACATGAGGTGAAGCGCTCATGTTCTCCTGGCCACCGGCGATCACAACATCTGCGTCACCCGCAATGATCGCATTGGCGGCCAGCATCACGGCCTTCAGGCCCGAACCGCACACCTTGTTAATCGTCAGGCCCGGGACCGCCTGCGGCAAACCTGCCTTGATCAGCGCCTGACGCGCCGGGTTCTGGCCCGATCCCGCCGTCAGCACTTGCCCCATGATGACTTCGCTCACCTGCTCAGGCTTGAGCCCAGCGCGCTCAAGCACTGCACGAACCACAATGGCACCCAGATCCGGCGCCGCTACTTTGGCCAGTGAACCGCCAAACTTGCCGACTGCCGTGCGGGCAGCCGATACGATTACTACATCAGTCATTGCCATTTCCTTGGGGCCTCGCAGCCAGCCGCTCTGCCGCCCATTACGTTAAAAACCAGTGTGCGTCTCTGGCTCAGCGCCATGCTATAGCCAGGCTCTCACACCACACTTCAGTCACGCTGCTGAACATAGCGCCCAGGTGCAGGTTCGATGACCGGATACTGTGCCGATCCCGCCGCTTTGGGCTTCACTTTTTTCCCACCGTATTGCTCCAGCCAGTTGGTCCACTCAGGCCACCAGCTTCCGGGCACGGACACCGCCTGTTCAAGCCAGGCCTCGGCCGTATCAGGCAAGTGCCGTGGCGTACCTTCGAGCGTCCAGTAATTACGTTTATTCTTCGCGGGCGGATTAATCACCCCGGCGATATGCCCGGACGCACCCAGCACGAACTTGAGCGGCCCGCTCAGCAAAGGCGCTGAAGCATACGCGGTATGCCATGGAACGATATGGTCGTCACGTGACCCGTAGATGAAAGTCGGGACATCAATGCGCGACAAATCAACCTGTTCGCCGCATACAGTCAGTGCCCCCGGTTCACGCAAACGGTTTTCGAGGTAGGTATTGCGCAGGTACCAGACGAACATTGGCCCTGGCAGGCTGGTGGAATCGCTGTTCCAGTACAGCAGGTCAAACGGAGCGGGTGCCCGGCCCTTCAGATAGTTGTCGACAACGTAATTCCATACCAGGTCGTTGGGCCGCAAGAACGAAAACGTATTGGCAAACTCGATGCCTCGCATCAAGCCAGGCTGCCCCCCCTCTTTACCGCCAATGCTGCGCTCACGCATTTGCACGTGTGCTTCGTTGACGAATACATCGAGCACACCCGTATCGGAAAAATCGAGCATCGCGGTGAGCAAGGTCATGGATGCGGCCGGATGTTCACCACGTGCTGCGGCAACGGCGAGCGCAGTCGCCAGCAGCGTGCCGCCAACACAAAACCCCAGTGTATTGACCTGCTCGCGCCCGCTGATCTGCCGCACGGTATCTAGCGCTGTCAGTACGCCTTCGCCGACATAGTCATCCCAGTTTTTATGGGCAATCGAGGCGTCCGCGTTACGCCACGAGATCAGATACACCTGGTGTCCGGCATCAAGCGCATGCGCGACCAGCGAGTTTTCCGGCTGCAAATCAAGGATGTAGAACTTGTTGATACAGGGCGGCACAATCAGCAACGGCCGCTCACGCACGGTCGCGGTGCGCGGCGTGTACTGGATCAACTGGATCAGGTCGTTTTCAAACACTACTGAGCCGGACGTATTGGCAAGATTTTTCCCGACGACAAAACTGGTTTCGTCAGTTTGTGAAATCTTGCCGCGCTTCAAATCAGCTAGCAGATTCATCATGCCCTGACGCAGGCTTTCACCCTGGCTGTCGAGCAAGGCCTTCTGCGCCTCGGGATTAAACGCAAAGAAGTTGCTTGGAGCAGTCGCAGCATTCCATTGCTGTACCGCGAAACGAATACGCTCGCGCACTTTAGGCTCGAGCTCAAGCGCATCGGCCAGCTCCTGCATATAACGCGTGTTCAGCAAATACCATGCAGCGGAAAACGCATGTGCCGGAGCAGCGCTCCATGCTTGTGCGCTAAACCGCCGGTCTTTTAACTCGGGAATCACGGGGGTTTTTTCTGCGGCCTGCTGCAGCAGTTGCTGCACTTCGCGTGAATAGTCCGCCTGCAGTTGTTGCAAACGCGCGGCTGGAATAGCCGCGGTGCCCGGTTGCTGCGGCACAAATGCTTGTCCGGGCACTTGCGCCAGCAACGTGGCGAGCGGCCCCATCGCGGCGGCCATCTGGGCGAGACCGGGCATCAACGGCACGGTGGACTGTGCGCTGGATGCGCTCTCAGACACCGTCGGCGACGCCATGGCGCGCCAGCAAGCCTGGCATGCCTCAAGCCACAACTGCATTGGCGAGGCCGCTCCAGTTTGCTGCTGGGAGGAAGTCGTCGATGAATGATCAGTGCTGGAAGAAGCGGGAGAACGAGATGATGCGACCATGCCTGCTGGTGACCGGTGAGTCCTTGCGGACGATTTGAGGGCAGGTATTCTGCGCACGAGAATGAGAGCTTGCCGCCTCTTTTTCCGCCTCGTGACGCCCTGTTCGAAATCGAGGGAACGCTCATTTTTGCGCTCCGTCATAAGGCGTGTCAATGCTTGCTGCGGATTTTGCCGCAGTGCGATATTTTTTTAACTATCGTTTTCCCCCATGTCTTTCAAACGCAGATTGAACATGAGGCTAAAAATGAGCGCACGCAGGGTGCAAATGGTCTAAAACGCTTGATGCACAAGGCATCAGAAGTCGTCAGCGCAGCAGCAAACGGCTTGCGTCAGCTTTCAGATTTCTGCCGGTTTGCATCCGCCCTTAGCTTGACCGAATGCTTAATGTAATTACTTGCGCCGCTTAGGTATTACTTGAGTCGATGTCGCTCAAGTGCCGCTTAAACTCTGCTGAAGTGCTGTTTAGTCAGCAAGCCAGATTAGCGCAGCCATCCGGCCCGTCACCTGATCACGTCGATACGAGTAGAAACGCTCCTGCTCCGTTACCGTACAGTGCTCGCCGCCAGCGATCTGCGTCACACCCGCGCGCACCAGGCGCAGACGTGCTAGTGCAGGCAGGCTGGCGAAGTACTTGCCCGGTGTTTCCGGATGCGCGACAAAAGCCCGTGCAGTCGCCGCGCGCTGCGCCTCACCGGCACGGTCCAGGAACACCTCGCGCACCTCTGCCCCCACCTCAAATACGCTCGGGCCAATCGATGGCCCGAGATACGCATGCAGCGTCTCCATCGGCGTCCCCGCTAATGCCGCCACCCGCTGCGCGGTCTGCTCGACAATTCCTGCTGCCAAACCGCGCCAGCCAGCATGGGCAGCACCTACGGCGCGCCCAGCCGCATCGCACAGCAGCACTGGCATGCAGTCGGCCACCAGCACAGCGCACACGAGGCCTCGCTGAGCGGTCACACTCGCATCGGCTTGCAACAGCGCACCGCCCTGGTCAAGCGGCTCCAGTGCATCTTCAGCGCGCACGATCTGCGCGCCATGCACCTGATCCAGCCACGCCACCTTGTGCCCGCCGAGCGACGCCTGAAGCCGTGCGCGATTGGTTGCGACATGAGCTGGGTCATCACCTGAACGCAAACCCAGATTCAACCCGCCTGGCAACGCCATACCGTCCTGCCAGCGGCCATACGGCGGCAGACTGACGCCACCTGAGCGCGTCGTCACCAGCGCATGCACATGTGGTACGACCAGCCACGACGGCTCAAGCCAATCCGCTGACGTGAGCTCAAGTTCGTTCATACCTCGTCATCCTCAGCGTCGAACGCCTCATCAAAAGCAACTTCGTCGTTCTCGCCCGTATCGTCGAACGCCATGTCGAACTCGTCAGAATCATCCCGGCCCAACCCCAATGCAGCAGCAAGCGTGGCCATATCGTCTGGCACTTCGGCACGCCAGTGCAGCGCGCGTCCCGTGCGCGGATGAATCAGCCCAAGCCGCCATGCATGCAACGCCTGACGGGCAAAGCCGTCCGGCAGTGGCATCACGGAACGCCGGCCACGGGCATGGCCATATACCGGATCGCCCAGCAGCGGATGACCGATATGCGCACAATGCACCCGAATCTGATGCGTGCGCCCAGTGTCCAGATCGCAATGAATCGCCGACACCGGCTGGCGCTCCCAGATCGCTGAGTCAATCCGTTGAAAATGCGTACGGGCCGCTTTGCCAGCCGCACTCGTCACGACAGCCATGCGGGTACGCTCACGCGGATCACGGCCGATCGGGGCATCAACCGTGCCACTCAGCGGCATGTTGCCCCAGACCAGCGCAAGATAGCGACGCTTCACCGTGCGCGCCTGCAACTGACGCACGAGATCAGTCTGTGCGGCGAGCGTGCGCGCCACCACCATTAACCCCGAAGTCTCCTTGTCAAGCCGGTGCACAATGCCAGCGCGCGGCAAACCCGCAGCGGCAGCACCATAGCGATGCAGCAAGCCATTGAGCACCGTGCCGCTCCAGTTACCCGCCGCCGGATGCACGACCAGCCCGGCAGGCTTGTTGATCACCAGCAGCGTGTCGTCTTCGTAAATCACGGAAAGCTCAACGGGTTCCGGTGTGAAGGCAAGTTGTTCAGGCAGCAGATCAGCGTTGAGTTCGAGCGTGGCACCCAGCGGCACTGGCTGGCGAATCTTCGCCGGCACACCATCAAGCAGCACACGCTGAGCTTCAATCCAGCTTTGCAAGCGGTTGCGGGAAAATTCAGGAAAGACTTTGGCGAGCACCTTGTCGAGCCGCTCACCAGCGAGCTCTGGCGGGACCACGACAATCCGTGGTGGATCGTCACCAACTGGCTGGGACGTCGCGTTGAGCGATGTAGCCATCGCGGTGACGGAGGGATCAGTGGTTTGCGAGCTGGCGGAGCCAGCGCTTGGGCTATAATCTTTGGAGCTATTCCGGGTACCGGCAACGGTAACCGGATTTTTTGAGCGGGTCATTGAGTCTGGGTCACCTGGACATACAGCCGAACTGGAAAATGCGAGCCTTGAACATCATTACGAATACTGCCCGGACGACGGCTAAAAACGTGGCCAGATATATTGCATATGCCATCGCCGTTGCTGCTGTGGCCGCCTGTCACGGCCTGCCAGAAAAAACCGACGAAACGGCCACCTGGAACAACAACAAATTATATACGGAGGCGCAAGACGCGCTCTCCGGCAATGATTACGGCAAATGTGCGAAGTACTTCGAAATGCTCGAAGGACGCGACCCGTTCGGCCATTTCGCACAGCAGGCGCAAATCAACGTCGCGTACTGTAACTGGAAAGACAACGAACCAGCGGCCGCCGATCAAGCCGTCGACCGCTTCATCCAGTTGCACCCGGATCACCCAGATATCGCTTATGCGTATTACCTCAAAGGGATGATTCACTTCAACGACGATCTGGGTTTGTTCGGCCGCTTCTCGGGTCAGGACATGAGCGAACGTGATCCCAAGTCGCTGCGCGAGTCTTACGATGCGTTCAAGGTTGTCGTCGACCATTATCCGAACAGCAAATATGCCGCCGACGCTGCTCAGCGCATGCGTTATATCGTCAATGCACTGGCATCGCATGAAGTCCACGCTGCTGATTATTACTACCGGCGCGGTGCTTATGTCGCAGCGGTCAACCGCGCGCAACTGGCCATTAGCCAATACAAAAACACCCCAGCAATCGAAGATGCACTGCATATCATGATGCTGTCGTACCAGAAGCTGAATCAGCCAGAGCTGGCCAACGACACCCAGCGAGTGCTAGCCGGTACGTTCCCGGACAGCCCTTACGTGACAGGCAAGCCACGGCCCGGCAAAGCCAAGGCATGGTGGCAGTTCTAATTGAATTACCCGGGACGCTCCGGTAACGGAGCTTTCCATCCCCACAGAGCAAAAACGCCACGGCATCCCGTGGCATTTTTGTTTCTAGCAGCTAATCAAATTTACTCATCATCACCACTCGCTGGCTCTCGCTCATCCCGCTCAAACAGCGCAATGGATTCGACATGCGAAGTATGCGGAAACATGTTCACCATTCCAGCGCCTTTCAACCGATAGCCTGCCTCATGCACTAGCACCCCGGCATCGCGGGCAAGCGTTGCCGGATTGCACGAAACATAGACAATGCGTGCAGGCAATGTCCCCACACCACTGGATGCGATCTCTGACAACGCTTTGACTACGGCAAATGCCCCTTCGCGTGGCGGATCAATCAGGAATTTGTCGAACGCACCTAATGCACGCAGATCATCCGCGCTGATCTCAAAGAGATTGCGACAGGCAAATGTGGTGTGATCCGCGACATCGTTGAGCCGCGCATTTTCAAGCGCCCTCGCCGCTAATGCCTCACTCCCCTCGATTCCCATCACCTCGTGCGCCAAACGCGCCAGCGGCAACGTGAAGTTGCCAATCCCGCAAAAAAGATCGAGCACCCGATCGGTACGCTGCGGGGCAAGCAGACGCAACGCACGTCCGACCAGAACACGGTTGATCGCGTGATTTACCTGAGTGAAATCGGTCGGCTTGAACGGCATGCGGATATTAAATTCCGGCAGCGTGTAATCAAGCCGCGCAGCAACGGGATAAAACGGGGCAACGGATTCCGGTTCGCCCGGCTGAAGCCAGAACTGCACTGCATGCTGGTCGGCAAAAGCCCGCAAAATTTGTTCGTCGGCCGCCTTCAACGGCTTAAGAATGCGCAACACCAACGCCGTCACCGATGCGCCAACCGCCACTTCAATTTGCGGCACCTGGTCGTGAATCGACAACTGACCAACCAGCGCACGCAACGGCAGCAGCAGCGCTGAGACATGGGGCGGCAACACCGCGCAGCTTGTCATGTCCACGACGTAATTGCTTTTGCGCTCACGAAACCCCACCAGCACCCCACCCCGGCTAGCGACATGACGCACCGATAATCGCGCCCGGTAACGGTAGCCCCAGGAAGGGCCATGAATCGGCCGGAAGAGCGTATCAGCACGCAAATGTGAGAGGTGAGCCAGACTGTCTTCGAGCACGCGTTGCTTGACAGCGACTTGCGCGCGCACCTCCAGATGCTGCATCGAACACCCGCCACACTTGCCGAAAAACGGACAGCCCGGCTGAGTGCGCATCACACTTGCACGCATGACAGCGGCCACTTCGGCCTGCTCGAATGCAGCTTTCCGGCGATAGCTGGAATAACTCACGCGTTCGCCCGGCAACGCACCCTCAACGAAGATCACCTTGCCTGGCGTGCCATCCTCGTTGCGCGTCCGGCCGACACCACGCGCCTCCATATCAAGCGAATCAATTTGAATAATGGGTGCAATCTGGTCGACGGGAGGCGCTTGCCTGGTAGCGGCTTGTTTTTTTCTGGTTAAACGATAGCGGTACGGAGAAGAACGAGACACCTGCGGTTTCCTGGCAAACGGTTAAAACAAGAAGTAAAAACAAGAAAAATGATTGTTAAACGCGAAGACAAAAGGCTAACGCCAAGGCTAACCCCGCTGATCAATGGCTATGCAACGCCATCAGACTGCTCAAACGCCGCCAGATACTCCACCCAATGGGCCCCCGGCTCCTGCGCCAGCGCATTTTTGACAAGCATGATTTCATCAGCATATTCAGCGGCGGAAAAACCACCACGCATGAGTTGAAAACGGCAGTACAACAGATAGGTATTGACGACATCGGTCTCGCAATAATCTCGGATCTGCTCGATCTGCCCTTCCTGAAAGGCCTGCCACACTTGCCCACCATCCATTCCCAGCTTGCCGGGAAAACCACATAGACGGGCTAGCGCATCAAGCGGAGCATTCGCACGCGCCTGGTACATTGCCAGCACATCCATCAGATCGGTATGGCGCGAGTGATAGCGGCTGAGGTAATTGTTCCACTTGAATTCTCGATCATCTTCGCCAGCATCCCAATAACGGCTGGCGGCAATACCGTGGACTAGCGCACGATAGTTCAGCACGGGCAAATCGAACCCCCCGCCATTCCACGACACCAGTTGCGGCGTGTATTTTTCGATCACGCGATAAAACGACTGGACTAATGCCGCCTCACCATCAACGGCAGTCCCCAGTGAGCGGACACGAAACCCGCTGTTATCACGAAACACGCATGAAATAGCCGCGATTCGTTGCAGGTAATGAGGCAGAAAATCGCTGCCGGTTTTTTCGCGGCGCGCAGCAAATGCCTGCTCGGCAACCTCGGCATCCGATAGCGTAGTGGGAAGATCATGCAGGCGGCGAAGGCCAGCGACATCGGGAATGGTCTCGATATCGAAAACAAGAATCGGGGTCATGAGCTTATAAGACGGCGTCCTTGCGCACACCGTTAGAGGCGAAAAAGCGCTTCAGTCGCAGCAGCGCTTCTTGCTGGATTTGTCTCACCCGCTCGCGGGTGAGACCCATTTCATCGGCTAGCTCTTCAAGCGTAGCCGGCTCGATGTGATTCAGGCCGAAACGACGTTCGATCACGTGACGATGTTTGTCCGACAACCGCGCCAGCCAGGCTCTAGTCAGCACCTCGAGTTCGCGGTGCTGGACTTCGGCGTCGGGAGACTGGCTCTGGTCATCGGAAAGCAGATCGAGCAAGCTGCTGGCAGGATCAAGATCGAGTGGCGCATCCAGCGACGCGGTATGTTCGTTTAACGCGAGGATATCGGTGACTTCGTCATGGGTTTTGCCCGTCAGATATGCAATGTCATCAATACTGGCGTCACGCCGCTCGGCGGCTTCGCCCGAATTCATCGAGTTTTTTTCCAAGTGACGCTTGGCCCGCAACACCTGGTTTAACTCTCGAATCACATGAACCGGCAGACGAACCGTGCGCGCCTGATTCATGATGGCGCGCTCGATACTCTGGCGAATCCACCAGGTCGCATAAGTCGAAAAACGAAACCCCCGCGTGGGATCAAATTTTTCAATCGCATGCATCAGGCCAAGATTGCCTTCCTCGATCAGGTCAAGAAGCGGCACACCGCGATTTAAATAGCCCTTGGCGATACTCACGACCAGCCGCAGATTACGCTCGATCATGACTTGCCGGGCTTCGAATTCACCGGCCTTGGCCAGCCGTGAATAACGCTGTTCTTCCTCTACCGTCAGCAAAGGTTTGGCACTAATGCGATTGAGATAATGCTGAATCGTGTCAGCCGTTAATTCGGCTTGCAGCAGCGCACGGAAATCATCTGCATCGGGCGCTGGCACAGCACGCTCCCGAACTTCAGCTACGGCACCAGGACGGAGAGCGCGCTCATCAGCATCATGCGCATCATCATCGAAGTCGCCGCCTCTGGCATCGGCAGCTTCCGCCACGTCATCGTCATCCACCTTGCCTGACGTGGTTCGACGAATCGTATCGGTGTCGGCTTGCTGCGGGCGGCGCTTCGATTTCGGCATGGTCGTTTCGCTATTGCGGCGGCAGATACTTCATCGGATCGACAGGTTTGCCCTGCCGGCGGACTTCGAAGTGCAACATCACGCGGTCGGAATCGCTATTGCCCATCTCGGCAATTTTCTGCCCACGGGTCACCGCATCCCCCTCTTTTACCATCAAAGCACGGTTGTGTGCGTATGCGGTGAGATAAGTCGCATCGTGTTTGATGATAATCAGGTTGCCATAGCCACGTAGCCCGTTTCCGGCGTACACCACGCGTCCATCCGCCGACGCCTTGACGGGATCTCCCGCCGCCCCGCCAATATTCACACCCTTGTTTTTCGATTCGTCGAATGTGCCAAGAATGGGGCCACGGACTGGCCAGGAGAAAGCCGGCACGCCAGCCGCTGCGGCATCGCTCGTCACGCCGCTGGCCGGCACGCCAGATGTGGCCACGGCACCGGCACCATAAACTGGCGGCACCGTGGCAATGCCTGGCGTAGTGCTAGCAGCCGGGCTCGTGCCGCCTATCGGCGCGGTCACCACACCAGGCGTCATGGTTGCGACATTCGTGCCGCCTGGCGCAACACGCAATAATTGATCGACCTCGATCTGGTTCGGATTAACCAGATTGTTCCAGGTCGCAATGTCACGGTAGTTTTGTCCGTTTTCGAGGGCTATGCGGTAAAGCGTGTCACCTGGCTTCACCCGGTAATACCCTGGCGGCGGCGGGCCCAGTGGCACGGCCGGCTGGGCCATCTGCGTACCAAGGCTGCCAGAGCGATCAACCACGGGTGCCTGGCCATTGCGCGGTGTCGCACAAGCCGCCAGCAGCAAAGAAAGCGCGACCATGCATGCGCTCTGCCGCAAGGCATTCAAACGAACATTTGGGAGGGAATTTTGCATCGCGCTCAACATACTCATCAGTGTCAAATCACTCCGGATTTTAAGGGTACAAAGAAAACGCGATCAAGCCGCGATTCACGCCACTGCGCGGGGCCTGTACGCTCAACCAGCGTCAGCACCTGTGCCGCCCCTTCCTGTGCGCCCACTGGCGCAATGAGCCGCCCACCAATAGCGAGTTGCTCAAGCAAGGCTGATGGCACATCAAGACCCGCTGCGGCAATCACGATCGCATCAAACGGTGCCGCGGATGGCAGACCAATCCGGCCATCGCCATAATGCAGCCGCAGGTTTGGAATACGTAGCGGCCGCAAGTTAGTTTTGGCGCGCTCGTAAAGCGGTTTGATCCGTTCAATCGAATACACATCAGACGCCACCTGGCTCAGCACCGCTGCCTGGTAGCCACAGCCCGTGCCAATTTCCAGCACGGTTTTCAGATGCTGGCCCGCCAGCGCCAGTTCAATCATCCGCGCCACAACCGACGGCTTCGAAATGGTCTGGTGATGCCCGATCGGCAATGCCGCATCTTCATAAGCCTGGGCTGCCAGCCCTGGGTCGACGAACATATGGCGCGGCACGCTTGCCATCGCATTCAGCACCGACTGGTTCGTCACGCCATTGGCGCGCAACCGCTCCACCATACGCTCACGCACTCGCTCAGAGGTCAGCGCGAGACTGCTGCTCAACGCCACATTCGGTACGGCACCGCGTTCAGTATTTTTGGGCGGTTGACTCACGACAGCCGGACGACGCGCTGAAGCTCCTGCTGGCAGCGTGGCACGTTCACCCTTGCGCCCTTCAGCTTTGCGCGGCTCGCGGACCAGATCCTCCAGCCCCAATGGGAAGCGTCTGGCGCGCCCGCTGGTCATGAAGCGGCCCGCATGCCGAGCCAGTCGCCGGTCGCCGTCAACATCTGGGTATGCGTCAGATCAAGCTGAAGCGGCGTAATTGAAACATGCCCGTTGGCAACTGCGTGAAAATCTGTGCCTTCGCTGGCATCGCGGGCACTGCCTGCAGGACCAATCCAGTAAATTGGCTCGCCGCGCGGACTGGTCTGGCGAATCACAGGCTGGGATGGATGACGTTTGCCGAGGCGCGTAACACGCCATTCACCGAGCTGGTGATAAGGCAAATTGGGAATATTGACGTTCAGCAGTGGATGGCCAGGCAGCGGATGCTCAAGATAATGCGCAACGATTTGCGCCGCGACGCGAGTCGCATCTTCGAGATGCCCCCAGTTTGAATCGGCCAGCGAAAAGGCGATGGCGGGAATGCCAAACATGATGCCTTCGGTCGCGGCGGCCACCGTGCCCGAATACAGGGTGTCTTCGCCCATGTTCTGGCCATTGTTGATGCCCGAAACGACCAGATCGGGCCGGGTTTCGAGCATGCCTGTCAGCGCGATATGGACTGAATCGGTAGGCGTGCCATTCACGTAATAAAACCCGTTTGAAGCACGTAATACCGATAGCGGCCGCGACAGCGTCAGCGAGTTCGACGCGCCGCTGCAGTTTTGTTCGGGCGCCATGACGGTGATGTCGGCAAGCGGAGTCAATGCCTCATACAGCGCGGCAAGGCCCGGAGCCAGATAACCATCATCATTGCTGAGTAAGATTCGCATTCCGCGATTGTAACTGAGGAACGAAGACACGCGAATGACACACGGGGTGCCATTCACCTCACAATTTTGCCTGGTCGCTGGACTTCGGCTGCCACTTCATCAAATGCCGCTCAAGGGCTCCAACCATGCCATCGAGAATCAGCGCAAACACCGTCAACACCAGGATTCCTGCCAGCACCGTGTTGATATCAAAGCTGCCTTCCGCCTGCAGGATCAGGTAGCCCACGCCACGCGCCGAACCCAGGTACTCACCCACAACCGAACCGACAAAAGCCAGCCCCACCGCCGTATGCAGGCTGGAAAAAACCCAGCTCATCGCGCTCGGCAAATAGACATGGCGCAGCAATTGCTGGCGCCTGGCGCCCAGCATGCGGACGTTTGCCAATACCACCGGGCTGACCTCTTTCACGCCCTGGTAGACATTAAAAAACACGATAAAAAAGACCAGCGTCACGCCCAAGGCCACCTTCGAGCCAATCCCAAGCCCAAACCAGACGCCGAAAATCGGCGCGAGGATCACGCGCGGCATCGAGTTCGCAGCCTTGATGTACGGATCGAGCAAGGCGCTCGTCAATGGCGCGAGTGCCAGCCATAACCCGGCGAGCAGACCAAGCCCGGTGCCAATCGCAAAGGCCAGCAAGGTCTCGACCAGCGTGATCCACAAATGCAGATAGATTTCGCCAGACACAAACCAATCCCAGATGCGCAGTAAAACTTTTTGCGGTTCACCGAAAAAAAATGCGGCCTGATTAGGATCGTCAAAATAAAACGCTGGCAGCAAGGTTGGGCTCGTCAGCCCATACCAGAGCCCAAAGCCCAGCACGAGTAACAGCCCTTGCCATAGCACCAGATTGGCCCGGTTCGGGCGAATTGCTTTCCACATCGCGGATGCCTACCTTCTCGATGAAGTGCGGCCAGCCTGGCCGCTCGCGGTTAACAACAGCAACAACAGCGTACTGCCTGCCGCTGGTTGCTCATTTAGCACGTCCTGCGCCCTGATCCACCCCCGCTGTTAGCTGCCGCTGATAGCCCTTAAGCACCTCTTCGCGCAGCACGTTCCAGATTTGCGCGTGCAGCTCGATAAAACGGGGATGCGAGCGAATTTCCGCAACGTCACGTGGCCGCGGCAAGTCAATCGTGAATTCACCAAGCGGATGCGTCCCTGGACCAGCGGCCAGAACAATCACCCGGTCGGATAACGCGATCGCTTCATCCAGGTCGTGTGTGATGAACAGCACTGCCTTGCGTTTCGCGCTCCATAACGCCAGCAGTTCGTTTTCCATCAACTGCCGGGTTTGAATGTCGAGTGCCGAAAACGGTTCGTCCATCAAGATCAGGTCCGGATCGAGAATCAGCGTTTGCGCCATGGCCACACGCTTTCGCATGCCCCCCGACAACTGGTGCGGATAACGTTCGCCAAAGCCGCCAAGCCCCACTCGCCTCAGCCATTCCTCAGCCTGAAGGCGGGCCTCACTGCGTGACACCCCGCGAAACAGCAGTCCAGCCATCACGTTTTCCAGCGCACTGCGCCATGGCATCAGCGCGTCGCTCTGGAACATATAGCCAGCGTGACGGTTCAGCCCGTTGAGCGGCTCGCCCATCACACTCACGCTGCCCGAGGTCGGCGTGAGCAGCCCCGCGCCAAGATTCAGCAACGTGGATTTGCCACAGCCAGTCGGGCCAACCACCGCGACAAACTCACCCGCCCCCACCCGCAACGTCGTGTCCCGAACGGCCGTGTAGCCTGGCGTGCGGGTATCGGGGGCGGCAAAGGTGAGCGTAATGTGCTCCAGCGCCAATGCAGCGGCTAGCGTCATGCTTCATCTCGCTTCAATGAATGAATGCTTCAGGGCGTTTCAGTAAGCACAGCAGTGTTCATAGCACCGCTGCGCCAAAGCCCCAGGTATCAGGTATCAGGCGTGGACGTTTGCCAGCGCCTTTTTGACAAAATCGTTAGTCCAGCATTGCGCCAGATCAATGGTTTTACCTTGCATCACGGGATCAAAGGCCTGAAGCGTTTTAAGCGCGGTCGCGGGACCGTCTGCGGGCATCAGCCCATCAGGCGACATCGCTTCCTTGACATGCTGCCAGGCATCGAGATAAAGCGCCCGGTCACCCAGCAGATAAGCTGCCGGAACGGTATTCGCAAGTGCTTCGCCTGACGCGCTTTGCAGCCACTTCAGCGCCCGCACGATCGCGTTGGTGAGTGCCTGGGTGGTATTCGGGTAAGCCGTGATAAAGCGTTGCGACGCATAGAGGCATCCTGCTGGCATATCACCGCCGAACACCGTGCGTGTATCAGCCAGCGTGCGTGTATCCGACACGACCCGCACCACTCCTGCGCGCTCCAGCCGGGTTGCCACCGGATCAACGCAGGCCAGCGCGTCAATCTGGCCAGACTGCATCGCGGCAATCGCTCCGGCACCCGCTCCTACGCCGATAAACGCGACGTCTTTCGCGCTCAGGCCCGCCTTGGCCAGCACAAAGGTCGCCATGATGGCGGTCGACGAACCAGGCGCGGTAACACCAATCTTTTTACCCTTGAGGTCAGCAATCGTGCGGTAGCCTGGCAACGTTTTTTTGGAAACCGTCAGCACAATTTGCGGTGCACGCCCTTGCAGCACGAATTCACGAAAGGCCAGATGCTTTGCCTGAAGCAGCAGCGTATGTTCAAACGCGCCAGACACCACATCTGCACTACCCCCGACCGCAGCTTGCAACGCCCGGGAGCCACCCGCAAAATCCGAGATTTCAACGCTCAGACCTTCTTGCTTAAAGTAATTGCGTTGCTCCGCAATGGTGAGCGGCAAGTAATAAAACAGGTTTTTACCGCCCACCGCGATGGCGACCTTTTGTTTTTCGAGTTTGTTCGCACCCCATGCGGCCGGAAGACTGGCAAGTGTCGCGCCGCTTAGCGCCGCGGCGCCAGCAAGAAACGTTCTGCGTTGCATATGACGGATTCTCCTGTGGTGAGTAAACCGGTTGGGAGGTGGGCCGTTGAGCATAACGGTGCCAGCACCTTCACATGGGCTCAGCGCGTTCAGACAATCTGCTGTTCATGTAATCGGGCAATATCGGCGGGCTCATAACCCAGCGAGCGCAATACTTCATCCGTATGCTCCCCCAGCTCTGGGCCAAGCCAGCGCGTCTCGCCAGGCGTTTGTGAAAATTTTGGCGTGACGGCGGGCAAGCTGATTTCTCGCCCGTCTTGCCACTTGAAGCGCTCAATCATCTGCCGTGCCAGGTACTGCGGATCGGTGAACATATCGGCCGCACTAAAAATGCGTCCGGCAGGCACGTCGGCAGCATGCAGCGCGGCGAGCGCCTGATCGAGCGTGCGCGGCGCGAGCCAGGCCGCAATCGCCTCATCAATCTCCTGTGTGCGCGGCACGCGCCCATCGTTATGCGCCAGCGCTGGATCATCCGCCAAATCGGGACGTTCGATCACCAGCATCAGGCGTTTGAAAATCGGATCGCTATTGCCACCGATCACGATGCTACCGTCCGAGCAAGCATAGGTATTCGACGGCACGATGCCTGGCAGCGAAGCGCCAGTGCGCTCGCGCACCATGCCATAGACCCCGTACTCCGGCACGACGCTCTCCATCATGTTGAAGACGGCTTCATACAGTGCCACGTCGACCACCTGGCCAGAGCCGCCGTTCACCTGACGGTGATGCAGCGCCATCAGCGCACCGATCACCCCATGCAGTGCCGCAATCGAATCGCCAATCGAAATGCCAATCCGCGGCGGCGGCAAATCAGGGTAGCCCGTGATGTGGCGCAAGCCACCCATCGACTCCGCAATCGCGCCAAAGCCTGGGCGATCCCGATACGGCCCGGTTTGCCCGTAACCCGAGAGCCGCACCATCACCAGCCCGGGATTATTGGCCGACAGCACGTCATACCCTAGCCCGAGTTTCTCCAGCAGGCCTGGGCGAAAATTTTCGATCACGATATCGGCTTGCTGCGCGAGTTGCTGAACGATGCGTTTGCCTTCTTCGGATTTCAGATTGACAGTGACTGATTTTTTGTTGCGCGCCTGCACGGCCCACCACAACGACGTGCCGCCGCTCGGCGGATACAGCGCACGCCATTTACGCAGCGGATCTCCGCCCCGGGGGTCTTCAATCTTGATGACTTCGGCACCGAATTCGCCAAGAAGACGTGCCGCAAACGGGCCCGCGATCAGTGTGCCTAGTTCGAGCACCTTGACGCCCGCTAACGGGCCACCTGAAAAAGTCGTTTCACTCATGAGTGTCCTGTTCCTGTTCAGTTTGGGCGAGGTGGCAGCCAGCCACGGCGGGCACGTGTTACATCGAGCGCCGGTCGAGCATGGCGCGGGCAATCGTGCCTGCATCGACATATTCAAGCTCGCCGCCGACCGGGACACCACGTGCCAGACGCGTGACGCTCAGGCCGCGCGCCTTGAGCGTCTGTCCGAGGTAATGAGCGGTTGCCTCACCTTCATTGGTAAAGTTGGTGGCCAGTACAACCTCTCTGACAACACCATCCAATGCCCGTTTGAGCAGCCGGTCAAAATGAATTTCTTTGGGACCGATGCCGTCGAGCGGACTGAGCCGCCCCATTAGCACAAAGTACAGCCCGCGATACGTCATGGTCTGCTCCAGCATGATCTGGTCAGCGGGGGTTTCGACCACACACAGCAACGCAGGATCACGTTGCTCATCGCCACAGACATCGCAAATTTGCGCTTCGGTGAAGGTATTGCATTTCTCGCAATGCTGTAGATGTTCCGTAGCAAACAGCAGCGAGCGACCCAGTTTCCCAGCGCCCGCGCGGTCATGCTGCATCAGGTGATAGGCCATGCGCTGTGCAGACTTGGGGCCAACACCGGGCAGCACACGCAGCGCTTCGACAAGTGCCGATAAGGCGGAAGGTTGTTTCATGCAGCACCGGCGCGTCGAAAGGATAAAGTTCAACCGGGCTGAGCGCGCAAGCGGCCAGCCCGGAAAATCATGCACAGAGGTGACAGTGGCACGCCCCGAGAGGCGTCGCCACGAATTCAGAATGGCAGTTTGAAACCCGGTGGCATCGACACGCCTTCCGTCATACCGCTCATTTTTTGCTGGGTCGCTGTTTCAACTTTGCGCGTTGCATCGTTGAACGCTGCGGCGACGAGATCTTCCAGCATGTCTTTGTCATCAGCCAGCAGGCTCGGATCAACCGTAACCCGACGGACTTCGTGCTTACACGACATGACCACTTTGACCAGGCCCGCGCCGGACTGTCCTTCGACGTCGAGCAATGCAAGTTCTTCTTGCATTTTTTTCATGTTTTCCTGCATCTGCTGGGCTTGTTTCATCAAGCCGGCGAGTTGGTTTTTCATCATGGACATGCTCCTTTTTAATCTTAAATATGGGAAAAACGAAAACGGCGCGCAGGCACCTCGCGCTTGATTCAGCAATCTTGTTCGACGTGTTGTGAGCCGCTAGTGCTGCTCAGGTGCGGGTGCGGGAAATACCGCCACTCGTGTCACCACCAGCACCGCCGCTCAAAATCGCCCCGGCTGCCAGCGGGCGAATGGAGTCTTGGACCACGCTCGCGCCGAACTCGCGGATCAACGACTGGATAAACGGATCGTCGTGAATCTCGCGCTCGGCTTCCTGCTGGCGCTGCGCCTTCAAAGCGCCATCAATGACGGCCGCCGTGCGACGCGCTGGCCCGACTTCAACCTGAACCTCAACTGCCCGGCCAAGCTGGTCCGCGAGCGCAGCCTTGAGTTTGGCGACCTGAATCGTGTCTGCGTACTGCGGCACTGCCACATTCAGCTTGAGCGTTGTGCCGTCCAGCGCTGTCAGTTCACTATTGAAAGCAAGTTGATGAGCGATGCCTTTAAGCGGCAAACTCGCCGCGAGCGACGGCCAATCGCCCGAAAACCCGATGGCATCCAGCACAATGGCAACCGGCAAAGACTGAAGATCAACCGTGGGTGGCGCGGCGGAATCAGTGAGCGTTTTTTTAGTGTTACCAGCCGGGCCCAGACTCTGGCTGAACGACGCAGCGTAGTCGTCATCGGGTGGGGAAAGAAAAGCCTCGCTGGGTGATACCGGCTGATAGTCATCAAACGGCGCATCATCCCAAGGTGGCGTGGCGGCAGTGCCTTGTTCCAGCACATTCGGCGCACCAGCGGGTGCCGTGGGGCGCGCAGCACCCGGCACCGGAACATTGACTCGCGGTGGCGCAGCTTTGGGCTTCGTCATCGCGGGAGCGGAACTACTCTGGGCTGCCGCCCCTGGGCGCACGCCAGATGAAACTTTCATGCCCGCACTGCGCAATACATCCAGCGCAGCGCTCGCGCCACCGGCTCGTCGCGGCGGTGGCGGTGCCGCCGAAGCCACCGCTGTAGCATCGGCCATCGACGCTTCTATTGCGGGCATTACCGGCGTAGCAGCAGGCGGAGGCGCTGCGATGCCTGCGGTTAAATCTATTGCGCGCTCTGTGCTTGCGTCAGAAAACCGGATCATAGGTTTATCTGCGAAAGGCTCGACTGTCTGCGAGGCAAGGCTTGCATCACTGGCTGATTGTGCTGAGTCCGCTAATTGCGTTGCTGGAACAACTTCAGCTTCGGTCGCGGCACCAATGGATTCAGCAGACTGTCCGGCTGAATCAGCTAATGCAGCAGACGGCGCAGCTTCGGCATCATCATCCGGTTGATCGCTGACTGGCGTAACAAGTACACCGGTGAGCGCCTCTTTTTGCCTGGTCTGATGCTCCGTCGGCATAGCGGTAGCCGTAGCAGTGTCCGCCACCTCGCCTGTGATCTGGGATACAGGATGCGCAGCAAGCGCATCAATCTTGTCGTGACGAGGCACAGTCACAACGACCTCGGGCACTGTCATCCGGGGCATTGCAGGCGCCGGAGCTGGCTTTGCTGTAGCCAGTGACGGCATGCGCTCATGACTCGTACCGCTCAAGCGCCGTTCCAGCTTGAGCGGGCTGGTTCCATTTGCCGAAGCAGGTTCAAACGCCAGCATGCGCAACAGCGTCATCGTAAAACCTGCGTACTCGTCCGGTGCCAAACCCAGTTCGCTGCGGCCAATCGTGGCAATTTGGTAGAACAGTTGTACGTGCTCTGCAGTGAGCGCGTCAGCAAAGCGCCGCACATCACTCGCCTCAGGCCATTCATCCAGCACCGATGAAGGCGCAAATTGTGCCCACGCCACACGATGCAGCAAACTCGCCAAATCCTGTAGCGCAGTTGAAAAAGACAGGCTACGCAACGCCATTTCATCCGCGACCGCCAGCACAGCTGCGCCGTCGTTTGCCGTCAGCGCATCCAGCAAACGCACCAGATAACTTTGATCGAGCGCGCCCAGCATTCCACACACGGCTTCTTCAGTCACCTGGTTCGCGGAATAAGCAATGGCCTGGTCGGTCAAGGACAGCGCATCGCGCATCGAACCATCTGCGGCACGCGCGAGCAGACGCAAAGCCTGAACGTCAAATGACACTTGTTCTTGCGCGAGAATCTGTTCCAGATGCGTCACGATATGGCCGGCCGGCATCTGCTTCAAATTGAATTGCAGACAGCGCGACAGCACCGTGACGGGAATTTTCTGAGGATCGGTTGTGGCGAGGATGAACTTGACGTGCGCGGGGGGCTCTTCCAGCGTTTTCAACATGGCGTTAAACGCGTGATTGGTGAGCATATGCACCTCATCAATCATGTAGACCTTGAAGCGCGCATCGACTGGTGCATAAACCGCCCTTTCGAGCAATGCAGCCATTTCATCGACGCCACGATTGCTGGCCGCATCCATTTCGACGTAATCGACAAAACGGCCTTCGTCGATCTCCCGGCATGCACGACAGATGCCGCATGGCGTCGAGGTCACACCGGTTTCACAGTTCAGCGCTTTGGCGAAAATACGCGAAAGCGTGGTCTTGCCAACGCCACGCGTGCCAGTAAACAAATAAGCGTGATGCAAACGCCCACCGTCAAGCGCGTGCGTGAGCGCACGCACCACGTGCTCCTGTCCAACGAGCGAGGCAAAATCTTTTGGACGCCACTTGCGTGCGAGAACTTGATAGGTCATCCGGAAATTGTATCAGCAACGACGGTGCGCTTAACCGATTTGAATATGCCCGATTGCGCGCGACAACACACTCACGAGTGAATGAATTTCACTGGCGAAGCAGTACCGGTAAATAAGAGAGTCGCAGCAGAAAAAACAGCAGGGGGAAGCTGGAAAGAGAACAACAAGGAGCGAGGAGCAGCAAACGGCAGCGGGCAGTTACAAACTAAAAAAACCCGTGGACAGCAGAAGATCATGAAAAAACTGGGAAGGTGACGAGCCTGACCCTCGGCACTGGCGGAAAACAGCTGTGGCTGCTTCGTTCCCGACCTGACCAGATTCACCGCCCCTCCATGCGAGGAGGCCCGTCACGCAGCATTCTATCATCAGCAATCATTCAACGCGATGGCTTTGCACCGCCTGACCTGAAAAATTCATTCGAGGGGCGCGCTGAATACGAGAGTACAGGCGCGCAAACGGCTCAAGGTGCACCACTTAGCGGACTTGTATTTGCTGCGGCGACCGCCAGATATCGAGGGCAGCACTCGCCTTGATGGCCATAGCCCGTCGCCACCCAGGCAAGCACTATCGCTACAGGCAACGCATAGCAATTTAAGCTAAACTGGCACCCGGATGACCCACAGACCCGAACCTTCAGCACACTCGCGCAGCCTTTCTCACCGGGCTGAGCCGAGGTTCAATCCAGGCTCACCTTGCGGCAACGCGAACGGCAACTTTCCAGTCATATTCCGAGTATCGTGGCGAGCAGTTCAGGCGGGCCTCGAACCGACAGAGGTATTCATACTATGAGCGAACAAATCAAGCATATTAGCGACGCATCGTTCGAACAGGACGTCGTCAAATCAGACAAACCCGTGCTGCTCGATTTCTGGGCTGACTGGTGTGGCCCGTGCAAAATGATCGCGCCGATCCTCGATGAAGTGGCCAAGGATTACGCTGACCGCCTGCAGATCGCAAAGATCAACGTAGACGAGCATCAGTCGATACCCGCTAAATTCGGCGTGCGTGGCATTCCAACGTTAATTCTTTTCAAAAACGGCGCAGTTGCCGCGCAAAAGGTCGGCGCACTGTCGAAGTCGCAACTTACCGCGTTTCTCGACGGCAACCTTTAAACCGTCACCAGCCGTTACTACCTGATAACGCACTTAACGATTTTGCGCTTTCAGTGAGGTTCCGCTGCCTGTTGCCCAGTGGCAACAGGCAGCGTTTAAATATGTCCATTCGCCGCGCGTGCGAAAATGGCCCCGTGCTATGCTAGTATCCGCACGACGTTGAAAAACGTGTAAGTCCCTGAGCGGTTCCGCTCACTCTCCTCCCAGATTCCATTCCAGGTCGCATCCTCTCTCCTGCGGGTTCTCCGTATGCATTTATCTGAGCTTAAAACGCTACACGTATCCGAATTGATCGAAATGGCTAATGGCCTCGAGATCGAAAGTGCGAACCGCCTGCGCAAGCAGGAACTGATGTTCGCTATTTTAAAAAAGCGCGCCAAAACAGGCGACACGATCTTCGGCGACGGCACGCTCGAGGTATTGCCAGACGGATTTGGTTTTCTACGTTCACCAGAAACCTCTTATCTCGCCAGCACGGACGACATTTACATCAGCCCGTCGCAAATTCGACGCTTTAATCTGCATACGGGCGACACCATCGAAGGTGAGGTTCGCACCCCAAAGGATGGCGAACGCTATTTCGCACTGGTCAAGGTCGACAAGGTAAACGGGCAGCCGCCTGAAGCCTCGAAACACAAGATCATGTTCGAAAATCTCACGCCGCTGCACCCGAACAAGGTGATGCTGCTTGAGCGTGAGATGCGCGGTGAGGAAAATGTCACCGGCCGGATCATCGACATGATCGCGCCAATCGGCAAAGGCCAGCGCGGCTTGCTGGTGGCTTCGCCGAAGTCCGGCAAAACGGTGATGCTTCAGCATATTGCTCACGCAATCAAACAAAATCATCCCGACATCATGCTGTTCGTGCTGCTTATCGACGAACGGCCGGAAGAAGTTACTGAAATGCAGCGCTCGGTCGCAGGCGAAGTGATCGCCTCCACCTTCGATGAGCCAGCGGCACGCCACGTGCAAGTGGCTGAAATGGTGATCGAAAAAGCCAAGCGCCTCGTTGAAATGAAAAACGACGTCGTGATTCTGCTTGATTCAATCACCCGCTTGGCGCGTGCTTACAACACGGTAGTACCAGCCTCCGGCAAGGTGCTGACAGGTGGTGTCGATGCCAATGCACTGCAACGGCCAAAACGCTTTTTCGGCGCGGCACGCAACATCGAAGAAGGCGGCTCGCTCACCATTATCGGCACGGCCCTGATCGAAACTGGCAGCCGCATGGACGACGTGATTTACGAAGAATTCAAGGGCACCGGCAATATGGAAGTGCACCTTGAACGCCGTCTTGCAGAAAAACGCGTCTATCCGTCGCTTAACCTGAACAAATCGGGCACGCGTCGTGAAGAGTTGCTTATCAAGCCCGATATCCTGCAGAAAATCTGGGTCCTACGTAAATTCATCCACGATATGGACGAAGTCGAAGCAATGGAATTCCTGCTCGACAAGGTTCGGCAGACCAAAAACAATGCGGAATTCTTCGACATGATGCGCCGCAGCGGCTAATTCGCCGAGTCTGGGTTCAGCTTAAGCCCAGCACACGCAAGCACTTCACCGCCCGCCTTTCGCGGGCGTTTTTTTGCCTGATTACCTCCCCACAGCACCAGCACAACCTGTACGCAAACGTACAGGTTGTCCTATACTGCGCGCACTTCATACCCTGCTAAATGCTGTCATGCCTCAAGGCACTGCCCTGCTTACCGTGCGCGATGCTGCCAAAACCTTAGGTGTCACGCCCCGGACCCTGAAGTATTACGAAGAACGCGGTTTGATTTCCCCCTCTCGCAGCGAAGGCCGTTACCGCCTGTACGACGCGGATGATCTCGAACGTTTTGCCCGTATTTTGCGGCTTCGCTCGCTGGGCTTTTCGTTGTACGGCATCACTGAAATGCTCAAGCGTCCAATGGAGTCTGGCGAAAACGGCCGTAACCGCTTTTCGGCCGAATCGCTGCACGCGATCCATCAGGCGCTGACCCATCAGGTCAATACGCTTGATGCCCGCATTCATGCCGTGCAACGTGAGCTAAAAGATGCCCGAAAACTCAAGGCTGAACTCAGCCACGATCTCGATTACGTGAGTCGCCGTCTAGCGGGTGAAAACGCCGATGCGCTGCTTGAACAACGACAACAACGACAACGCCAGGCAAGCCCCCCCGCCACCGGCAAACGCAAAATCTCATGAGTTCCGCATCATCTCGCCTGCCGCTATTGAGCGGCACAAAACTGCGTGGCGATTTTTTCCCATGGGTGCTCGCAATCGTCACCGGCCTCGATTATTTCGATAACGCGATCTTCTCGTTTTTCGCCAGCTACATTGCAGGCGGCGTCAATGCCTCGCCCGATGAACTAGTCTGGTCCTCCAGCGCCTATGCACTAGCCGCGGTACTCGGCATCCTGCAGCAACAATGGTGGGTCGAAAGGGTCGGCTACCGGCGTTATATCGCGGGCTGCATGCTGCTTTATTCCATCGCTGCAGTCGCCACCGCGCTATGCGAAACCTCATTTCAATTAATGTTTGCACGCGGTCTGCAAGGCTATTTCATCGGCCCGATGATGGGCGTGTGCCGGATTCTGATCCAGAGCAGCTTCACGCCGCAAAAGCGTGCTGGCGCGCTGCGGTCATTTCTACTTTTGATTGTTACCTGTAGCGCGCTGGCTCCGTTAGTGGGTGGCGTGCTCGTAGCGCATTTCACATGGCGCGCGTTATTTGCCTGCACCGCCCCTCTCGGTTTTCTGTTCGCCCTCCTCGCATTACTGACTATTCCCGATTCGGGCAACCGTCCGCCCGCCGAACGGGGCGCAACGCATTTCTGGCCTTATCTGTTATTCGCATTCGCCCAGGGTGCGCTGCAAATCGTGATGCAACAGGTCCGTTTTCAGACATTTAGCACCTCGCCCAGCCTGATCCTGCTCACAATGATCGCTATCACTGCGCTGGCATGGTTCGTCTGGCATCAATGGCATCATCCAGCGCCGCTGATGCGGCTGCATGCGCTGCGCGAAAAAACCTTTCAAGTCGGGCTCGTGCTTTACATGTTTTATTACTTTGAATCGACCGTTTTCAGCTATCTAATTTCGCGTTTTCTCGAAGGCGGGCTGGGCTTTCCGGTGGAAAACACTGGACGGCTCGTCGGCCTCACCTCACTAGCCTCGGCCAGCGCTCTTTTTATTTACCTGCGTTACGCCAAGTTGCTTTCGCACAAAAAGCGGATCATCGTGCCGGGCTTCGCGCTCGCCGCCTTTGCCGCAGCGTGGATGACGCGCATGTCGCCAGCTGTGGGGCAAGAAGCGCTGCTCGTACCGCTTCTGTTACGCGGACTCTTGCTGTTGTTCATCGTGCTGCCCGTCGCCAATCTAACTTTCAGCATTTTCGCAATTGAAGAATTCAGCCACGGCTACCGGCTCAAAAACATCGTGCGGCAGCTAACCATTTCATTTGCAACAGCATCGGTGATTATTGTCGAGCAGCATCGCCTGGCGCTGCATCAGACCCGGCTCGTCGAATTTATCAATCCGTTTAACCCGGCATTCCAGAGTACCCTCGCCACGCTGACCAGCAGTCTTACGGCGGCGGGCCATGCTGGCAGTGAGGCGCATACCCTGGCGCTGATACAGATCAGCCGGATGGTGGCGCAGCAAGCCAGCTTTCTCGCGTCGCTGGACGGTTTTTATTTCCTGATTGGCATCGCTCTGTGCGGTGGCCTATTTGCCTGGTGGCAAAAACAGATCAACTGAGCCTTTGAGCCTATGCTTTCGACCCTCACTCGCTGGCTCAATGCCTACCGCCGTGCACACCCTTTGCACCGGCGGCCGCTTGACGAGGTGCTCTGGTGTACCGCGCTCGAACGCTTGCCGTTCATCGCCCACCTGAGCGCGGCTGATCTAGTCCGGCTGCGGGAGCTGACACAGCTATTTCTGGCGCAAAAACGCTTCTCCGTCGCTGAGGGACTGGATCTAACGCCAGAGATGGAAGTGGCCATTGCCGTCCAGGCTTGTTTGCCAATCCTGAATCTGGGCCTTGAGCTCTATCAAGGCTGGGTCGGCATCATCATTTATCCCGGCGAATTCATGGTACGCAAAACGCTCGAAGATGAAACGGGCGTGGTTCATGAAATCGAACACGATGCCAGCGGCGAAGCGTGGGAAGGTGGGCCGGTGGTGCTGTCGTGGGAGGACGTGCAGATGACGGACAGCGGCCGCGCCTATAACGTTGTGATTCACGAGTTCGCGCACAAGATCGACATGCTCAACGGTGAAGCTGACGGCCATCCGCCGCTCTTTCGCCGCTGGCATGCGCCGCTCGACACAACCGCGTGGGCTGAGGTTTTCGATCCGGCCTATGTCCAGTTCTGCGCTCAGGTCGATGCCGTTGCGCCGCATCGCTGGAATCAGTTCGAAGAAGCGTCGCTAATTGATCCCTATGCAGCCGATCATCCCGCTGAATTTTTCGCGGTGTGCAGCGAGGTGCTGTTTGTCCAGCCCGATGCGTTTCACGCGCAATATCCCGCGCTGTACCAGTTGCTGGCTGATTACTACCGCCAGGACCCGGCCCGGGCCCAGATATAAATGCCACGGCTATCTACGAAAAAACCTTGTTACGCAACGTCAATGGGCTAATTTTCTGGCATAATCGCCGTTTTTCGACTTTAGGCAAGTGGCTCGCGCCAAAATGCCGTTCGCACATCCCGTGCGGCGACACGCGGGTTGGCTACCGCCAGACCAAAGGACAGATCATGAAAGAAGGCATTCACCCGGATTACCGCGAAGTTTTGTTTGTCGATATGTCAATCGACTTCCGCTTTATTACACGCTCGACCATCCAGACGCGTGAAACCGGAGAATTCGAAGGCAAGACTTACCCGCTCGCCAAAATTGAAGTCTCGTCAGAATCGCATCCGTTCTACACCGGCCAGCAAAAGGTCATGGACACGGCAGGCCGTATCGAGAAGTTCAACAAGAAGTTCGGTGCCCGCGCATCAGGCAAGGCAACCAAGGCCAGCTAAGCAGTGGCCAGTAGTTTCTCCCAGCTCCCCCGTTACAGCCCAGGCTGAACCGGAGTCTTAAAGAGATCGTAAAAAAGGCAGCGCTAGCTGCCTTTTTTATCTTCTGTAGCTATCTTTCACGCCACCTGCCGGTTCACACGTAGCGTCGTGACCGCAATGCGACCACCAGCCGCCTGCCCTGCCTGCTCTCTGGCATCCGGCGTGATGTTTTTCACGGCTTTCCCGCTATACCTCAGCGCGCCACTGCACCACACTGGCTGCCGCTGGCTGCATTCCTTAGCTACATTCGTCTTTCCCGGCCGTGACGTACCCCGTATCGCCCGTCTACAATGCGAAGCCGCTTGCCCACTGGCTGCCATCCGCATCGCAGCCGCCCAAACCGCTTCTCCAATACCTGTCAATCTGCATGAGATCTGTCGTTCGCCTCACGGCTTCCGCGACCAGTGCGCTACCGCGCTGGCTGCTGCTGACCATCTGCATCGTCTACGCGTCATTTGGACTATTTGGCCGCGATCCCTGGAAAAACGAAGACGCAGCCGGCTTTGGCGTGATGTGGACCATGGCCAACGGCAACGCCCACGACTGGCTGCTACCCAATCTGGTCGGCAAATACATCACCAGCGATGGCCCGCTAGGCTACTGGCTTGGTGCCAGTGCGATCCGGATGCTGGCACCGTGGGTCGATCCCAGCAATGCGTCACGTGTCTTTACCGGTCTGCTGTTTTGCGTTGCCTGCGCATTTGTCTGGTACAGCGCCTATCTGCTCGGCCGGCGCGCCGAAGTTCAACCTTTCAAATATGCGTTCGGTGGCGAACCTGAGCCGCGCGACTACGGCCGCACGCTGGCCGATGGTGCGCTACTGATCTTGCTCGCGTGCTTTGGCCTCGCAGAACGGGGCCACGAAGCCACGCCACTTCTCGCCCAGTTTGCGTGCATCTCAATGCTGGCTTACGGGCTGGTGCGAATGATGGACCGCCCGCTGCAAGGCGCGCTGTTATGGGGTCTGGCGCTTGGGCTCATGATGCTGGCCAGCGCGCCAGTGCTGGTGGGTGCGCTACTCGCCGGAACGCTTGCCCTGCAGCTTTTCGTGCGCGAAATGCGTTCGCGCTGGCTCCTGCTGGCAGGCCTGCCTGTCGCGCTCGCGGTAGCGCTGGTCTGGCCACTGGCGGCGCTGGCGGCTTTCCCGGACGATGCCGTCTGGTTTCTCAACCAGTGGATGCACGATAGCGTGGATGCCTTTTCTGGCCCACCGGGTTCCGTACTCCGTTACGCGCTGAAAAATCTGCCGTTATTTACCTGGCCCGCCTGGCCGCTAGCCATTTGGGCCTGGTTTAGCTGGGCCGGACTGCGCCGCGCGCCGCATATCGCGGTGCCGCTCTCCGTGATCGCCCCGCTGCTGCTGCTGATTGCACTGCAAAGCCACCAGGCGAACCGGCTCTATATGCTGCTGCTGCCGCCGCTGGCCGTGCTCGCCACCTTCGCGTTGCCCACACTCAAGCGAGGCACGATCAACGCCATCGACTGGTTCGCGCTCTTGAGTTTCACCATTCTTGGCAGCTTTGTCTGGCTAGTCTGGCTGGCAGGCATGACGGGCTTTCCGCAACCACTGGCACGCAACCTTGCGCGCCTGGCACCGGGCTTCACGCCAGAATTCAAAATCCTGTCTTTTGTCTGCGCGGTGGCCGTCACCGTTTGCTGGTTCTTCCTCGTGCGGTGGCGTCTGGCGCGCCATCCGAAGGTGCTCTGGCGCAGTGTCGTTCTGTCCAGCGCGGGAACCACGTTGATGTGGGTGCTGCTAATGACGCTCTGGCTGCCCGTTGTCAACTACAGCCGAACTTACAAGGACGTTGCTGAACAGGTGGCCAGCCATCTGCCAGCGGACTACACCTGCATTTCGCCAGTGCGTCTGGGGAACGCGCAAATTGCCACGTTTGCCTATTTCGGCAAGATGCACTTCGCCTTCAATGAAGATTGCGATGTGATCTTGCGCCAGGATACGCAGGACTTTGGCGAACCGAGTTCGATGTCGGATTTTGTCTGGAAGCTGGTCTGGGAAGGCCGTCGCGTAGCAGACCGTGATGAGCGGTTTCGCCTCTATGTGCGGATCGACCGGCCTCAGCCACCACTCAAACGGCGTGCGTGGCGGGCGAAACATAACCAGGCAGCCGCAAGGCAGCAATCAGCTGGCAACCTGCCGTCAACTAGCTAAAAACCAGGCGCATCCAGACACAACGAGGCATAACCAGGCACACCCAGGCACACCCAGGCACACCCAGGCACACCCCCAGCATGTTCAGCGATATCCGCAAAATCATCGCCATGGCCTGGCCGGTCCTGATCGGCCAGTTAGCCATCATCGCCTTCACCGTGATCGACACCGCAATGGTGGGCCGGTTTTCCGCGCTGGATCTGGCGGCACTAGGCCTTGGCTCGTCGATTTACGTCTCGGTCTATATCGGCCTGACTGGCATCCTGACCGCGCTGCAGCCCATTACGGCCCAGCTGTACGGCGCGCGCCGCTATCAGGAAATCGGCGAGGAGGTCCGGCAGTCGTTCTGGCTGGTACTCGGACTGATGACGCTAGGCTGCGTCATTCTTTACTTTCCGGGCCCACTGCTGGATATCGCGCGTGCGCCTGACGCGCTGCGCGAGCGCACAGAAGCTTATCTGCGGATCTTGTCGTTTGGCTTGCCCGCGAGCCTCGTATTTCGGGTCTATAGCTCGATCACCAACGCGATCGGCAGACCGCGCCTGGTCATGATTTTGCAAATCGCCGCATTGCTCATCAAGTTTCCGCTCAACACTTTGCTGATCTTTGGCGGCCTCGGGATTCCCGCGCTTGGTGGGCCTGGCTGCGCGCTCGCCACGATTGCGATTAACTGGGTGCTGGCGCTGGTGGGCCTCACGCTGCTAACCCGGCTGACAGTATTTCAGCCTTTCGCCATTTTTTCGCACTTTTGCTGGCCGGTCTGGCAGCGCCAGGCTGCGCAATTGAAGCTTGGTATTCCGCTAGGCCTGTCGTATCTGATCGAGGTCACCTCCTACACTTTCATGGCGCTGTTTATTGCGCGCTTTGGCACCACGACGCTTGCCGGGCATCAAATCACGGGCAATATCGGCGCTGTGCTGTATATGACCCCGCTGTCGATCGGCGTGGCGGTTTCGACCCTCGTCGCTCAGGCGCTTGGCGCACAACGCTATGACACTGCCCACACGCTGGCACGCCACGGGATCATGCTGGCCTGCGGGTTGGCGAGCTTCTATGGCGTGATTGTGCTGGTGCTGCGGCCATGGATCATCGCTGCCTACACGCCTAATGCCCAGGTGGTCGCCGCCGCTATGCCGCTGGTCGCGCTGGTGGTGTTCTATCACGTGTTCGACGCGTTACAGGTCAGCACCGCTTTCGTGCTGCGAGCCTACAAGGTCGCCGTGGTCCCTACCGTGATCTATGCTGTCGCGCTATGGGGCGTTGGGCTGGGCGGTGGCTACGTGCTCGGCTTCAATCTCACGGGGCTGACGCCCGCATGGCTTGCCGGTGCGCCTGGCTTCTGGGTCGCTAACCTGCTTAGCCTGGCCATTGCAGGCATAGGCTTGCTGCTGTACTGGCGTTCGGTCAGCGCGCGGTATCAGCAGGATCAGCAAAGCATGTCCGCACCGGCCTGATCCCGTCTGAGCCCGCTTGAGCCCTTCAGGCATGGCTGAAAGTAGGCAAACCGCATAAACCTTACATATTAACTACCGTCAATTCGCTTATTAAACAGGCTAATTAGTTAAATTCTGGACACAATGATTTACTTGATGAGAATTGAGCGGTATAAATCGACCGTTTTCGTTAATCGAGTCCGGAATTTATCCTGTGTTTAAGCGCAATGCCTGATGGATAAGTCAAGCGGCTCGTTTTCAATGCTTTACCCTCAATGGAGTCTTTGCCATGCTGAAGAAGCTTTTGCTGTTATGCGCCGCGCTGGTTCTGTCAATGTCCGCCGGTTTAGCCACTGCCATCGAAGTCAACTCCGCCGATCAAGCCGCTCTCGAATCCATTAAAGGTATCGGTCCGGTTCACGCTAAAGCAATTATTGATGAGCGTAATCAGCATGGTCCATTTAAGGATGCTGATGATCTGGCCAATCGCGTCAAGGGTATTGGCTCGAAATCGGTGACCCATCTCGAAGCAGCCGGTTTGACGGTGAATGGTTCGTCAGCGCCCCCAAGTGGTGTTAAGGCAGCACCCGCACCAGCCAAAGCAGCACGCAAGCCAGCCGCGAGCGCCGCAGCCACAACCGCAGCAGAAAGCGCCGCACCAGCTGCCAGCACACCGGCTGAAACGGCCAAATCAAAGAAGAAAACTAAAAAGAGCTCAACAGCCGCCTCAGATGCTGCAACAACGGCAACAACCAGCGCCGCCGCATCAGACAGCAGCGCGAAAGAGCCTAAAAAAGCAAAAAAAGCCAAGAAGAGCAAAGCCGCATCGGCCGCCGCAGCATCAGGCGTCTGACCCGCGGGTTTGATCCGCTCAATTTTCAGAAACAACGGGTGGCGGTGTGACTGACATGTGTTTGAACCCCGGATTGAATCCCATAGCGCACCAGAAGCCGTTTGCCGTTGTCCATTCGCCGCCGTGCCAAGGCACGGCATTTTCACTTTGCTGGCGCTCTATCACGCGCCAGCGCTCCAGAGAGACCACCATGAGCCTACTCGACACCCTCGGTTCCCTGCTTGGCAAATCGCCTGAAAGCGGCAGCAAACAAGCCCTGATTGCTACCGCTCTTGAATTCGTAAATAACCAGCCGGGCGGCCTGAACGGCCTGATTCAGCAGTTTCAGGAAAAAGGCGCCGGCGACATCATCAAATCCTGGATCGGTAATGGTGCCAATTTGCCAATCGCCGCTAGCGTGCTGCAAAACGTACTCGGCCAGGACACCGTCAGTGGCCTCGCCGCCAAGGCAGGGATGCAGCCGGAACAAGTCACTGGCCTGCTCTCGCAAGTGCTGCCGCACGTGGTGAATGCGGCCACGCCGAATGGCGAAGTACCGAGTGAAGGCAAGCTCAATCCAAGCGCGATTCTCGGTGCGCTGGGCGGCCTGGGTGGTCTGGCTTCATTGTTCGGTGGCAAAAGCGACGCTGAGAAAAAAGCGTGAGCTCCGCGTTGCGCGAACGCTCATAGATTGATGACTGGATAATTGCCGCTCCGGCGGCAAAACGGGCCTGGGCACAATGTGCCAGGCCCGTTTTTTTTGCTGATATGGCGTGGAGGCAAGCTGGAAAGCCACTCCAGCATCGCCGTTCGCCAAGGTTTTTCAGAAGCACCCGACCTGAGCCTGGTAAGGCAAAAGATTCATGAGCGCCGTATCCCTGCCGTGGCCAGCAAGCTCATTGCAGCGCCATTGACGCTTTGCTCGAAGCGTTTCGCGCTCTCCAGCACCGCATCAAATCGAGGAACGTCGCCGAAAACCATCCCAGCCATTGCGTCATAGTCCCGTTCAAGGGCATCTCGCATCCCTTGACTGGGAGCCAGCGTGAACGTACCGGGCGCGGCAAGATCGAGCCTCAAATCCGCACTGCCGAAAAACATGCTCGCGTGATCGGCACAGTCGATTGCCAGCCTGTAATCGGTCAGCCATGTGGCCGCCGACGCTGCCTGCAACAATTGATGCACATCATAGTAATGACGTGAGACGCGTTGCCCGCCGTGCCTTAGCTCACCGCGACAGTCATGCCACTGGCGTAAGCCGTGCAAGATCATGATCTTGTCCCAGAAGGTGCGTTCGGGCTTCACCGTCATGACATTCGTCACGTTTAAATCCAGCTCGGGGAGGTCCTGTGTGACATACGGTGCGACGAAGGCCGCGGTATGCGGATCGAGCGCCGATTTGGCACCCGCCTCAATCTTGATAGCGGAGCGAATGTAATCGCCAGTGGTGGCCGTAACCGAGGGATACCAGAACAACAGGCTCTGAGCGTCCTTGTCGGAAGGATCGAGCTCCAGGCGAAAGCGATCCTCAGGAATCACCGAAGCAGCGAGGCGAGTGAACTGCGCGCTCAAAGGTCCGGCGATATAGGTCTGGCAAGCATCTCGAATTGCTTCGAGACGGGCGCGGCGTTTCTTTCCGCTCAGTGCACGCAACTCAGCAACCTCGACTTCCTGTCCCAAATCAGTACGAAACACCGTGATGTCAATATCTTCTGAAAAACGGGAAATCAAGCCAAAAGCTTTGGAAAGCGACGTCCCGCCTTTGAACAACAGGCGGGGTCCCCCCGCCGCCAGCCCGTTGAACAAGGCATCGAGCGTCCAGCAGACCCAGAAATCTTTTTCGACATTCTGTACTGCGGTACCAAGGCGAGTTGCGGCCCCGAGGAACAAGTCTCGCCGTTCGGCATCGGTGGCGGTAATGACAGCTTGAAATGCAGGATTCAACGGACCTCCTGCAGCGAAGTGACGGCAGCCACTGCTTGACCTGCCGTGCTCAACGCAGCTTGCAGATCGCATCCGGGGATCTCACGCAACAGGCTTTGCATCCACGCCGGCAGCATGTGGAAACCCTCACGCAAATCCTGGCAGAGCGCCACGCCGTGGACCGGATCAGCCAGCAAGCTGGCCAGTTTGCCCAGCGTAGAAAAACGCTCCGAAGCCAATGTGTCTTTGAGCCAGTGCAGCGCCTGGACGACGCGCATGGCTGGACGCCCCGCCCAGTAAAGGCGACTGGGGGCGGTCTGCTTGAACTCGATGGTGAGCTTGTCCAGTTGGACGGCACGACGGCGGGTGTCGGTATGAATAACAACACGAGCAGGGACGGCATCGCTCAAACCAAGATCATTCGCCGCAGTCATGCCATCGACTAGCAGGCGCAGGTGATCCCGGCGCGCGATGGCTTCCGTCACCGCACGATAATCCGGCGTCGTGAGGCGCTGGGTCAACGGGTTGAGCCGGGGCCTGTCATATAGCCCTCTGGCGATGCGCCGCAATGCTCCCGCCTGCACCATGCGCTGCAGGATTTTGTCGATGGCATCACGGTTGCCCAAGTGGGCAAAGTCAGTTGGCACCCAGACGTGGGCGGAGTCAGCCGCGCCCATCGCGTCAGTAATATGAGACTTGAGTTCAGACATGAGTCCTCCATGTCCGATATTTATATATTTTTTTCGGACATTATGCAATCTTGTCCGAAAAATGTAGTTTTATTTCAGACGAAAAAACCATAAAAAAAAGCAGCGGAAGATACAGTCCGCTGCCCTTTATTACCCAACCATGACCAAATCACTACCCAACCGCAACCGCACGACCTGCACCGCTGCGGCTGGGTGTCTGGTGGCCTTGGTTGACAAGCCCGATGAGCTTAGTGAACCACTCGCTCAAACACCAACTGACCATCTTTCAGATCGACCGGAATCACATCTTTCGGGCCAAACCTGCCAGACAAAATCAGCTTGGCGATCGGGTTTTCGATCTCTTGCTGAATCGCACGCTTCAGCGGCCGTGCGCCGAACAACGGGTCGTAACCCACCTTGCCGATATGTTCCAGGGCCTCATCGGACACGACAAACTGCATATCGAGCTTCGACAGACGCTCTTGCAACCGCTGTAGCTGGATCTTCGCAATCGACTGGATATTCGAGCGATCAAGCGCGTGAAATACCACCACGTCATCAATCCGGTTCAGGAACTCAGGCCGGAAATGGAGTTTCACTTCTTCCCAGACAGCATCCTTCACCGCTTCCTGTGATTCGCCCACCATCGACTGGATCACGTGCGAACCAAGGTTGGATGTCATCACGATTACCGTGTTCTTGAAGTCGACGGTCCGCCCCTGGCCATCAGTCATGCGTCCATCATCGAGCACCTGAAGCAATACGTTGAACACGTCCGGATGCGCCTTCTCGACCTCATCCAGCAAGATCACGCTATACGGCTTGCGGCGCACCGCTTCGGTCAGGTATCCCCCTTCCTCGTAGCCGACATAGCCCGGCGGCGCACCAATCAGGCGAGCGACGCTGTGCTTTTCCATGAACTCGCTCATGTCGATACGGATCAGATGATCTTCCGAATCAAACAGGAACGATGCCAAGGCTTTGCACAGTTCGGTTTTACCCACACCGGTTGGACCCAGGAAGAGAAACGAACCATACGGCCGGTTCGGATCAGCCAGCCCAGCGCGCGAGCGCCGGATCGCATCGGCCACGGCGGTAATCGCTTCGTCCTGGCCAATCACGCGCTCGTGCAGTTTCTCTTCGATTTGCAGCAGCTTTTCACGCTCGCCTTGCATCATCCGTGACACGGGGATGCCAGTCGAACGTGACACCACTTCCGCAATTTCTTCCGCGCCCACCTGGGTGCGCAGCAATCGCGGACGTGCCGGATTGTTCTGCTCGCTGGCTTCGGCCTGCGTGACGTGCTTAAGCTGTGCCTCAAGCTGTGGCAGCTTGCCATATTGCAGCTCGGCAACTTTCTCCAGCTTGCCTTCACGCTGCAGCCGGGTGATTTCAGCCCGCGTTTTCTCGATCTCTTCCTTCAGTTGGGCACTGCCCTGCACCGCTGCTTTTTCAGCGGTCCAGATTTCTTCGAGATCCGAATATTCGCGGTTCAGTCGTTCGATTTCTTCTTCGATCAGTTGCAAGCGCTTTTGCGATGCTTCGTCTTTTTCTTTCTTGACGGCTTCGCGCTCGATCTTCAACTGGATCAGGCGACGGTCCAGACGGTCCATCACTTCCGGCTTCGAATCAATTTCCATCTTGATCTTCGAAGCGGCTTCGTCGATCAGGTCAATCGCCTTGTCCGGCAAAAAGCGGTCCGTGATGTAGCGATGCGAAAGCTCAGCCGCCGCGACGATCGCCGGGTCGGTGATATCAACGCCATGGTGCAGCTCATAGCGCTCCTGCAAACCGCGCAGGATGGCAATCGTGGCCTCGACCGTGGGCTCGTCTACCAGCACTTTCTGGAAACGGCGCTCGAGCGCGGCGTCTTTTTCGATGTACTTGCGGTATTCATCGAGTGTGGTTGCGCCCACGCAATGCAGCTCGCCACGCGACAGCGCTGGCTTGAGCATATTGCCCGCATCCATCGCACCTTCAGCCTTGCCCGCGCCAACCATCGTATGAATTTCGTCGATGAACACGATGGTCTGGCCTTCGTCCTTGGCGATATCGCTTAGCACCGCCTTCAGGCGCTCTTCGAACTCACCACGATATTTCGCGCCTGCGAGCAGCGCGGCCATGTCAAGCGACAGCACTCGTTTGCCCTTCAGCGACTCTGGCACTTCGCCATTCACGATGCGTTGCGCGAGGCCTTCAACAATCGCCGTTTTACCCACGCCCGGTTCGCCGATCAGCACCGGATTGTTCTTGGTTCGGCGTTGCAGGATCTGGATTGAGCGGCGGATTTCATCGTCGCGGCCGATGACCGGGTCCAGCTTGCCCGACCGGGCGCGCTCGGTCAGATCGACGGTGTATTTTTTGAGCGCTTCACGCTGACTCTCTGCATCCTGACTGTGCACTTGCGAGCCGCCTCGCACCGCAGCGATCGCCGCTTCAAGCGACTTGCGGGTCAACCCATGCTGGCGTGCCAGCCGGGCGGCCTCGCCTTTGTCATCGGCGAGCGCGAGCAAAAACATCTCGCTAGCGATGTAGGTGTCGTTGAGTTTTTGTGCTTCCTTGTCTGCCTGATTAAGCAGCCCAGTGAGCTCGCGGCTCACTTGCACATTGCCATCGGTGCCCTGCACCTGAGGCACGCGGGTAATCGCGTCGTTCAACGCGCTTTGCAACGCGGCAACCTGAGTGCCCGCATGAGCCAGCAGCGAGCGCGCCGAGCCATCTTGCTGAGCCAGCAACGCGGCGAGCAGATGAACCGGTTCGATGTATTGATTATCGTGACCCACTGCGAGACTTTGAGCGTCTGCGAGGGCCTCCTGAAACTTGGTCGTGAGCTTGTCGATTCTCATATGGCGCAATCTCCCTTAACGAATGTCAACAAAATGAGGCGTATCGTGCACGTTTCAAGCAGTTTTTTTACGCTTTCCCCACAACGCATGGCAGCATTGTGCGCTCTCCCCTGGCCGTCTCTTCTTTTCATGAGCCCTTTCTTGCCTGCTACTGCTACTGCTACTACTCCCGCCACGCGGCATGCCATTCCGACCGAAGCGAATCTTCGTGCGCTGGTTTATGCGTTTTACGACAAGGTCCGCGCGGATTCGCTGCTCGGCCCAGTGTTCGAAGAAACGCTCCATGGCAACTGGGACGCGCATTTGCCGAAGATGTGCGCGTTCTGGTCCAGTCTTGTGCTCGGAACAAAGGAATATCGGGGCAACGTACAACAGGTGCACCAGCCGTTGCCAGGCCTCGAACCCAAGCATTTCAGCCACTGGCTATTTTTATTTCTGACTACTGTTGAAACGCACTATGAACCAGCCGCTGCGGTGCAGTTCATGGAGCCCGCGCTGCGCATTGCACACAGTCTGCAGTTGAGCCGCTTTGGCTGGGATTACGTGCTCCCGGCTGAACAAAAAGCACTGCTGGAGCGTATCGCGCCGCCGCGCCGGCGTGTGCGTGTTATAGGCGAACCCCGGGGCGAACCTCGGAATGAGCCGGGAAATGAACCCCGGGAGACCTCAGCATCAACTGCCGCGCCTTCCCCAGCCGGCACAAACGGAACCCGCGAGACATAAACCGCCCAGCCCGGCTCAGCCAGCCCGGTCCGGCCAGCAAGCGCATCAGTCTTTGGCCTGGCCCGGTCCCGTTGCCGAACCGCCTGCCAGCATCTCCCCCCAGCGCTCGCGTGCGGTGTCATCGCTAAGCCTGGCATCGACCCAGCGCTCCCCCTCATCAGTCGCTTCCTTTTTCCAGAATGGCGCTTGCGTCTTCAGAAAATCCATCACGAATTCGCATGAGGCAAACGCTTCGCCACGGTGCGCGGCAGTCGTCGCCACCAGCACGATCTGGTCGCATGGCAAAAGCTTGCCGACCCGGTGCACGATCAGCACGTCAATGCCTGGCCAGCGTGCTCGCGCAGCATCGGCAATGTTTGCCAGCGCCCGTTCAGTCATTCCCGGGTAATGCTCCAGTGCCATCGACTGCACCACGCTGCCGTCATTCAGGTCTCGCACCACGCCAACAAAACACGCCACTGCACCCGCCTGCGGATTAGCGGCCCGCAACGCGCTGACCTCAGCGCTGAGATCAAAGTCATCGGTCTGAATCCGGATTGTCATCGTGGCACCTCAACCGCCCGTGACCGGTGGAAAAAAAGCCACCTCACAGCCCTCGGTAATACGGCGGCTGGCATCGGTCATCACGTGGTTACAGGCCATCCGCAACGGCCGCCCTTCGGCCAGTGTGACGGCCCAGATGCCGCCGCGCAGACGCAGCCACGCCTGCACCTGGCCCACGGTAGCGATGCCGTCCGGCAGGCTCACGGCCTCATCAGAACAATTGAGCGCTTCACGCACGCTGGCGAAATATTTCAGATGAATGTTCATCGGCGGGTATCCGTGTCGGGTGCTGGGTGCGGGTATTAGTTCAGCAGTTCGGCAAAAGGAATAAAGCGCACCGTCTCTCCGGTGCTAATCAGGTGATTCGGCGGATTGTCGATCAGGCCATCGGCCCAGACCGCCGAAGTCAGTACGGCGGAACGCTGGTCAGGAAAGAGGTCAAGACCGCCTGAGCGGTTGATTCGGGCACGTAAAAATTCGTTGCGGCGGTCCGCCTTGTGCTGGGTGAAATCGGCCCTTAGTGACAGCGCCTGTGGCATCACGTTGTGCGCGCCCGCGAGGCGCAGTAAAAATGGCCGCACGAAAAGCAAAAAAGTCACGAGGCTCGATACCGGATTGCCCGGCAAGCCGATAAAGAACGCTTCATCTGGTGTTTCATCTGGCGTGGCGGTGATGCTCGTGCCGCTGGCTAGCGCGGCACCCCGCCGCACGGCACCAAATGCGAGCGGCTTGCCCGGCTTCATGGCGATTTGCCACAGCATCAGATGGCCCTGCGCTTCTACTGCGGGTTTCACGTGGTCTTCATCACCGACGGATACGCCCCCGCAGGTCAGGATCAGATCGTGCGCCTGGGCCGCTTCGTGCAACGTCGCGCGCGTGGCCTCGAACTGGTCCGGCACGATGCCGTAATCGGTCACGACACAGCCAAGGTTTTCCAGCAGCGCCCGCAGCGTAAAGCGGTTTGAGTTATAGATTGCCCCGGGCGCGAGAGGCTCACCGGGCATCGTCAATTCATCACCGGTAAAAAAAACCGCGACGCGCACCCGCCGCGACACATTGAGTGCCGCACAGCCTACCGATGCGGCAAGGCCTAGCGCTTGCGGTGTCAGACGCGTGCCAGCAGGCAGAATTACCGCGCCGCGCTGGATATCGGCTCCTTGGGCTGTGATCCATTCGCCCGTCTGGGGCGTGTGCAGAAAAGCCACTTCGTGAGTCACGGGATCGACTTCGGTTTGCTCCTGCATCACGATGGCGTCCGCTCCGGGCGGCACCGTAGCACCGGTAAAAATCCGTGCGGCGGTGCCTGGCGCAAGCGGCTGGGCGGGATGCCCAGCCGCGATGCGCTGCGACACGGCCAGGCGGCGCTCGCCGTGCAGCAAATCGGCTTGGCGCACCGCATAGCCATCCATCGCGCTAACGGCCATTGGCGGCACATCGAGCGGCGAAATCACGTCATCGGCTAACACCCGGTTACAGGCTTCAAGCGTAGGGGTGCATTCCGTGCCGCCAGGCGGCCGGGCCGCCGCGAGTAACAACGCCAGTGCATCAGCGGTGGAATGCAGTTGGGTTCGGGCGGGTTGAGCGGGTTGAGCGGGTTGAGCGGGTTGAGCGGGTTGAGCGGGTTGAGCGGGTTGAGCGGGTTGAGCCGGTTGAGCCGGTTGAGCCGAAGAAGCCGAGGTGGGAGAGGTTGGCATACGAAAAACAGGCTGGAGCAAAGCAGGCATTGTAGCGGCCAGCTTGCCAGCAAGCCGGGATGACGTGAACCCAGCTTGCTGGTCAAGCGCACTGGCGCAGCGGCTCCATACCAAGCGGCCATGCGGCCTATCAAACGAAACGGCCATGATGGCCGCGCCATCATGGCCGTTTGCAGGTTGTTTGCAGGTTTTATCCGCGGCGGGTTGCGCCCAGAAAGCGGAGCTGGCCAGTGTACGGGTGACTTCGGCTAGCCCAGGCGTGCGCTCTCAAACATCCGTATGAGCCGCGATGAACTGCTTGATTTGCTCCACATCGGCGGGCAAGACCTCGAAGCGCTGCGGCAACGCTTCCAGCCCGGCAAATGCCGGTGGCCGCTCAGGCTCACGCTGCAAGGCCTCACGGATGGTTTCGCCGAACTTAACCGGTTGCGCGGTCTCCAGCACGATCATCGGCACCCCTGGCTGCAGATGCTCACGCGCCACGGTCACGCCGTCAGCCGTGTGGGTATCAATCATCGTGTGATAACGCTCGAATACATCGCGGATCGCCGCAACACGGTCAGCATGGCTGCTGCGCCCAGAGACAAAACCAAACGCTTTCACACGGGCAAAATCGCCGCTGGCAGCGAGATCAAAACCGCCCTTTTCTTCGACATCGCGGAACAACTGAAGTACCCGGGCAGGATCACGGCCAAGCAGGTCAAAGACAAAACGCTCGAAATTCGACGCCTTCGAGATATCCATGCTCGGACTGCTGGTGTGATACGTCTCGGCCGCCTTGCGCACGCGGTAAATGCCGGTGCGGAAAAACTCATCGAGCACGTCGTTTTCGTTGGTGGCTACCACCAGCTTTTCGATCGGCAGCCCCATCATCCGCGCGATATGACCCGCGCAAACATTGCCGAAATTGCCAGAGGGCACCGTGAACGACACGCGCTCGTCATTCGACTGCGTAGCGGCGAAATAGCCCTTGAAGTAATAGATAACCTGCGCCACCACGCGGGCCCAGTTGATCGAGTTGACCGTGCCGATACGGTATTTCGCCTTGAATGCGTGATCGTTAGAAACCGCCTTGACGATATCCTGGCAATCGTCAAACACCCCTTGCACTGCCAGATTGAAGATGTTCGGGTCTTGCAGGCTATACATCTGCGCGGTCTGAAACGCGCTCATTTTCTGGTGCGGCGACAGCATGAACACGCGCACACCACGTTTGCCACGCATCGCATATTCAGCAGCGCTCCCCGTGTCGCCGGATGTAGCACCGAGAATATTCAGCGTCTCGTTGTGCTGGCCCAGCGCGTATTCGAACAGGTTGCCGATCAACTGCATCGCCATGTCCTTGAATGCGAGCGTCGGCCCGTTGGAGAGTTCAAGCAGCGACAGCGGCGCGCCGTTTTCAATACCGAGCGTTTTGAGCGGCGTGATCTGCGTGGCCTGCTCGTCGTGACGCACGTTGCAATAAATGTCCGGGGTATAGGTGCGGCGTGTCAGCGCCCGCAGATCGTCAGGCGGAATGTCGTCGCTGAACTTCGACAAAATCTCGAACGCCAGATCGGCATATGACAGCGTGCGCCAGCGCGTCAGTTCATCGGCCGACACCCGGGGATAGGACGCTGGCAAATACAGCCCGCCATCGCGTGCCAGGCCGCCCAGCAAAATATCGGAAAAAGTATGGCGCTCACCGGCACCAGCGCCGCGCGTGGAAAGATAGTTCATATGTGATGGGTGACCTAGTTCAGTGCTTCCATGCGCAAACGCGTCACTTTTGAGACCACCGTGGTCAGTGACTCAATCTCACGAATCGCCGCGTTGACGTACTTTTCGACGGTTTCATGCGTGAGCAGAATAATGTCGGTTTCGCCCTTGCCGTGATCGTCAACCTGCTCCGACTCTTTTTGCAGCAACGCATCAATCGAAATTCCGGCATCCGCAAGAATGCGGGTAATGCCCGCGAGCACGCCTGTCACATCCGCCACCCGCAAACGCAGGTAGTAGCTGCTGACGATTTCTTCGATAGGCAGGATGGGCGTGCTCGATAGACGGTCAGGCTGGAACGCAAGGTGTGGCACGCGGTGTTCCGGGTCAGCGGTATGCAGCCGGGTAACGTCGACCAGATCGGCTACCACCGCAGACGCCGTAGGCTCCGCGCCCGCGCCCTTGCCGTAATACAGCGTCGTGCCCACCGCATCGCCATGCACCACGACCGCATTCATCGCGCCTTCGACATTGGCTAGCAGGCGTTTTTCAGGGATCAGCGTGGGGTGGACCCGCAGTTCAATGCCTGCTTCCGTGCGACGGGCAATGCCCAGCAGCTTGATGCGATACCCCAGCTCTTCGGCATAACGAATGTCGATCGCAGCCAGTTGGCTGATCCCTTCGACATACGCGCGCTCGAATTGAACCGGCACCCCAAACGCAATCGCGCTCATGATGGTCGCCTTGTGCGCGGCATCCACCCCTTCGATATCGAAGGTCGGATCGGCTTCGGCGTAGCCCAGCTCCTGAGCGGCCTTGAGCGCGGTGGCGAAATCCAGCCCGCGGTCGCGCATCTCCGAGAGGATGTAATTGGTGGTGCCGTTGATAATGCCCGCGATGTACTGAATGCGGTTAGCTGTCAGGCCTTCGCGCAGCGCCTTGATGATCGGAATGCCACCCGCCACCGCCGCTTCAAATGCAACTATCACGCCATTGGCACGCGCTGCTTCGAAAATCTCCGTGCCATGCACGGCGAGCAATGCCTTGTTGGCGGTCACGACATGCTTGCGATTGGCCAGCGCACGCAACACCAGCTCGCGGGCAAGCCCGGTGCCGCCGATCATCTCTGCGACGATATCCAGCGAGGGATCGTCGACCACGGCGTTGAAATCGTCCGTTACCTCCACGCTGCTGGCCGCGTCACCCAGTGCGGCAAGCGCTTTGGCGGGCTGGCGCACGGCGATGCGGGCGATTTCGATGCCACGTCCCGCACGTCGTTTAATTTCTTCCTGATTGCGGCGCAGTACCGTGAAGGTGCCGCTGCCCACTGTGCCAAAGCCCAGCAATCCCACTTTGATTGGTTCCATGCCGCGTGTCGTGTTGAGTAAAAAGTTAAGGTAAGGGCAACAGCCTCAGGCCGCATGACGTTTGCGGTAGCCATCGAGAAAGCGTGCGATCCGGTTGATCGAATCGGTCAGATCATCGACATTCGGCAAAAACACGACGCGGAAATGATCCGGCGTTTTCCAGTTAAAGCCGCTGCCTTGCACCAGCAACACACGCTCGGCCAGCAGCAAATCAAGAATGAATTGCTGGTCGTTTTCAATCGGATACATCTTCGGATCAAGCCGCGGAAACATATACAGCGCGGCATCGGGTTTGACGCAGGTCACACCGGGAATCGAGGTCAGCAGATCGTAGGCGACCTGGCGCTGACGATACAGCCGGCCGCCAGGAAGAATCAGGTCCTGGATGCTCTGATAGCCGCCGAGCGCGGTTTGAATCGCGTACTGGCCGGGCACGTTGGGACACAAGCGCATCGACGCCAGAATGCCCAACCCTTCAAAGTAATCTTTAGCGCGCCGCCGGTTGGCTCCGGTCAGCCCGGAAATATACATCCAGCCGGCCCGATAGCCGCATGAGCGGTAGCTTTTGGAAAGACTGTTGAACGTGACGGTCAGCACGTCATCAGACAGCGCGCCGAGCGCCGTATGCTGCTTGCCGTCGTAGATGATCTTGTCGTAGACCTCATCGGCAAAAATAATCAGGCCGTGTTCGCGGGCAATGCCGATCAGTTCCAGCAGCAACGCATCCGAATACAGCGCGCCGGTTGGATTATTCGGATTAATTACGACCAGCGCGCGAGTGTTCGGTGTGATCTTGCGGCGGATATCGTCTGGGTCGGGCATCCACTGATTGGCTTCATCGCAGATGTAGTGCACCGGCGTGCCGCCCGACAAGCTGACTCCGGCGGTCCAGAGCGGATAATCCGGCGCTGGCAGCAAGACCTCATCACCATCGTTGAGCAACGCCTGAAGCGCCATCACGATCAGTTCGGACGCGCCGTTGCCAATATAGATATCGTCCAGTTCAACGCCTTGCACACCCTTTTGCTGGGCGTAATGCATGATCGCCTTGCGCGCCGCGAACACCCCTTTGGAATCGGAATACCCCGACGAGCCGGGCAAATTCAGGATCATGTCCTGGATGATTTCATCGGGAGCGTCGAAGCCAAACGCGGCCAGATTGCCAATGTTCAGCTTGATAATCCGGTGACCTTCTTCTTCCAGCCGTTTGGCGTGTTCGAGGACGGGCCCGCGGATGTCGTAGCAGACATTCAGTAGCTTGTTGGATTTGAGAATCGGTTTCACGGCAGGCACTTCATCCTGGAGTTAAGTCAACCTAAGTCAACCGGGCAAGCCCGAAAGGCGTGGAAATGAGGTGGGACAGACTGGAACCATGGCAACCGGAACCAGTTCTGCAACGTTGTCGAGGGCGCGGCAGTCCGGCACTGAGTGTCCTGCAAGCTCCTGCGGGCATTAACCAGGCACCTGAGCGAGTATCTGACCAGGTATCAGCTCAAGTACCCGCTCAAGTACCCGCCGAAACACCGCCAGACGTAAAAAAAGCCGCAGCGCACTATCACGCACTGTCAGGCTGGGCCGCGCAAAAAGCTATAATTTAGCGGATTTTAGCCGAGTTCCGCAATGCATCAGCCATCGCGGCAACGGTTTGTACACAAGGCGTGCGCCTCCTCCAGCGGGTCGCCCGGCAAGCCCGATCTCTCACGAACCCCCGGAAAACCAGTTTGAAACTACACCAGGACTCCAGCGGCGCGCTCAACACCGTTACCGGCTATGGCCCCGGCTACGTCGAAATCAACCTTGAGCGCCATACCGGCAGCATTGTGCTGTTGCCTGACACACCGGTCATCGCATGGCCGGTGTCATCTTTTGAGACCCTCAGCGCGGCCGACTTCGACCTCCTGCTTGCCCCTGCGCCCGAAGTCCTGATCTTCGGCAGTGGCGAGCGCCTGCGTTTCCCCCATCCCAGACTGACAGCCGCTCTTGCGGCCCATCGCATTGGTGTTGAAACCATGGACTTCAAAGCCGCCTGCCGCACCTACAACATCTTGATGGCGGAAGGCCGCAAAGTCGCTGCCGCCTTGCTGATCGAAGCCTAAGCCCACATGGTTTTATGCCAGCGGCCAGCGCGGTTCGCGTAAACTGCGCGGCGATACGTGGTACGTGGCCGGGCAAATAGGGGCACATAGCGGGCATCAACCCGCCACCAACGCCCTACTCAACCTGCTGCGCACACGGCCAACCAACACACTTGATTAATCGACAGGCTGAAACCCATGAACGATACGCCTTACCGGCTAACGCTCCAGCGCAGCACCATCGTGCTGCTGGTGCTGGCGCTCGCTGTTGTTTGGTTTGTCCCGCTCGGCTGGCGCTACCTGCTGCCTAGCGATGAAGGCCGTTACGCTGAAATGGCGCGTGAAATGTTCGTCACCGGCGACTGGATTACTCCGCGCTATAACGGCTACAAATATTTCGAAAAACCTCCCCTGCAAACCTGGGCCAATGCGCTGACCTTCGCCTGGTTCGGCATTGGCGACTGGCAGGCGCGGCTCTATACCGCACTCACCGGCTTTGCGGGTGTGCTGCTAGTCGGCTACACCGGAGCCCGGGTGTTTAACCCTGCCGCTGGACTCTTTGCCGCAGTCGTCCTCGCTACTTCGCCCTACTGGAACCTGATGGGCCACTTCAATGCCCTCGATATGGGGCTGTCGTTCTGGATGGCGTTGACGTTGTGCGCACTACTGCTGGCCCAGCGCCCGAACCTGCCCAGCAACCAGGTGCGCCTCTGGATGTGGGCGTGCTGGGCCTCGATGGCTCTGGCGGTGCTCTCCAAAGGACTGATCGGCGTAATCCTGCCAGGCGCGGTGCTTGTGCTTTACACCCTTGCCGCACGCGACTGGGCAATCTGGAAGCGTCTCTATCTGGTAAGCGGCCTGATGCTCTTTTTTGCGCTCTCGGTGCCGTGGTTTGTACTGGTGCAGCAGCGCAACCCCGAGTTCCTGAATTTCTTTTTCATCGTCCAGCAATTCCAGCGCTACCTCACGCCGGAACAAAACCGGCCCGGCCCGGTGTATTACTTCGTCGCCGTGATTCTGGTGGGGTTTTTGCCGTGGCTCTCGCTCAGCGTTCAGAGCATCCGTCACGCTCTACGCCTGCCACGCCAGCCCAACGGCTTTGCGCCCGTGATCCTGCTGCTGGTATGGGCCAGTTTCATCTTTGTCTTTTTCAGCGCCTCGCATTCAAAGCTCGTCTCCTACGTCTTGCCTATTGCCCCCGCGCTGGCACTGCTGATCGGCATGTACTTGCCGCTCGTGACACGTGACCAATGGCGTCGTCATCTGGTGGGCTACGCGGTTTTTCTGCTCGTAGCAGCTTTCGGTGCGATTTTCCTCGGCCATGCGGGTGATTCGCGCAATCCCAATGAGCTGTACGTGGCATATCGCACCTGGGTCTTCGCCGCACTCGGCGTGGCCTTTGTGCTGACGCTAGCGGCGTTATGGCTGAACCGCCGCTGCAAAACCGGCATCACGGCTGCCGTGATCGCCTTCGGTGCTGGCTGGCTGCTGCTCGGCACGATTGCGGGCACGGGCCACAACCTTTTCGGCCGCCTCAGTTCGGGGGCACCGCTCGCGCCCGCCATCAAGGCTGCGCTGGCGCAACTGCCACCCGATACGCCGTTTTATTCCGTTGGCGTGCTGGATCACACCCTGCCGTTCTATGTCGGGCACACCACCATCATGGTTCAGCACGCTGATGAGCTAGCGTTTGGCGTGTCAGTCGAGCCAGAAAAATGGGTGCCCACCATCGACGAATGGCGCGCGCGCTGGGAAGCTGAACGCTACGCGCTGGCGCTGCTGCCCACCAGCCGCTACGAAGAACTCAAGGCGCAGCAGGTGCCGATGCAGGTGATTGCCCGTGATTCACGCCGCGTCATCGTAGAAAAACCACAACCGTGATTCGACTCTCTAACAAGCACACGCCATGAATCCCGTTTCACTCATCTGCATTCTCAGCGGGGTCGCATTGAATGCCTGCGCCCAATTGCTGCTCAAAGCCGGGACAAATGCCGTTGGACACTTCGAATTCACCCGTGCGAACATCCTGCCCATCGGTTTCAGGCTGGCCACCCAATGGCCCGTGATCGGTGGCCTTGCATGCTATGTGATCAGCGTCGTCGTGTGGATTCTCGGGCTATCGCGGGTTGATGTTTCCATTGCGTATCCGATGCTGTCACTCGGCTACGTCGTGAATGCGTTCGCCGCCTGGTATCTGTTTGGCGAGGTGCTATCGCTACAACGCCTGATCGGCATCGGCATTATTTTGCTTGGCGTGGCCGTGCTGGCACGTAGCTAACCCAAGCCGCCGGGTTAGGTCGAGCCCAACCGTGCGCCGGCCAGATACGCTTCACACCAGCCCGCTGCTCATCCAGCGGACGGCTTTTCGTCTCTCTGTTCTGGCAGCGCCCTGTCTTTTTTCTGCCCTTTTTATCGAGCCGAGCTTTTCATGACCCAGTCATCCGTTCCGTTTTTGCCGTTTGTTCGTCCGGAAATCGATGAAGCAACCATCGCGGGCGTAGCCGAAGTGCTCCGTTCAGGCTGGATCACCACCGGCCCGCAGAACCAGCAGTTCGAAGCAGAACTCTCCGCCTGGTGCGGCGGGCGTCCAGTGCGCACCTTCAATTCCGGCACGGCCACCCTTGAAATCGGTTTGTTGATCGCTGGCGTGGGCCCGGGTGACGAAGTCATCACCACTCCGGCTTCGTGGGTCTCCACCAGCAACGTCATCATCGAAACCGGCGCTACGCCGGTATTTGTCGACATCGACCCGCGCACCCGCAATCTCGACCTGACACGGGTCGAACAAGCCATCACACCGCGCACCAAGGCGATTATTCCGGTGTATCTGTCGGGCTTGCCCGTTGATATGGACCATCTGTACCGGATCGCCCGCGAGCACAAGCTGCGCGTGATCGAAGATGCCGCGCAGGCCTTCGGCTCAAGCTGGAACGGCAAGCGTATCGGCCAGTCCGGCGACCTTGTCTCATTCAGCTTTCATGCCAACAAAAACCTGACCACCATCGAAGGCGGCGCGCTGGTACTCAATAACGAAGACGAAGCGCTGCTGGCACAAAAATACCGGCTGCAAGGCATCACCCGCACAGGCTTCGACGGCATGGACTGCGACGTGCTGGGCGGCAAGTACAACCTGACCGATGTTGCAGCCCGGGTAGGGCTCGGGCAATTGCCGCACATCGAACGTTTTACGGCGCAGCGCCGCAAGCTGGCGCAGGCTTATTTCGCCGGATTTGCGTCAGGCGCTGCGCTCAAGCTGGGAGTGGGCCTGCCGGTCGCGGATTTCACCAACAGCAACTGGCATATGTTCCAGATCACCCTGCCGCTTGCCAACCTGAACCTTGAGCGCGCGGGCTTCATGGACGCGCTCAAACAGCGCGGCATTGGCTCGGGCGTGCATTACCCGGCAATCCATCTGTTTTCGCTCTACCGCGCACGAGGCTTCCACGAAGGCATGTTCCCGCATGCGGAGCGCTTCGGTGCCAGCACCGTCACCCTGCCGCTGTTTACGCAGATGACCGAAGCCGACGTCGTGCGGGTGTGCCAGGCAGTCAACGAAATTTGCGAACAACACGGAAAGTAAGCGGACATGAGCCACCTGGAAACAGAAGCAGAAACCACAACCGAGCCGTCGCACGCCGCGCCGGAAATCTCAATCGTCGTTCCGGTCTACAACGAGGAAGCCGGGCTAGCGGCGCTTTACGCCCGGCTATATCCCGCGCTGGATGCACTCGGAACCAGCTATGAGGTGATCTTCGTCAACGATGGCAGCCGCGACCAGTCTGCCGCGCTACTGGCGCAACAGTTTCGCGCCCGGCCGGACACCACACGGGTCATTTTGCTCAACGGCAACTATGGCCAGCACATGGCGATCCTGGCGGGCTTCGAGCAATCACGCGGCGAAATCGTCATCACGCTCGACGCCGATCTGCAAAATCCACCCGAAGAAATCAGCCGGCTCGCGGCCAAGATGCGCGAAGGCTACGACTACGTCGGCACGATCCGTCTGCAACGCCAGGACAGCCTGTGGCGGCGCAAGGCCTCACAAATCATGAACCGCCTGCGCGAGCGCATCACGCGGATCAAGATGACCGACCAGGGCTGCATGCTGCGCGCCTACAGCCGCCATATCATCGATACGATCAACTGTTGCGGTGAAATCAACACGTTTATTCCCGCGCTCGCTTATACCTTTGCGCAAAATCCAGTCGAAATTGAAGTCGCACACGAAGAGCGTTTTGCGGGCGAATCCAAATATTCTCTCTACAGCCTGATCCGGCTCAACTTTGATCTGGTGACCGGGTTTTCGGTGGTGCCGCTGCAATGGCTGTCTTTCATCGGCGTGATCCTGTCGCTGGGCTCGGCTGCACTGTTCGTGCTGTTGCTGATCCGCCGCTTCATCCTTGGTGCCGAAGTGCAAGGCGTGTTCACCCTGTTTGCGATTACGTTCTTTCTGCTGGGGGTGATTATTTTCGCGCTCGGCCTGCTTGGCGAATACATCGGCCGGATTTATCAGCAAGTGCGGGCACGGCCGCGCTATCTGGTGCAAACCATCCTTGAACAGCGCAATGGCACAGCCGTCGCGCTCACACCGCGCCCGGCGCTCGCGCAAAGTGTGCAGGGCACACAACAAAGCACACAAGGCACCACTACCAGCAGCAAGGGCCCGCTGTGAAGCCGCGCGCGGTTGTTTTTGCCTATCACAACGTCGGCGTGCGCTGCCTGCAAGTACTGCTCGCGCGCGGCGTCGACGTCGCGCTGGTCGTCACGCACGATGACAACCCGAACGAGCGCATCTGGTTTGACAGCGTGGCCGCCGTGGCCGCCGAGCATGGCATCGCCACGCTCACCGAGGCTGACGCGCAAAGCGGCGCATTGCACGCCGCTGTCAGCGCAACACGGCCTGATTTTATTTTTTCGTTTTATTACCGGCAGATGCTGCCTGTCGCGCTGCTGGCGCTAGCCACACGGGGCGCATACAACATGCACGGCTCACTGCTGCCGAAGTATCGCGGCCGCGTGCCTACCAACTGGGCTGTGCTCAACGGCGAAAGCGAAACCGGCGCGACGCTGCACGAGATGGCCGCCAAGCCCGACGCAGGGGCCATCATCGACCAGACCTCCGTGCCCATCCTGCCTGACGATACCGCCGCCCAGGTCTTTGACAAAGTCACGGTAGCCGCCGAGCAAACGCTCTGGCGCGTGCTGCCCGCGCTGCTGGCCGGCACCGCACCGCGCCTGCCCAACGACCTGGCCCGCGGCAGCTACTTCGGCGGCCGCCAGCCCGAAGATGGCCGTATCGACTGGCAACAACCCGCGCAGCAGGTCTACAACCTGATCCGCGCCGTCGCTCCGCCCTATCCTGGAGCCTTCACCGAGATCAACGGCACACGCCTGATCGTCGCCCGGGCACGGCTGACGGCCCCAGGTACGCTGCCGCCAGATTTGCCCGCGGGGCTCCACGTAAGCGATAATGCGATCTTTGCCCAATGCGGCGATGGCCGCGCCATCAGGATCCACGCGCTACAGCGTCTATCTGCGCCGGGCAGCCAGCACCCATACGAAGACGGGGCCGAGAACAACGTCTCCCCCGCCGAACTCACCCAGCTTCTTCACTCTTCCCTCCATTCATGAAAAAAGTCCTGATTCTGGGCGTCAATGGCTTCATTGGCCATCACCTGTCCAAACGCATTCTCGAAACAACCGATTGGGAAGTGTTTGGCATGGACATGCAAACCGACCGGCTGGGCGATCTGCTCCAGCACGAACGGATGCATTTCTTTGAAGGCGACATCACGATCAATAAAGAATGGGTCGAATATCACGTGAAGAAATGCGACGTGATCTTGCCCCTGGTCGCTATCGCTACCCCAGCCACTTACGTGCAGCAGCCACTGCGCGTGTTCGAACTGGACTTCGAGGCCAACCTGCCCATCGTTCGTTCGGCCGTCAAATACGGCAAGCATCTGGTGTTTCCGTCGACCTCCGAGGTCTACGGCATGTGCCGCGACGAAGCCTTTGATCCCGACGCCTCCGAGCTGACCTACGGCCCAATCAACAAGCCCCGCTGGATCTATGCCTGTTCCAAGCAACTGATGGACCGGGTGATCTGGGGCTACGGCATGCAGGACGGTTTGAACTTCACCCTGTTCCGGCCATTTAACTGGATTGGCCCAGGGCTCGATTCGATCTACACCCCGAAAGAAGGCAGCTCGCGCGTGGTCACGCAGTTTCTCGGCCATATCGTGCGTGGTGAGAACATCAGCCTCGTCGACGGTGGCGCGCAAAAGCGGGCCTTTACCGATATCGATGACGGCATCAGCGCACTGATGAAGATCATCGACAACGCCAACGGCATCGCCTCGGGCAAGATCTACAACATCGGCAATCCGGCGAACAACTTCTCGGTGCGTGAGCTCGCGCACAAGATGCTCGCGCTCGCCGCCGAACTCCCTGAGTACGCCAGCGAAGCCAAAAAAGTCCAACTGGTTGAAACCTCATCGGGTGCGTACTACGGTTCGGGCTATCAAGACGTGCAAAACCGCGTGCCGAAAATCGACAACACGATGCAAGAACTCGACTGGGCACCAACGTCCACCTTCGATGAAGCGCTGCGCAAGATTTTCGAAGCGTATCGCAACCATGTCGGCGAAGCGCGCGCGCTCGTCGAACAACAATAAGAGCGCGCCCTTGCCCCGCATCGTTCTTAAGGTTGACGTCGATACACTGCGCGGCACGCGCGAAGGCGCACCCTGCCTGGCACGGCTTTTCGAGCGTTACCAGGCACAGGCCACCTTTCTGTTCAGCCTCGGGCCGGATCACACCGGCTGGGCCATGCGCCGGGTGTTCCGGCCGGGTTTTCTGCAAAAAGTGTCGCGTACCTCGGTGGTTGAGCATTACGGCATCCGGCAACTGATGTACGGCGTGCTGCTGCCGGGTCCGGACATTGGCCGGCGCGCGGCAGCCGACATGCAGGCCATCCAGCAGGCTGGATTCGAATGCGGCATTCATACATGGGACCACGTCTACTGGCAGGACAACGTGCGTACCCGGTCGCACGAGTGGACCCTGGCGCAGATGCAGCGCAGTCACGAGCGTTTTAGCGAAATTTTTGGTACAGCGCCGCTCACACACGGTGCCGCAGGCTGGCAGATGAACGAGCACGCGTTCAGGCAGATTGACGCATGGGGGATGCAGTACGCATCAGATGGCCGGGGGCATACGCCCTACTTTCCGGTTGTCGATGGCGTCACGCTGACACATGTGCAAATCCCCACCACACTGCCCACGCTCGACGAAGTGCTCGGCACCGATGGCCTTGACACCAGCAACGTCGCCGCATGGCTGCTCAAACGCACCGAGCATGCCACGCAAGACCAGGTCTTCACGCTGCACGCCGAACTGGAAGGACAAAAGCTCGCGCCAGTCTTCGAACAACTGCTGGCTGGCTGGCAGGCGCAAGGCCATACATTCGCCACAATGGGCCAGTACCATGCCGCGCTGGATCGTCATGCGCTGCCGTCGTATCCCATTACATGGGGTGAAATTCCTGGGCGATCCGGCGAACTGATCGTCCAGCCTGCCTGAACGTTTTGTCCGTCACGTCATTGCAGCACCGGGTCTAGCGCACGGCCGGGTGCTGCCGGCCAGTCCATTACTCTTGGAGCCTTCCGTGTCTATCGCAGTTGACCAGCCCGTTCCCGATTTCACCGCGTCAGCAACCGGCGCAGACATCACGCTGTCCAGCCTCCGGGGTAAAAAAGTCGTGCTGTATTTCTATCCCAAAGACAATACGCCCGGCTGCACCACCGAAAGCCTGCAGTTCCGCGACCTCTACCCCGAATTTCAGGCGGCTGGCGCAGAAATCATCGGCATTTCACGTGACAGCCTCCGTTCGCATGACAACTTCAAAGCCAAGCTCGAGCTGCCATTCCCGCTGATCTCCGATCCGCAGGAAACGCTCTGCACGCTGTTTGGTGTGATGAAGCTGAAAAAAATGTACGGCAAGGAAGTCCGCGGCATTGAGCGCTCAACCTTCGTGCTTGATGCGGCTGGCGTGCTGCGCCACGAGTGGCGCGGCGTCAAGGTTCCAGGACATGTCGACGAAACCCTGCAAGCTGTACAAGCGCTCTGAGCCGCGCTATATTCAGCCGCAATGAGTGCCCACCCCATACTGTTCATCGCTGCGCCAGATTGCACGCTTTCGCGTCTGAACGCGTGCAACGCCTTGCGATGATCTCAGCCAAGCCGCTTGCCCATTGTGTCTGGGCAGCGGCTTTTTTCATGGTGCCTGGACGTCCATTTGTCCGTTCTCGCACGTTTGTCAAGGAGCCGATCGAAAAACAGGCGAACTGGCATTTCTAGACCGAAGCGCGCCTCCGGGCGCAGCCTGCGTGCCAGCTTTCAGCACAGCAGGATGCGACAGGCGGCGCACGATATGTGACCCGATTATTTCGAGGGAAACCATGCCTTTGCCTACCCCCCCCAGCAAACTCGGCAACCTCTTGCCCGCCGACGAATACAAGACGAATGCCCAGCCTGCAAAACCGGGCAAAAAAACCGCCGCCACACGCGCGGCAACCGAGCCCGATAACGACCAAACCAGCGTTGCTGCACCCAGCACACCAGCGGCAAACGTGAGCTCAACGCGGTCAGCCGCGCCAATGGACAACACCGTCCCCACTCGCAGCCGCAAGTCGCGGCAAACCGCTGCGTTGTTGCAGGCGGCACCCGCATCCGCCACGCCCAGCCCGGCCCAGGAAGCGCGGCACGAGCAACACGAAGCAGTGGCACCCGTAGCTGTTCGCGCGAGCAAGGCACCGGTCAACGGCACTATCGCACCCATAGCCACCGCACCCGTGGCTTCCACCTCCAGCCGCAAGCGCAATAACAAGCGCGGTGAGACCGAAACCCGCAAGCTGTTCGTGCTCGACACCAACGTGCTGATGCACGATCCAAGCTGCTTGTTCCGTTTCGAAGAACACGACGTCTATCTGCCGATGATGACGCTCGAAGAACTCGACAATCACAAAAAGGGAATGTCGGAAGTCGCGCGCAACGCCCGCCAGGTTAGCCGCACGCTCGATGGTCTGGTCGCCAATACCGGTGAAATGTCAGAAGGCATTCCGCTATCGCGCCTCGGTAGCCGCGAAGCACTGGGATGCCTGTATTTCCAGACCCGGCTCACGCACATCGAGCCGGTGGAGGGCTTGCCTCAGGGCAAGGCTGATAACCAGATTCTGGGTGTCGTGCGAGCCTTGCAGCGCGACCGCGAAGACCGTCAGGTCGTGCTGGTGTCGAAAGACATCAATATGCGCATCAAGGCGCACGCGCTTGGCCTGCCTGCAGAAGATTATTTCAACGATCAGGTGCTGGAAGACAAGGACCTGCTGTATTCCGGCATCCGCGCGCTGCCCCAGGATTTCTGGATCAAGCACGCCAAGGGCATGGAAAGCTGGCAGGACACCAAAAACGGCACCACGTATTACCGCGTGACGGGGCCGTTATGCGCGTCGATGCTGGTGAACGAATTCGTCTATCTCGAGCCGCAAAATGGCGAGCCATCGTTCCACGCCCTGGTGCGCGAACTCAATGGCAAAACAGCGCTGCTGCAAACGCTGCGCGACTACGGCCACAACAAGAACAACGTGTGGGGCATCACGGCACGCAACCGCGAACAGAATTTCGCGCTGAACCTGCTGATGAATCCCGAGATTGATTTCGTCACGTTGCTGGGCCAGGCCGGAACCGGCAAGACCCTGATGGCGCTAGCGGCCGGGCTGGCACAAGTGCTCGATGACAAGCGCTACAACGAGATCATCGTGACTCGCGCCACCGTGCCGGTTGGTGAGGATATTGGTTTTCTTCCCGGTACCGAGGAAGAAAAAATGCAGCCGTGGATGGGGGCATTCGACGATAACCTCGAAGTCCTGCAGAAAACCGATGACTCCGCCGGTGAATGGGGCCGTGCCGCGACGCAGGAGCTGATCCGCTCACGCCTGAAGGTCAAGAGCATGAACTTCATGCGCGGGCGCACCTTCGTCGACAAATACCTGATTATTGACGAGGCGCAAAATCTGACGCCCAAGCAAATGAAAACCCTCGTCACTCGCGCAGGTCCTGGGACGAAGATCATCTGCCTCGGCAATATCGCGCAAATTGATACGCCGTATCTGACCGAAGGAAGTTCAGGCCTCACCTATGTCGTAGACCGGTTCAAAGGCTGGGCTCACAGCGGACATGTCACGCTGGCACGGGGTGAACGCTCGCGGCTGGCCGATTACGCTTCGGAAATCCTCTAGGTTTCAGCGCTTAACATCACGTTTCATGCTGCATTCCAGCCGTATCAGGGCACCACCCTGATACGGCTTTTTTACGCCACAAACGCCAAGCGAAGCGAAACAGGCCCCAACCCGCAAGTCGCGTTACAGCGCAACATCTCCTACATAAACTTAAGGTGAATTGTCAAGAGTTCTTGCCTGAGCCATGCTGGGCGGGCTAACATTCGCCCATCTGTTATCTATAGGCGGGCTCGCGGCCCGCTTCTGGTTTTCATGCGCCGACTCGGATTTTCGCTGCTGATTGCCTTGCTGCTCGCCGCCTGCGCGAGCCCTCCGCAAAAAACTGCACGCAGCTCAACCTCGACCAAAGCCACTGGCAGCACCTTCCGCACGCCACCAGGATTTCCCAATTTCGTCGATCGCAGTGTCGGGCGTGAAGAGATTTCGATCCAGGCAATGAGCCTGGTCGGTGTGCCATACCGCTGGGGCGGCAATACGCCAGAAAGCGGTTTCGATTGCAGTGGGCTGGTGGGCTATGTCGTATCGCGTGCCGCGTCCGTGACCCTGCCGCGCACCACGCTCGACATCAGCAGCCGTGGCCAATCAATTGAACCCGACGGCATCGCACCCGGCGACCTGATCTTCTTCAACACCACCGGCCGGGCCCATTCTCACGTCGGGATTTATGTCGGCAAGCTGCGCTTCGTCAATGCACCAGCCACCGGCGGCACCGTCCGGCTCGACTATTTGACCAATCCTTACTGGGCCAAGCGCTTCGACGGCATTCGCCGTGTCGCAGCACCCAAGGCCACCCCGGTTCCGGCTCCATTCGACGCACCCACCTGGATGGCATCGGCTCCACCCGCTCCAGCAGCCAGCCCTCGCTCAGCACCCGTCGACGCGACGCTAGCGGCACCGCTTCCCCATCACGCAACGACTAATCCGCCGCCTGAACTGGCGGCTGTCGTCACGCGCACGCCCCCGGCCGCAGTCGTATCTTCGCCGCGAGCAAGTAACGCAGATCTCATCGAACCACCCCCGTCCAGCCTGAGTGCCGCGCAAGCTCAAGCACGAGCGCTGGCTGGCAGCGCAGTGACCATAGTCAACCCCGCCACCCCGGCGTTACGCCCGGACAACGCCGTGCCAGTTAGCCCGCTGCTCACCACACAAGCACCGGCCAGCCCGGGGGCTGATGCATTTGAACCACCGCCGCCCGCAGCAGTGGCCACCCGCCAGGCCTTGCGAGCGCAAGCGGCTGAGCCATCAACGGCTAACGTCCAGGTCATACGCGCCTCATCCATCCCCCCTCGCGCCGTTTCGCCTCCTCCTGCGGCCTCAACCGATGACCCCATCGCCCGTTTCGCCAATGGCAATTTGTGAGATTGCCGCGAGGTTGCCACGTCTGGCACCTGACCCGGCCAGTCGTCGCCACACCTCAAGCGAGACCTGACCGACCTGCACCACCTGCGCCATACCCGCCCCAAAGCATGGCGGCTCTGCTATCGTTTCTCGTCTTTTCTCACAACAGCAGGTAGCAGTAATGAATCTTGAACTCGAGCAGAAGGTTGTCTTGATCACGGGTGGCAGCAAAGGCATCGGCCTTGCCTGCGCCCGTGCCTTTGCGCGCGAAGGTGCGCGCGTGGCGATTGTGTCGCGCAATGCGGCAAATCTTGCCCGTGCCCGGGAGCAACTCGCGGAGGAAGGCTTGCAGGTCCATCTGGCACGCGCGGACTTGCATGAGGCGCAAAGCGCCGCCGATGTCGTCGAAGAAGCCAGCGCTGCGCTTGGCCCGATTGACATCCTGATCAACAGCGCAGGAGCCGCGCGCCGCTACGACCCCGAGACACTCGACGCCGCCGCTTTTCGCGCGACGATGGAAGCCAAATATTTCCCCTATATCAATCCGCAGCAGGAAGTCCTGCGGCGCATGGCGCTCCGCTGCAAAACCAGCCCAGAGGCCGCGCCCGGCACCATCGTCAACATCATCGGGATGGGCGGAAAAGTAGCAAGCGACATCCATATCGCAGGCGGTGCTGCGAATGCCGCACTAATGCTGGCGACAGTGGGATTGGCACACTATTACGCCCGTTATGGCATTCGGATCAATGCGATCAATCCGGGCGCGACGTTAACTGAACGGGTTGAGGAAGCACTGGCACTGGAAGCGGGCCGGCAAGGCGTGGGGCGCGATGAAATACTCACACGCGATCAGGCTCAAGTGCCGTTGGGACGTTATGCAACGCCAGAAGAAGTGGCAAACGTCGCGCTGTTTCTGGCCAGCAAACGGGCCAGCTACGTGACAGGCGCGATTATTCCGATGGATGGAGCGAGCACACCGGTGATCTAGCTAGCGAATAACTAACTAGATAGAGCGGGCGAAAGGTTCAAACTCAGGATTCAGATCCAGGCAGCAGAAACCAGAAGCCAAAAACGATTCAGCCAGGCTATCCGCCTGGCTGAACCATTTGAAACAAACCACTCTTAAAACAAATGACGCCCGACCCACCAGCCTGCGGCCGAAAGCACTGCAGAAGCAGGAATCGTCAAGATCCAGGCCCAAACGATATTGCCCGCCACGCCCCAGCGCACAGCGCTTAGTTTGCGCGTCGCGCCCACGCCAACGATGGCACCCGTAATGGTGTGAGTCGTTGAAACCGGGATACCCAGCCACGAGGCAATAAACAACGTAATCGCACCACCCGATTCAGCACAAAACCCGCCTACCGGTTTGAGCTTGGTGATTTTCTGCCCCATCGTGCGCACGATGCGCCAGCCGCCGAACAACGTCCCCAGCCCCATTGACAGATAGCACCCAGCGATCACCCAGACCGGAGGAGCGTCAGCCGTCGCTGACGCATATCCGGCGGCAATCAGCAGCATCCAGATAATGCCGATGGTTTTCTGCGCATCGTTGCCGCCGTGTCCAAGACTGTAAAGCCCAGCCGATACCAGTTGCATATGCCGGAAACGCCGGTCCACCTTACTAGGTGGCGTGCGAAAGTAAATCCACGAAACCGCGAGCATGAAACACGAGCCCAGCACAAAGCCGAGTAGCGGCGAGATAAAAATAAAGGCAACGGTTTTGAGCAGGCCATCCATATTCAGCGAGCCCCACCCCGATTTGGCAAGCGCAGCACCCACCAGGCCGCCGATCAGCGCATGCGATGAACTCGATGGAATACCGTAATACCAGGTGACGATATTCCAGCCAATTGCACCAACCAGCGCACCGAAAATCACGTAGTGATCGACGATATCGGGGTCGATCGTGCCTTTGCCGACCGTTTGCGCCACCTTCAGATGGAACACAAAATAAGCGATGACGTTGAACGCAGCTGCGAACGCAACCGCTTGCTGCGGCTTGAGCACGCCCGTCGAAACGACCGTGGCAATGGAGTTCGCCGCGTCATGAAAACCATTCATGAAGTCGAAGATCAGCGCGACGGCAACAAGAGTGGCAACCACCCACACAGCTATTTGTATCGAATGCATCGTCCCGTCCGCTTAAGCGTTTTCCAGCACAATGCCTTCGATGATGTTCGCTACATCCTCGCATTTGTCAGTGATCGACTCCAGCAGCTCATAAATGGCCTTGAGCTTGATCAACGTTTTAACGTTGTCTTCTTCGCGGAACAGTTTGGAGATCGCTGAGCGCAGCACCCGGTCTGCTTCTGATTCGAGCCGGTCGATTTCTTCGCAGGCCTTCAGGATCTGGCTGGCCTGCTTCATGTCGGACAACATTCCGACTGCCGCCTGGACATGCTCTGCGGTTTCGGTGCAGATATGCGCAAGCTGACTCGCTTCTGAGGTCACCGCCTGAACGTCATACAACGAAATGGCTGTAGCGACATCCTCCATCAAGTCAAGGATGTCATCCATCGTCGTAATCAACTTGTGGATTTCATCCCGGTCGAGCGGCGTAATGAAGGTCTTGTGCAGCAAGTCGATCGTTTCGTGCGTGAGCTTGTCTGCAGCTTTTTCCGCTGCCTGCACGTTTTGTTTATGGACTTCCGCATCCGCCAGATTGTCGATCAGCAGTTCAAGCTCATGACTGGCTGAAACAATGCATTTAGCATGCGCGTTGAATATTTCAAAGAACTTGCCCTCGGTGGGCATGAATCGACCGAACATTGGGATCCCGGGAAATGGTCACGTAAAGACTGGCAAAAAAACCTGCGGTATTGTACCGGCGTTACCCGCCATGACAGCTAAAAAGGGGCATGACCGTGGCGTTCATGTCACTGCGGACGCGGCACGCTAGTCACTACGAAAACTTTGTGAGCCCGCAAAATTATCAAACTTGGTGTATTGCCCATGAAATGTCAGGCGAATCGGGCCAATTGGGCCATTCCGCTGCTTGCCGATAATAATTTCGGCAGTGCCCTTATCCGGGCTGTCCGGATTGTAGACTTCGTCACGATAGATGAACAGGATCACGTCAGCATCCTGCTCAATAGCGCCTGATTCACGCAAATCCGACATCACCGGCCGCTTGTTCGGGCGTTGCTCCAGCCCACGGTTAAGCTGCGACAGCGCAATGACTGGCACGTCGAGCTCCTTGGCCAGACTCTTTAACGAGCGCGAGATTTCCGAAATTTCAGTGGCCCGATTTTCGCCCGTGGATGAGCCGCTCATCAGTTGCAGATAGTCGATGATGATCAGCCCGAGCTTGCCGCATTGACGCGACAGACGCCGTGCTCGCGAGCGCAATTCCATCGGATTCAGGCCGCCTGTTTCATCAATGAAAATCTGCGCCTCACTCATTTTCTGCACTGCGTGCGTCAGCTTCGGCCAGTCTTCGTCGGTCAAGCGCCCCGTTCGCATCCGGTGCTGATCGAGCCGTCCGACCGAACCCAGCATCCGCATGGTCAGTTGGGTTCCTGGCATTTCCATCGAGAACACGGCAACCGGCAAGCCATATTCGACTGCAACGTACTCGCCCACATTCATCGAAAACGCCGTTTTACCCATCGACGGCCGCCCGGCAACGATGATCAGTTCGCCACCATGCATGCCGGACGTCATCCGGTCGAGGTCGATAAAACCAGTTGGCGTGCCCGTTACATCGGTTGGATTAGCCGTGTGATAAAGCGTGTCGATCCGCTCAACCACCTGGGTCAGCAGCGGACCGATCTCAAGAAAGCCCTGAGTGCCGCGCGCGCCATCCTCAGCAATCGAAAACACCTTCGATTCAGCCTCATCCAGAAGCTGGCGAACTTCTTTGCCCTGTGGATTAAATGCATCGGCAGAAATCTCGTCAGCCACCGTGACGAGGCGGCGCAACACAGCGCGGTCACGCACGATTTCAGCATAGCGACGGATATTGGCGGCACTTGGCGTGTTTTGCGCCAGGGCGTTCAGATACGCCAGACCACCTACTTCATCTGCTTTACCTGAGGTGCCCAGCGCCTCGTAAACCGTGACGACGTCGGCTGGGCGAGTGGCCGCGATCAGCTTGCCGATGTGCTGGAAAATTAACCGGTGGTCATAGCGGTAAAAATCGCTTTGCGACAAAAAATCGGCAATGCGGTCCCAGGCACCGTTATCGAGCAGCAAGCCACCCAAGACCGATTGCTCGGCTTCGATCGAATGCGGCGGGACCTTCAGCGATTCGAGTTGGGGATCTTTCGGCGGGGCGTTCATGGGGAGCAATTATCAGGCAAATAGGCGCGCCAGGAACACGCTATCAAATAAAAAAGGCAGGGACCCGTTACCCGGTCCCTGCCCCTTGCCAGGCGGACAATGCCTGGCAAATATCACGCGATGCTTAAACGTGTTCGCCCAATACTGAAACGACCACATCAACCAGCACGTCCGTGTGCAACGAAACCTGCACAGGATGATCGCCAACCATCTTCAGCGGGCCATCGGCCAGACGCACTTGCGCCTTTTCGACCGTGAAGCCTTGAGTGGCCAGTGCAGCTGCGATGTCAGCGTTGGTGACCGAACCGAACAAACGGCCATCAACACCGGCTTTCTGACCAATCTGAAGCGTCAGGCCACCCAGCTTTTCGCCTTGAGCCTGAGCTGCTTTCAGCTTTTCAGCTGCGATTTTTTCGAGTTCAGCGCGACGCACTTCGAATTCAGCGATCGCGTCTTTCGTGGCGCGGCGTGCAAACTTGTTGGGGATCAGGAAGTTACGTGCGTAACCGTCCTTCACTTTTACGATGTCGCCAAGATTGCCCAGGTTAACGACTTTTTCCAGAAGAATGATTTGCATTCGGATGCTCCTTTAGCGTCGTCGGGTTAGGCCTTGTGCTGGTCGGTGTACGGCACCAGCGCGAGAAAACGTGCGCGCTTGATAGCCGTATCCAGCTGGCGTTGATAGTGCGACTTCGTACCCGTCAGACGTGCTGGCGTGATCTTGCCGTTTTCGCCAATGAAGTCTTTTAGTGTTTCGATGTCTTTGTAGTCGATCTGGTCGACACCAGCAGCTGTGAAGCGGCAAAATTTCTTGCGCTTGAACAGTGGGTTTTGTTGCTGACGACGCTTGTCGAATTTCTTACCTGTCGGGCGGGGCATGTTCAGTCCTTTCCAAGATCCTGCAATTCTGTGATGTGAAACACCAGGGTTCTCGCATTGCGATGTTTTTTCGCCAGAAAGCCGGTAAAGAGCATCGGGATGCCCATCGCACAACCTTCCATCTTACCGCTCACCTCGCCTGCCGCAACCGCTGGCAGGGTCAGCTCGACTTGCCGGGGAATGCCGGCTTCGACAACTTCCGTGTGGTGCTGCAACGTGCAGCTTGCGACCGGAACGCCTGCGGGCGTATATCTCACCGCTTCGCGCTCAACGATACTGGCCGTTAGTTGCAACCTGTTCACGGGAGCGGCGCTTGCTTACTCGAACCTGGTGGCTTTAAAAAGTCTTAAGCCTGCGCTTCAGACGGTTGCGTAGCAGCCGCCTTCTTGGCTTCTTCGCGCTGTACGTCCTTCATCATCGGCGATGCGGCGGTTTCAGCCTTTTTCATCTTGACGGTCAGGTGGCGCAAAACAGCGTCGTTGAACTTGAATGCATGCTCGAGTTCTTCGAGCGTGGTCTGGTCGCATTCGATGTTCATGCAGACGTAATGAGCCTTGGCAAGTTTCTCGATCATGTAGGCCAGTTGACGGCGGCCCCAGTCTTCGATGCGGTGGATCTGGCCACCATGCGAGGTAATCGTGGCCTTGTAGCGCTCGATCATGGCAGGAACCTGCTCGCTCTGATCGGGATGCACGATGAAGACGATTTCGTAATGACGCATACACACTCCTTGTGCTGACTTATGGATAGAAGCCGCCCGGGCGTCGGAACCGGTGCGGCAAGTGAGAAGCCCGAGAGTGTATCCGGGAAATCTTGCCCGGACAAGTCATATAGACGATTTTCTTGCCGATTCCATCGTATTTTCAAAGGTTTACTGGTGTCGATGAGCCATATCAACGAGCGCTGCCCGCGAACGCCCAACGGCACAACCAGACTCATACGCGGAACTCATGCGCCCCATTCCAGTAGTCGTCTTGCGCATAGCAAGCCTTCAAATAATCAATGAAATAGCGCACTTTAGCCGGGACATAACGCTGCTGCGGGTAGACCGCCAGGATGTCGTAGTCCGGCAGCGCGAATTCATCCAGAACGGTCTCCAGCTCACCCCGCGCCAGTTGCGCCTGCACTTCCCAGGTGGAGCGCCAGCCGAGCCCCAGGCCTTCGGAGACCCAGCGGTGCAGCAACTCGCCATCGTTGCAGTCAAGCGTGCCGCCAACTCGCACGGTCACCAGCCGGCCATGGCGGTTGAAATACCAGCCACGATTCTGGCCACCCTGCAGGTTAAACGCGAGGCAGTTGTGCTGGCGCAAATCGTCCAGCGTCTGCGGCCGGCCATATTGCTCAAAATAGGCGGGTGTGCCGCACACCACCCGGCGGTTGGACGCCAGCTTCACGGCGACAAAATTAGGGTCCACGCTTCCGCCAATCCGGATCGACAAGTCGTAGCCCTCGCGCACCAGATCAGCCACCCGGTCGCTCAGGTTGAATGACACCTGCAACTCCGGCTTGTCTGCCAGAAATTGGCTGGCCAGCGGTGCCACGTGCTTGCGTCCGAAAGCAGCCGGTGCCGATACCACCAGATGTCCGCTCACCGCGCGACGCCCTTCGGTCAACTCGTTTTCTGCCTGATTCCATTCGCGCAGCAAGCCGCGGCAACGCTCCAGGAATGCGGCTCCCTCCTCGCTAATCACCAGCCGCCGGGTCGAGCGGTACATCAGCTTGACCCCTAAGCGCCGCTCAAGCGCGTCTATACGGCGCCCGAGAATCACGGGAGAGACGCCTTCCTCAAGCGCCGCGGCCGCCAGACTGCCTGCATCGGCCACGCGCACAAAGGTTTCGATCTGTCTGAAACGGTCCATTCCTGTCTCCTGCCCAGCGTTCTTGACTGCACTTTGGTCCACTGCATACGCAACACGGCATGCCCAACATGGAACAGATGCCGTGAATCAAGCCAGCCAATTCAATACTTTTTGTTTTGAAATAAGCGACCAAAGCGGATCTTATCAAACCTTAAATGCAGCATTAGAGTGCATCTCATTCGCCACGCAGTGGCACCCCCACTATATTCAGGAGACATCCATGGCCAAGATGAGAGCCGTTGACGCCGCAGTACTGGTGCTCGAAAAAGAAGGTATCGACACCGCTTTCGGTGTTCCCGGTGCCGCAATCAATCCGTTTTACTCCGCGATGCGCAAGGCTGGGAATATCAGCCATGTGCTGGCGCGCCACGTCGAAGGCGCTTCGCATATGGCCGAAGGCTATACCCGCGCAGCGCCTGGCAATATCGGGGTCTGCATCGGCACCTCAGGCCCAGCGGGCACTGACATGATTACCGGGCTGTATTCAGCTTCAGCCGATTCCATTCCCATTCTCGCCATTACCGGCCAGGCACCGCGCTCGCGGTTGTACAAGGAAGATTTCCAGGCAGTCGACATCGAATCCATCGCCAAGCCGGTCACCAAATGGGCCGTTACGGTCCGTGAACCGGCACTGGTGCCACGTGTGTTCCAGCAGGCATTCCATCTGATGCGCTCAGGCCGCCCCGGCCCGGTGCTGATCGACTTGCCGATCGACGTGCAACTGGCCGAGATCGAGTTCGATATCGATACCTACGAACGGCTCCCGGTCTACAAGCCCGCCGCCACACGCAAGCAGATCGAAGCCGCACTCAACCTGCTCAACAGCTCCGCCAAGCCGCTGATCGTCTCTGGTGGCGGGGTACTCAATGCCGTCGCTGAAGATCTGCTGGTGCAATTCGCAGAAACCATCGGCGTGCCCGTCATTCCGACGCTGATGTCCTGGGGCGCGATTCCCGACGATCATCCGCTCATGGCAGGCATGGTCGGCCTGCAAACTTCACATCGCTACGGCAATGCCACCCTGCTCGCCTCTGACTTCGTACTGGGCATCGGCAACCGCTGGGCCAACCGCCACACTGGCAGCGTCGAGGTCTACACCAAGGGACGCAAATTCGTCCACGTGGATATCGAGCCAACCCAGATCGGTCGTGTGTTCGGCCCAGATCTCGGCATCGTCTCGGACGCCAAAGCCGCGCTGGAACTGTTCGTCGAAGTTGCGCGCGAATGGAAAGCTGCGGGCAAGCTGAAAGACCGCAGCGCCTGGGTGGCCGAGTGCCAGCAGCGCAAACGCACGTTGCAGCGCAAGACGCACTTCGACAACGTGCCGATCAAGCCACAACGCGTCTACGAAGAAATGAACCAGGTGTTTGGCCGCGACACCTGCTACATCAGCACCATCGGCCTGTCGCAAATCGCGGGCGCGCAGTTTTTGCATGTCTACAAGGCGCGCAACTGGATCAACTGCGGTCAGGCGGGTCCGCTGGGCTGGACGATTCCGGCAGCGCTCGGTGTGCGGGCGGCTGATCCACAACGCCAGATCGTCGCGCTGTCAGGCGACTACGACTTCCAGTTCATGATCGAAGAGCTGGCGGCAGGGGCCCAGTTCAAGCTGCCTTACGTGCACGTGGTGGTGAACAACTCCTATCTCGGCCTGATCCGCCAGGCGCAGCGCGCCTTCGACATGGATTACTGCGTCCAGCTCGCGTTCGACAACATCAATTCGCCGGAGGTCAACGGCTACGGCGTGGACCACGTGGCGGTGGCTGAGGGCTTGGGCTGCAAGGCACTGCGCGTCTTCCGGCCAGAAGAAGTCAAGCCCGCGCTGCTGAAAGCCCAGGCGATGCTGTCCGAATTCAACGTCCCAGTCATCGTCGAAGTCATTCTTGAGCGCGTGACCAATATTTCAATGGGAGCGGAAATCGACGCCATCAACGAATTCGAAGATCTGGCCGACAAGGCCGAACATGCGCCGAGCGCCATTAGCCTGCTCGACTGAGTGCTCGACTAAGTCAGCACAACGACCTTTTGAGTAATCGTCAGAACGACCTGAGAGAGCAAAGCAACATGCCAAAATTTGCAGCCAATCTAACCATGCTATTCAACGAACTGCCGTTTCTTGAGCGTTTTGCGGCGGCGGCGCAGGCGGGGTTCGACGCAGTGGAGTTTCTGTTTCCCTATCCGTATGCCATCTCGGAGTTGCAGCAGCAACTGCAGCAAAACCAGTTGAAGCTGGTGCTGCACAACCTGCCCGCAGGCAACTGGGAAGCGGGTGAACGCGGTATCGCGTGTTTGCCCGACCGAATCGATGAGTTCCGCGAAGGTGTCAGCCGTGCGATCAATTACGCCAAGGCGCTGAAGGTGTCACAGCTCAATTGCCTCGCGGGCATCGTGCCCGTCAGCGTCGATGCGCAAACTGCCCGCACCACCCTCGTCGACAACCTGCGCTTCGCCGCCGAGGCCCTGAAGCAGGAAGGCATCCGGCTACTGGTCGAACCCTGCAATTCATACGACATCCCCGGCTTTGCGCTCAACCATTCCGCACAAGGGCTGGACGTGATCCGCGCGGTGGGGTCGGACAACCTGTTTTTGCAGTACGACATCTATCACATGCAACGCATGGAAGGCGAACTCGCCGCCACGATCCAGAAGAACCTGGCTTTGATTGGGCACATCCAGCTTGCGGACAACCCCGGGCGCAACGAACCAGGCACTGGCGAAATTCACTACCCATACTTGTTCTCGCTGCTCGATTCGCTCGGTTACAACGGCTATATCGGCTGCGAATACAAGCCGCGCACAACCACTCAGGCAGGGCTAGGCTGGTTGCAGAAAGTTGCCGGGCAAGCTCATGTGCCAGCCGCCGCGCTAGTCTGAGCCGCTCACTATGCTCACCATCGCTCACCCTGCGTTGAAAAAACATTGATTAAAACTGGGGGCTCGGCATGCGTCACGCTGCCGCGTCCCACAGCCGAATACTCTGAATGGAGAAGCAACATGGCAAAAATTGGCTTTATTGGCCTTGGCATCATGGGCGCGCATATGGCCCGCAATCTCATCAAAGGCGGCCATACGCTGTTCGTCAATGGCGCGTACCGCGTGCCAGATGATTTACGCACCGCCAGCACGGTAGTCGAGCATTCAAAAGCCGTGGCCGAAGCCGCCGACGTCATCATCATCATGGTGCCGGATACGCCAGATGTAGCTTCGGTGCTGTTCGATGAAAGCGGCGTAGCAAATGGCCTGTCGCGGGGCAAGCTGGTCATCGACATGAGTTCGATTGCACCACTCGAAACCCAGGAATTCGCCAAAAAAATCAACGGGCTGAACTGCGATTATCTGGATGCGCCAGTGTCTGGCGGCGAAATTGGCGCACGCGAAGCCACGTTGACCATCATGGTTGGCGGCCCGCAAAAAGCATTTGATCTGGCCAAGCCGCTGTTTGAACTGATGGGCAAAAATATCTCGCTGATCGGGGATAACGGCGCGGGGCAAACCTGCAAGGTCGCTAACCAGATCATCGTGGCGCTGAACATTGAGGCCGTGGCCGAAGCGCTGCTGTTTGCGGCACGCTCGGGCGCTGACCCGGAGCGGGTACGGCGCGCGCTGATGGGTGGATTCGCGGCATCGCGCATTCTCGAGGTGCACGGCGAGCGCATGACCAAACGCACGTTCGATCCAGGCTTTCGCATCGAGCTGCATCAGAAGGATCTGAATCTCGCACTCGATGGTGCCCGCAAGCTTGGGCTTGCCCTGCCCCACACGGCCAGCGCGCAGCAACTTTTCAGCGTCTGCGCGGCAAATGGTGGCAAGGCATGGGATCACTCCGCGATGATTCGGGCGCTTGAAATCATGGCGAATTTCGACATTGCACAAGCGCCGAATAAAGAAGCGAAAGCGGCATAAAACGCGCTTGCGGCCAAAATTGAAATCGGTCTGAACCAGTCAAATATCAGCCTGCAACAGTGAACTGGTTCAGAACCTTATTTGCCCGCTGCAATGTGTAATACCCGATGCGCTATTAATCATGTGCCATTCACTATGGCCAACGAGTTTCAAGCGTTATTGCAAGTTATTGCGGCATCAAGCCAGTAATCGTCTGATCCGTCAGGGGTGCTGTTTCTGTATCTGCACCGCATCCAACCGGATCAGACAAACCAGACTGCCCAGTTTCGTGGGTGGCAAGCAGGGGTCCGCAGCGACACCCGGCGGTGCCGGGGAAGCCTTGGTCGGTCAGACGTCATCGTCGGGTGTTCAGCTGTCGGATTTATCGCGCCAGATTATTCAATCAAACTAGTCAATGCCTTGTGGTATTTAGGTTTGAGCATTATTCCGTCACGTTTTTTTAATTTATTCCTACGTGTAAATGGAATTATCTGATTGAATTCAAGTCAGACTCGCTTAGACTTCAACGGCTTTTCCACCACGTAAGGAGTTTGACTGATGGGTATTCTCAGCTTCATCAAAGACGCCGGCGAAAAACTGTTCGGCGCAGCCTCCACCTCGGCGCAAGCCGCAGCCGCTCCAGTTGACGTCGCAGCACTCAATAAAACCGCTAGCGATGCCATTGCCACCTATATCCGCGCGCAAGGCCTCAATGCCACTAACCTGCAAGTGGCTTATGACGGCAGCAGCCATGTCGTGACGGTTTCTGGTGAAGCCGCCGATCAAGCCACCAAGGAAAAAATCCTGGTCGCGGCGGGCAATGTGCAAAACGTCGACAAAGTGGACGACAAACTGAGCGTCACCAACCCAGCCCCTGAGGCACAGTTCCATACCGTCGTCTCTGGCGACAATCTATGGAAAATCGCCGAAAAGTATTACGGCAATGGTTCAAAGAACGACCTGATTTTCAAGGCCAATACGCCAATGCTAAAAAGCCCGGACAAAATTTATCCGGGCCAGGTTCTAGTGATTCCTGCGGTTCAGTAACAAGGCAAAGCTGGCTGGTTCACTGATTGATTTGATGCATTTAATGCTTCTGGCCAGCCAGCAAAACCGCAGCGCTGGTTTGCGCTGGTTTGATATAAAGCGACCACGCGGGCAAAAGAAAACCCAGGGGCACCGTCCAGCCCAACACAACGCGGCGGTATTGGCTTCAAGCTGATACCGCCGCGTTGCTTTGTCATCGTCACTTCATCGTCACGATGCCGCAGCCTGGCTGCGCCCCTTCATCACCCAATCAGTCATCAATACTGGTCAAACACCCGCTGCAACATCACCGGGCCCGTTCCACCTGCCGCCAGCGCCAGCATCAACAGCACCCGCGCCTTGTACGGATTCAAGCTCCCGGCGCTAACAAAGCCCAATGCATCGTCTAGCGCTGCGCCGTTGCGCATCACGTGCCCTGAGCCAACCCGCGACGAGCGCACTACCGCCACGCCCTGCTTCAGCGCATCCACCAGCGCCTGTTGCAGCGACGCATGAATCGAGCCGTTGCCGGTGCCCGCCACGACGATTCCACGCACGCCCGCCGCGACCAGCCCGTCAACCAGCGCACGTGAAACCCCGGCATAACTCGTCACGATTTCGACATGCGGCCAGGCCGCGCCAATCACGAACTCCGTAGCCGTGGTGTGCGCTCGCACGACACTGCGGCCAAACTCGACCCGGCCGTCCTGCACCCAGCCCAGGATGCCGAACTCAGGCGACTGAAACGCATCGACCGCATAGGTGCTGGTTTTCGCCGCCTCGCGGGCGCTATGAATCTGGTTATTCAGCGCGACCAGCACGCCTTGTCCAACGGCTGCCGGGTTCGCGGCCAGCGTCACCGCGTTAAGCAGATTCAGCGGGCCATCGGCCGATAGCGCCGAGGCCGGCCGCATCGCCGCAGTCAGCACCACCGGCTTGCGGCTTTTAACCGTCAGATGCAGCAGATAAGCGGTTTCTTCGAGCGTGTCGGTGCCATGTGTAATCACCACGCCATCTATCGCGTCGTCGGCCAGCAACTCATTCACGCGTTGCGCAAGAATCGTCCAGAACGCGGGCGACATGTCCTTGCTATCCAGACTGGCCACTTGTTGCGCTTCGATCCGGGCCACCTCGTCCAGCGCGGGAACCGCCGTCAGCAACGTATCAATGCCCAGCGCGCCAGCCTGGTAAGCCGAGGTCTCAGTGGGAGTGGCAGCCGAACCGGCAATCGTGCCGCCGGTGGCCAGAACAACAATCCGTGCCCGTTCCGGCGCGGCCACTGCAGAAAAAGAGGTCAAGGTATTCATGGCCGCGATTGTAAGCGAAGCCCTGTTAATGAGATGGGTTAAATGGCGCGTCAGCCATGTGTTCAGGCGGTTTCACGCAACTGGCTGGCAATCGCCGCCTGGTCGAGATGCGGCGCGAACATTTCGATCAGACGGTACGCGTAGGCTCGCAAAAATGCGCCCTTGCGCAAGCCGATGCGCGTCGTGCTGGCTTCAAACAAATGCTGTGTGTCCAGCGCGACCAGCCCGGTGTCGCGTTTCGGGTCATGGGCCATCGCAGCCACAATGCCCACGCCCATGCCCAGTTCGACGTAGGTCTTGATTACATCGGCGTCAATCGCAGTCAGCACCACGTCGGGTACCGCACCCGCTTTAGCGAACGCCTGGTCGATATGCGAGCGCCCCGTGAAATCCTGGTCGTAGGTAATCACCGGATAGTCGGCGATCTCGTCGAGCGTCAGGTCCGGCCGCCCCACCAGCGGATGGTTTTGCGGCACCACCACCACATGACGCCATGAGTAGCACGGGAACGTGATGATGTCGGGATAACGGTCGAGCGCCTCCGTCGAGATTCCGATATCGGCCTCGCCGTTGATGATCATCTGCGCTATCTGCTGCGGGCTGCCCTGGCGCAGCGCCAGATGAACTTTCGGAAACACCTCGGTGAACTGGTGAATCACCTTGGGCAACGCATAACGTGCCTGGGTGTGGGTGGTCGCCACCACCAGGTGGCCGTTGTCCTGATCGGCGTACTGGCGCGCCACGCGCCGCAGGTTTTCCGCATCCAGCAGCATCCGCTCGATGATCTGGTGCACCGCCTTGCCCGGCTCCGTAAGCCCGGTCAGCCGCTTGCCCCGGCGAATGAAAATATCGACCCCAAGCTCATCTTCGAGATCCTTGATCTGTTTCGAGACGCCCGATTGCGACGTAAAGAGCACATTGGCCGCCTCGGTAAGGTTCATGTTCTGGCGCACAGCCTCGCGCACAAAACGCAACTGCTGGAAATTCATGGCCGGCTTCCGGTTGAAGTCATAGGAAAAAAACAGCGCGAGCGCGCATGGCGGGTCTTAGGGCTTAGCTCGCCGGAAACACCTGCAGCGCACGTGGCACGGCTGTCACCCCATCACCTGGCGCGAGCTGCAAAGCGCGCCAGGTCTCGCGGTCGAGTTCCGCTTCGAGCACGCTCCCCTCCTGCCCCGCAAGCTCAACCCTGACCAAACCGCCCAGCGTCACGACCCGCCGCACGCCCACCAGGATGCCATCACGCTGCCCCGCACTTTGCGGATACAGCACCAGATCGTGCGGCCGGACATAGGCCCAGGCAGGGCCGGCAAAGCTGGCCTCTACCGCAATTGGCCTCGCCGCCCCAGCGACCACGAAGCCATGACGATCAACATGACCTTGCAGCCGGTTCGCCGCCCCGAGGAACTCGTAGACGAACGAAGTGCGGGGATGGTCATACACCGCCTGCGGGCTGCCCACCTGTTCGACGTGGCCATGATTCATCACGACGATGCGGTCAGCCACTTCGAGCGCCTCTTCCTGGTCGTGCGTGACAAACAACGTCGAAATATGCAGATCGTCATGCAAGCGCCGCAACCAGCTACGCAACTCCTTGCGCACCTTCGCATCAAGCGCACCAAAAGGTTCGTCGAGCAGCAGCACTTTGGGCTCTACCGCCAGCGCGCGCGCCAGCGCGATGCGCTGGCGCTGGCCGCCAGAAAGCTCAGAGGGATAGCGCTGCGCGAGCCAGTCTAGTTGCACCAGCTTGAGCAGCTCGTGCACCTTCTCGCGGATCACCGCTTCACTCGGGCGCTCCCGGCGCGGCTTGACGCGCAGCCCGAAAGCCACGTTTTCAAACACGGTCATATGGCGAAACAGCGCGTAGTGCTGAAACACAAAGCCCACTTCGCGCTCGCGCGCGCCCACAGCCGCGACATCCTGGCCTTGCAGCACCACCTGGCCCGCATCGGCGTAATCCAGCCCCGCGATCACGCGCAGCAAGGTGGTCTTGCCACAGCCGGATGGCCCGAGCAGCGCGACCAGTTCGCCCGCAGGGAAATCGAGCGAGACGTTATCAAGCGCGACGAAATCGCCAAAGCGCTTGTGCAAGTTACGAACGGTGATACCCATTGCTCTGACTCCTTACTGAACCGGATGCTGGGACGTGGCCGTGGGTGCCCCCTTGGACGCCCCCAGCGACACCCCAGGCTGGCCCGCATAGGCGGGGACAAGGTGACCGGGTTGACCCGATTGACCCGATTGGCCCGGCTCCCGCCCAGTTGACAGATGACGCTCCGCCAGCAGCTTCAAACCGAGCGTGACGAGCGCCAGCAACGCCAGCACTGAGGCCACCGCGAACGCGGCGGAAAAGTTGTACTCGTTATAGAGAATTTCGACGTGCAGCGGCATCGTGTCGGTCTGCCCGCGAATGCGGCCTGACACCACCGACACCGCGCCAAACTCCCCCATCGCCCGCGCATTGCAGAGAATCACGCCATACAGCAATCCCCATTTGATGTTGGGCAAGGTCACCCGGCGAAAAATCTGCCAGCCGGAAGCGCCCAGCACATGGGCGGCTTCTTCCTCGTCGTTGCCTTGGGCCTGCATCAACGGAATCAGCTCGCGCGCGACAAACGGGAACGTGACGAAAATCGTCGCCAGCACGATGCCTGGCACCGCGAAAATAATCTGCACGTCATGCGCTTGCAGCCACGGGCCAAACCATCCCTGGGCACCAAACATCAGCACATAGATCAGCCCGGAAATCACAGGTGAAACCGAAAACGGCAAGTCGATCAGCGTCGTCAGCAGCGCCTTGCCGCGAAACTCGAATCTGGCGATACACCACGATGCCGCGAGACCAAACACGAGGTTCAGCGGCACGGCGATCGCCGCCACCAGCAGCGTGAGCTTGATGGCAGAGATCGCATCCGGATCAGCCAGAGCCGTGAAATAAAACCCCAAACCCTTGCTCAGCGCCTGATAAAACACGGCCACCAGCGGCACGACGAGAAACAGTCCGAGAAATACCAACGCCACGCCAGTCAGCACCCAGCGCACTAATGCGGGCTCTGTCACGGGATTGGAATGAGGCCCGCGCCCGGCGGCAGGCGCAACTGGTGCAATCATGGCGCGGCTCATGACGCATCTCCTGTCTTGCTCGCTACACCCGCAGCACCCGCAGACACCGCTGGTGCAGCGGTGCTGCGGCCGGTTCTGCCGGTTCTGCGCTGCAAATACCACTGCAACGTATTGATGAGCAGCAGCATCACGAACGACACGCTCAGCATCACCACCGCGAGCGCCGTCGCCCCGGCGTAGTCGTACTGCTCCAGCTTGGTGATGATGAGCAGCGAGGTGATTTCAGATTTCATCGGCACGTTGCCCGCGATGAAAATCACCGAGCCGTACTCCCCTAGCGCCCGGGCAAACGCCAGCGCGAAACCCGTCAGCAGCGCGGGAAAGACCGCGGGCAGCACGATCCGGCGAAACGTCAGCCAGCGTGACGCGCCAAGGCACGCGGCGGCCTCTTCCTGCTCGCGCTCGAATTCTTCCAGCACGGGCTGCACGGTGCGCACGACAAACGGCAAACCGATAAAAGTCAGCGCGACCAGCACGCCTAACGGAGTAAACGCAACTTTCACGCCCAGCGGGACCAGAAACTGTCCAATCCAGCCATTGCTGGCATACACCGCCGCCAGCGAAATCCCCGCGACCGACGTCGGCAGCGCGAACGGTAAATCGACAATCGCATCAACCAGACGGTGCAGCGGGAAGCGATAGCGCACCAGCACCCACGCGACGAGAAAGCCAAACACCGCGTTGATGAGCGCTCCCCCAAGCGCGGCGAAAAAAGTCAGGCGGTACGACGCCAGCACCCGGGGCGACGTCACCGCGCGGACAAACTGCGGCCAATCGAGCGTCGCGGTTTTCAGAAAAGTGGCGGCCAGCGGAATGAGCACGATAAGGCTCAGATAAGCCACCGTGATACCGAGAGTCAGGCCAAAACCCGGCAATGCGCCGGGTCTGCGAAAAGTCAGCGTTGTCATGCGTTGCCCGTGATGAACTGGAAGGCGCCCGTTCCTGATTGAGTACAACCGAAAAACGCGTCCCGAGGGACGCGTCTGGCGGCGGCTTAGTCCCGCTTATTGAGGTTGCTTATTGAGGTTGCTTATTGAGGTTGCTTATTGAGGTTGATAAATCGAATCAAACACGCCACCGTCAGCGAAATGCGTTTTTTGCGCCTGGGTCCAGCCTCCGAACGAATCATCCACCGTGTACAGCTTCAGCTTTGAAAACTTCGCGGTAAGGGCTGTGGGCACCGAGGCCGATCGTGGGCGGTAGAAATTGCGCGCCGCGATCTGCTGGCCTTCATCGCTATAGAGGAAGTTCAGATAAGCCTCTGCGAGCTTGCGTGTGCCGCGCTTGTCGACCACTTTGTCGACCACCGCGACAGGTGGTTCGGCCAGGATGCTGACCGACGGCACAACAATTTCAAACTTGTCCGGGCCGAATTCTTTCAACGAGAGGAAAGCCTCGTTTTCCCATGCGATCAGCACATCGCCAATATCACGCTGCACAAAGCTGGTCGTGGCCCCGCGTGCGCCTGAATCGAGCACGCCTGCGTTTTTGTAGAGCTGGGTCACGAATGCTTTGGCTTTTTGTGCATTGCCACCAGGCTGGTGCTCGGCATAAGCCCATGCCGCGAGATAGTTCCAGCGCGCACCGCCTGAGGTTTTCGGATTCGGTGTGACGATCGACACCCCTGGCTTCACCAGATCGTCCCAGTCACGGATATGTTTGGGATTGCCCTTGCGCACCAGGAACACGATGGTCGAGGTATAGGGCGAGGCGTTGTCTGGCAAACGCTTTTGCCAGTTTTTATCGAGCAGGCCCTTGCTGGCGAGCGCGTCGATGTCATAGGCCAGCGCCAGCGTCACGACGTCGGCCTGAAGGCCATCGAGCACCGAACGCGCCTGCGCCCCCGAGCCACCATGCGATTGCTTGAAAGTAATGGATTCGCCGGTTTTGGCCTTCCAGACCTTGCCAAACGCCTGGTTGAAATCCTGGTACAGCTCGCGGGTCGGGTCGTAAGAAACATTCAGAAAAGTCGTATCAGCCGCGTTCGCTGGCGCGCTGAGCACGACGCTCGCAGTCGTGGCCACGGTTGCCATCACGCCTAGCGTCAGCGCCCCAAAAAGCTGGCGCAGCCTGCCTGCCAAGCCTGTGTTTCGATAGACCATCGTGGTTCTCCGAGTCGTATGTCGTATGCCGTATTGGGGAGCGCCGGGAACCGCACGGTTTCGACGCCAGGCCAGTCTATCCATGCAATCTCATAATTAAAAAGAATGTTTTTTCATTCTTTAATACGCAAAAGTGGTTATGGGGGCGGGAGTGGGTGACGGGTTCTGGCATCCGTGCCAGTCTGGAACCGGCCCGGATGCGGCGCAGATAGTGCTCAGGCCATGCCCAGCGGGCTATTGGACGGTTGGACCTTGCGTTGCCGCACACGAACTTAAAGTAAAGCTTGAATTGCGCCGAATACTGTATAAAAATACAGCCACCTGTCTATCCATACAGTACTTCTATGATCAAACTCACCGCACGTCAGCAGCAGGTCTTTGAACTCGTTCGCCGGGCTATCGAGCGCACAGGTTTCCCTCCCACACGGGCCGAAATCGCAGCTGAACTGGGTTTCAGCTCAGCCAATTCGGCTGAAGAACACCTCCGGGCGCTGGCGCGCAAGGGCGTGATCGAACTGGCCGCTGGTGCCTCGCGCGGCATCCGGCTGCTGCAAGGTCCCAACCCGCACGACACGCCACACCAGTTCACGCTGCCCCATGCCAGCCTGATGCAGCTCTCACTGCCGCTTATCGGCCGGGTCGCGGCGGGCAGCCCGCTTCTTGCACAGGAACACATCTCGCAACACTACGCATGCGACCCAGCGCTCTTTTCCAGCCAGCCTGATTACCTGCTGAAAGTGCGCGGACTGTCGATGCGTGACGCCGGCATTCTGGATGGCGACTTGCTGGCGGTACAAAAAAAGAGTGAGGCCAAAGACGGCCAGATCATCGTCGCGCGGCTCGGCGACGACGTCACAGTCAAACGTCTCAAGCGCCGGCCCAATGGCATCGAGCTGATCGCTGAGAACCCCGATTACGACAATATTTTTGTTCAGGCTGATAGCGCGGAATTTGCGCTCGAAGGCATCGCCGTCGGGCTAATCCGGCCCACAGAATTCTGACCGCCGCTCTGGAGACCCTCATGGAACGTCTTGCCCGCTTGTTGCCTCGTGCGCTGTCTGAGTCGCTGTTTCGTTCACGGCCTTTTTCGCTGGTTTTTTCGCCGCTTCTTTCACAGTCTCGTTCACTGGCTGCCGAACGATTTGACCGGTTCCGTCGCTTTGCTCGCTTGAATCGTCCTGGCCATCGTCCTGGCCTCCGTTCTGGCCGCCGCCCTGGTCTCTTTAGTCATCTGCATGCATTGCGCAAGCTAGTGCCATGTCTGCCACCCAAGCTGACCCATGAAGCCACTGCCCGGCTGCCGCGGCTCGAACCAGCATTACCGGCTGACGCACGGCCGCTGCAATCAACGGCTCCCGCGTTCATGAGGGTGTCGCTCAATACCGGAATCAACCAGGAAGCGGCCAAACGCGCGCCGGTCCGGGTGTATCACAGCGCATCGAGACTCATCATGGTGGGCACATTCGATGCCGTCTGCCGGATGATCGACCATTGCATCGAAGAAGAACGGGTGGCCATGCAACATGCGGCAGCGCTCAAGTAATCAAGTCAATCTGGCGCGATATCACCGCGAAATAAACAACATCCAATGCAAAGCAGTCCGGCAATGCGGGCTGCGGCTGAAACCTGTACTTCCCTGTACTTCCCTGTACTTCCCTGTACTTCGCCTCTCTGATGGTTGATCTGCATCCGATATTCGAGGGCCATTCAGGTGTGGCTGTTTTCACGCCACGCCTGAATCCTCCCAACTAGCACTCAACCCGCGACTTGTTCCTCTACCGGCTCCTGGGTTGCGTCCAGTTCGGCCTTTGACGCACACGCGACCAGAATGCTGCACGACACACGGTCAAGTAACGGTGTATTGCCCGCTCCCATCCACCAGCGCGCCAGCCCTGTTCGGCAACGATGTCCGACCACCACCAGATCGACCTCCAGTTCATTGGCCAGGCGAGCAATTTCATCGACCGGATGACCAAAAGCGAAATGCCCTTGCACCTTCACGCCACGTTCACTCAGCCAGTCAACACCTTCCTGGAGGATCTCCCTCGCGCTTTTTTCAAAGCTGTTGCAGACCACATCGGTCAGCATTCCGGCGCTTTGCGCGATGCTTGAGCGCATATCGACCACTGACAGCAGATGCGCTTGTGCTTTCAAGTCCAGCACCAGATCAGCGCCACAACGCAGCGCCTTGCGACCTTCGCGTGTGCCGTCGTAACACAGCAATATTTTTTTATAACTTGTCATGCTTTCCTCCCATCCACGCCCATCGCGGACCTCGTCGCCATCATGGTGGAGCCCCATGTCATGTGCAAGCCATGAAAACACTGACTGAGTCAGGCCCCTGGACCCGTCGCGGCGGCCTGGTCTGACGCGAACCTGGGCCAAGTTTGAACCCAGCCTAGCCCGGACAGGATCTAGCGCAATTCAGCCAATGCGCCGTCTGGCCGATAGCCTAGAATAGACCGCCGCTCACCAGCCCCATTTGCCGGAAAACCGCACCACGCCATGTCTATGTCTAATGCCTCGATTGATTTCCAGCAGGTCCACAAGCATTTCGGCGAAAAAGCCGTCGTGAACAACCTGTCGTTCCATGTCCGGCCAGGAGAATGTTTTGGCCTGCTGGGCCCTAACGGGGCGGGCAAGACCACGACGCTCAAGATGCTGCTCGGGCTTACCGCGCCGGATGCCGGAACCATTCGTCTGTGCGGCGAGCCCATTCCGGAGCGCGCCCGCTTTGCCCGCATCCGGGTTGGCGTTGTGCCTCAATTTGACAATCTCGATCCTGATTTCACCGTACGGGAAAACCTCGTGGTTTTTGGCCGCTACTTTGACATTGGCACGAGTGCCATGCAGGCACTTGTGCCCACCCTGCTCGAATTTGCCCGGCTTGAAAGCAAGGCCGATGCACGTGTCGGTGAGCTTTCAGGGGGCATGAAGCGGCGGCTCACGCTCGCGCGGGCCCTGGTGAATGACCCCGACGTCCTGATCCTGGACGAGCCCACCACCGGGCTTGATCCACAAGCGCGCCACTTGATCTGGGAGCGGCTACGCTCATTGCTGACACGCGGCAAAACCATCTTGCTAACCACCCATTTCATGGAAGAAGCCGAACGGCTATGCCATCGCCTGTGCGTGATTGAAGAAGGCAAAAAAATTGCTGAAGGCGCACCGAACGAGCTCATCGCATCTGAAATCGGCTGTGATGTGATCGAAATCTATGGCCCTGATCCGGTTACGTTGCGCGCCGAACTCGCACCATTGGCGGAGCGCACCGAAGTCAGCGGCGAAACACTGTTTTGCTACGTGAAGGATGCCCAGCCAATCCAGAGCCGCCTCGCGCAACGAACCGACTTACGCTATCTGCATCGTCCGGCCAATCTGGAAGACGTTTTCCTGCGCCTCACCGGCCGTGAAATGCAGGACTAGTGCAGGACTAACACCTGGGATCAAAGCGCAGAATCAAAACCTGATTCCTGACTCCTGATCCCACCCGCGACACCGCCAGCCAGCCCTTCTGGCGTCAACCCACGGACCACCCGCACGATGAACACCTCTTCCGAAATGGCTCCCAGCAAAAACCCTTCGTTTAATCAGATTCTTGCAGCGCTACCGGTCAGTCCGACCCGATGGATCTCCGTCTGGCGGCGCAATTATCTGGTGTGGCGCAAGCTGGCTATCGCGTCGATGTTCGGCCACCTGGCGGACCCGATGATCTATCTATTCGGGCTAGGGCTGGGGCTCGGGCTAATGGTTGGCCAGGTAGACGGCGTGTCGTATATCGCCTTTCTCGCAGCAGGCACGGTCGCCTCAAGCGTCATGACATCGGCCAGTTTCGAGTCGATGTATTCGGGGTTTTCACGCATGCACGTGCAACGCACCTGGGAGGCGATCATGCATACGCCGCTCACGCTCGGTGACATCGTGCTGGGCGAAGTCGTCTGGGCTGCCAGCAAAGCGGGGCTGTCAGGGGCGGCGATTATGCTGGTGGCTGGCGTGCTCGGCTACGCGAGCTTCCCGTCCATGCTGCTGACGCTGCCAGTCATCATCTTGACCGGGCTGGCATTTGCCAGCGTGGCGATGATCGTGACCGCACTCGCGCGTTCTTACGATTTCTTCATGTTTTATCAAACGCTGGTGCTCACACCGATGCTGCTGCTCTCGGGGGTGTTTTTCCCAGCCGCCCAGTTGCCAGCGGCGTTGCAACAGATCATGCAGTTTTTCCCTCTGACTCACGCCATCGCGCTCATCCGGCCTGCCATGCTTGGCCGGCCGCTCGAACACGCAGCGCTGCATCTCGCCGTGCTCGCCGCCTATGCAATCGTTGCGTTTTGTATTGCAGCTGTGCTGTTTAGACGCCGCATGATGCGCTAAACGCCGCGCAAGGCGGCGTTTAGCGTTGGGTACTGAAGTGCTGCAAGTGCTGCGCTGATGATGAACACAACACGGCGTTCAGTCTTCGTCATCAGTCCACGGAATATCCACATCCGAAATAAACGCCACTGTCGCAAACGGGCCGCCTTCCTGGCGGCCAATTTTCCCGTCGGCACGCTGCCATTCCACCCGGAACACCGTACCCGGATCCGTCGCCAGCAAGCGGATCGTGCGGACTTCATCTGGATCAGATTCTTCCACCGGGCCATCGAGCGAGATCAGCAGCTTTTGCGGCCACAGGCCATCTGCCGGATCGTAAATGCGGTCGCCATCAGGCACCAGCGTGAACGCGTCGACGCCAATTGTCGCGGAGGCTTCCGTAATCATTTTGCCCAGCGCGCGGAGCAAAGCCGTCGCCCGTGCTGAGTTCGCCTGACGGATCGCCAGATCGCCACGCGTGAGCGCCTGTTCCAGCTTCGGATTGGTTTTTTGTTGCGCCATTCGATATCCCGAGTTCAATCGTTCGATGGTGAGCGGCCCGCCGTCTTCAGGGCACGCCAGCCTGTGTCAGTCTGAGGGCGGAATCGTACCACTGGTGTGTGTCATTGCCCCAGCGCTCATCCACCCCGCCCCTGCCGTGCCGCCATATAAATCGCAGCGTGATTTCCGTGACCGTGCCTTCCTGCTTCCTGCTTCCTGCTTCCTGCTTCCTGCTTCCTGCTTCCTGCTAATAGAAATAGATCCAGGCAACTACAAACAAATGCAGACGCCAGGACCGTGACGGCTTCACGCCTCGTCTCTGGCTGCACCACTTAAAATCCCAGCACGATTGCCAGCCCCGCCGCGATCAGCCCAAAGCCCACCACCGCACTTGCCACCAGCAGCAAAAGACCCGGCGCAAACGAGCGTGCAAGCATCACCAGCGAGGGCACGCTAACGGGCGGCAAGGTCAGCAGCAACGCAGCGGCAGGCCCTACGCTCATTCCAAGCGAAAGCATCGCCTGAACAATCGGCACCTCGCCCGCAGTCGGAATCACAAACAGCATGCCCGCCACCGCCAGACCGAGAATCCAGCCCAAGTGGTTAGTGACCTCTGGGCCGAAATGCGGAAAAAGCCAGGCGCGGGATGCGCCAAGCAACAAAATCAGCACGAGATACTCCGGCACCAGACGCCATGTCATCCGCGCGCAGAGGCCCATCCAGCGGACAAACACATGGCCAGCCAGACCAGCGGCATGCGCCTCGATCTGGGCTATCTGTCCGGCCAGAGGTGCGGCCAAAGGTGCGGCCAATGCGCCGTCCAGCACAGCTGGTCTGGACAAACGGCTCAGCCGGTTCGCCAGCGCACCAAGCCCAAACACCATCAACGCACCCAGCACCAGCCGCAGCACCGCCCAGTGCCAGCCCAGCACGAAAGCCATAAAAACCAGCGTCGCCGGATTCAGCATCGTGTTACCGAGCCAAAATGCGAGCGCGCCGCCAGGCGACGCTTTTTGCTCGCGCAAGCCAGCCACAACGGGGGCAGCGCAGCACGTGCACATCATGCCGGGAATGGCCAGCAAGCCGCCCGCCGCCACACTGCCAAAACCCGTGTGACCGAGCACCCGCACAATCCAGCGGGCAGGCAGCAACACCTGCACCGCCGAGCCGAGCAGCAAGCCCAGCACCATCGCTTGCCAGATCGCCCGGCCATAGCGCCACGCATAATCAAGCGCGGCAGCCAGCGATGGCTCAGGTGAGCGCGCCTCCGCCCCCAGCAAAATCGACTGGCCAATCGAGTGCGTCGCGGCCGCATTCAATGCCCGCTGGTAATACGGAAACCATTTCACATAAAAAAGCCCGCACACGGCCAGCAATAAAAAAATCATCCAGTTGCGAATAACAAAGGATTGCCGGATGGCATTCATGAAAAACTCTCGTCAAAGCGGAACGGACACTACGCCGAAGCCGCAAATTGTGAACGATTTTTCACTTTTGAAATTTAAATTAATTCGCTTAATCCATTCAGCCGAGGCGAAATGCATTTGCCACACCGATATAATGGCGCACGCTTTCTCCCCCTTATCTGGCGCATTGCACCAGCAGAACAGCAGCATGGTGCAGCGCATGCCTTTCGCACTATCCGATATGCAAAAAATCATCCTGCCACTCGTGTCTGGCTTCCTCGCCGCACTGTTTTTTCACGATGCCACGCTTGCGCTTTTACATACCGCCAGGCTGATTGATCCAGGTGGATTTTCAACCGAGCCTTTCGCGCCATTCGAATTACCCACCTTTATTGCCAATGCCATCTGGAGTGCGTTATGGGCCATTCCCATGACATGGCTGTTACGCATTGCACCCGAACGGCCCGCCCCCTGGATACCCGCATTTGTATTCGGCGGTGTGGTGCTCACCGCCGCCAGCGTGTTCATCATCGATCCATTACGCGGCATCTGGCCCAGTGGCAATATGCTCCCCAAGCTGTTCGTCGGCTTCGCCGCCAACGCGATGTGGGGCTGGGGCATGCTGGTTTTCATGCGCGCCTTCACCGCCGTTGAGCACGATGAGGACTGAAACTGAAACGGCTGCAACGGCTGAAGCAGCCCGGCTATTCACCGTCCCGCGACAGTTCAACCAGTTCAACCGGTTCGGCCGGTTCAGCCGGTTCAGCCGGTTCAGTCAGATAAATCACGCAGCGGATGATCGGCGGCCAGCCACGGGCTCTCGAACATCTGCGCCACCACCTGCTGCGGCACCGCCTCGATGCTGGCGAAACGCCAGTGCGGCCGCTGATCCTTGTCGATAATCCGCGCCCGGATGCCTTCGATCACGTCCCCTTGAGCGAACGTCGAACGGGTCAAATCAAGATCACGCCGCAGGCACTGCGCCATGGAACTGCTCCGGGCGCGTGTCACCGCCTCAAGCGACACCGCCATCGACAACGGCGAGCGTTCACGCATCGCGGCGGCCGTTTGCTGCGCCCATTCGGCCCAAGCGGCCCAGGCAGGTTCACCGGGCGCGGCGAGCGACGTGAAAATCTGCGCGACATCCGGCTGACCGAAATGATGCTCCAGAGCCGGCCGAATCACGGCCAGTGACGCTGTTGCAGCGGCTGAACCCGCAGCAGCCGCTGCCGTGCCAGCCACACGCCGCACATACCGCACCACATCCTGAGCCCGCTCGAACGGTTCACGTGTCAGGCCCTCAAGCAATCCAGGCAGACCAGCATCATCAAGCCAGAGATCTGCCAGCCCGGCAGTTATTGCGCTTGCACCATCAATGGTCTCGCCTGTCACCGCCAGATACCGGCCAATCGCACCCGGGGTGCGTGCCAGAAACCAGCTCGCGCCAACGTCAGGGAAAAGACCGATACGCGTCTCCGGCATCGCCATACGAGTCGAGGACGTCACCACGCGCACACCACCCGTCTGCGCCGCGCCCAGCGCAATCCCCATGCCGCCGCCCATCACGACACCCTGCATCAGCGCCAGATACGGCTTGGGATAGGTAAAAATCGCATGATTCAAACGATATTCGGCGATGAAAAACTGCTCGATCGCATCCACGTCGCCACGCTGATGCGCCTCGTACATCAAACGAATATCGCCCCCGGCGCAAAATGCCCGGGCGTGCTGGCTGCGCACCACTAGCGCCAGCACCTCAGGATCACTGCGCCACTGCTCAAGCGCCGCATGCATCGTGCGAATCATCGCGGGTGTGAGCGCATTCAGCGCGCCGGGACGATTCAGCTCGATAAAACCAATCCGGTTCGCCACATAAACCGAGACTTCGCCGCCCATTCCCGCGTGAACCGTATGTTCAGTAACAGACATGTTTCAGCCGTGAAAAAGAGAGAAAACGTACCAGCCAGGGTGGTGGTCTGGCGCTGACTGACTTCAGTTTCAGTATTCGTTCAATGCGCTTTCATCGTGGAATACAGGTTCAGCACGACCACGCCCGCAATAATCAGCCCGAGCCCAATCAGCGCAGGCAAGTCGGGGATCTGGCGATACAGCACGGCCGCAACCAGCGTAATCAGCACAATGCCTACCCCCGACCAGATCGCATAGACGATGCCGACCGGAAGGCTTTTGAGCGTCAGCGACAGGCAGTAAAACGAAATGCCATAACCCACGGTGACAACCAGCGTCGGTAACAGCCGTGAAAAACCGTCAGAGGCACGTAACGCAGAGGTGGCAATCACTTCGGCCACGATGGCGCAAGCCAGCAATAGATAAGGCGGCAGGTTCATCGCTCAGCGCCTAGACGTTGGCCAGCGCGAGCTGAGCGTAATCCAGGCCGAGATGGGTACACAGCCCTTCAACCACGAATTCATGATCGGCCCGCTGCGGCAGCCCAGAAACCGTCGCCGAGCCAATCACCCCAGCGCCTGCCACCGTCAATGGCAAGGCACCGCCATGCGCCGCGTATTCGTTGGAGCTCAGGCCATGCTTGCTGGCCAGCGTGGTGCCAGCCTGCTGCAAGCGCAGGCCCACCGCATACGAGCTACGGCGAAAATGCGCCACGACATTGCCCTTGCGGCGCGCCCAGTCAACGTTATCGGGCACCGCATCTAGCGCGCAAAAAAACAAGGGCAAACCGAACGTGCGAATGTCGATCACGATTGCATGACCCCGTGCCACGGCGAGCTCGCGTAACAGCGTCCCGAGCCGCCAGGCGACGCTGGCATCGAAATGAGGCAGCACCAGCGCTTGTTCCTGAACGTGAATTGACTGCAAATCCTGAACGATATCCATAGAAACTCAGCAAAAAACCCGCGATGAAAAGACCGTCCTCATAGACAGCGTCGTTTGAGGCGCGACGTGATGAGGCTGGGCGTGGAAGGTGTTATGGAGGTGTAGTTAAGGCAGCGAAGAGCTCGATTCTAACGCGACGCTTTTGGTGCCAGCGGGCCAGTTGCACGAGCGTTGGCATGCGGCCCGCGTGCTGCGCCACTTAGGCCATGCTGCTTGCCCGCGCAGCCGTCCCAAACGGCTTCCAAGCTATTCCAAGCGGCTTTATCTCACGCCACGGCAGCATTCCTTAAAAAGACATTGCGATGGTGGGCGTGATGTCCTATACTTCGCTCTTCGACGGACGCGGGGTGGAGCAGTCTGGCAGCTCGTCGGGCTCATAACCCGAAGGTCGTAGGTTCAAATCCTACCCCCGCAACCAAAGCTCAATAGCGCTTTACTCGATTCAGGTGTTTTTGCCCAAGCCAGTATTTTTTGGATTCTGGTTTATTTTGGCTTACCCAGTTAAGCAAAACGCAAAACCCTTCGAAATCCAGTGAGTTCGTCGCAAACCAAAGCCCGCTAATGCGGGCTTTTTGTTTTTCTGGCTTTCAGCACAGCCTCGCTGGTGCTCCAGAACAAACCTCACCGCTCTTCCCGTAAACGCCGGTCATAGCATCAGCCGCCGCACCAAACTCGGCAAGCGCGGAAAATCTTGTGCATTCCTGCGCACGCCCTTCACTCCTGCACCTTATAGCTGCGTCATCTCGAAGCGTTACTCTCTGCGCCCTGCTACTCACCGCAACAAAAAACCACCCTCTCAACCACCAGCAGCAGCCAGCGCCACCCCCGCCCTATTCACACCCCACCAACCCGCCAGGGTATTCCATTTCCCTCACCCAGCCTCAGAGAGCCAATCCCGATGCTAAACTCCCCGGCATCGCTTTTCACCCGCCCCCTCATCGCCTCCCCATGAACTTCTGCCCCGCCTGCGGCCACGCGGTTCGCCTGAGCATTCCGCCGGGCGACAACCGCGAGCGCTTTGTCTGCACCCATTGCAACACGGTGCATTACCAAAATCCACGCAATGTGGTCGGCACGATCCCAGTTTGGCAAGACACGGTGCTGCTCTGCCGTCGCGCCATCGAACCACGCCTTGGCTACTGGACGCTGCCTGCGGGTTTCATGGAAATGGGAGAAACCACTGCGCAAGCCGCAGCCCGCGAAACGCTTGAGGAAGCCGGGGCGCGGGTCGAAATCCAGTCCCTGTTCTCGCTGCTCAACGTGCCGCACGTGCATCAGGTGCATCTGTTCTATCTCGCGCGCCTGCTCGATAACGACGTTGCAGCGGGTGAAGAAAGCCTCGAAACCGGCTTCTTCAATGAACACAATCTGCCTTGGGACGAACTCGCCTTTCCCACCGTGAGCCAGACGCTGCGCCATTTCTTCAGCGACCGCGCGGCAGGCCACTACGCGTTGCACACGGGAGATATTTTCCGCACGTTGCGCGAAGGCTGAGTTCGCCCAGATGATTACCTGGCTCCGCCCCAACGATCCCTTTCCGCCAGTCAAGCGCGCGCTGGGTGCCTCAAGCGGTGCACCTGGCCTGCTTGCCGCCAGCACCGAGCTCTTGCCCGCGCGGCTGCTCGACGCTTATCGGCACGGCATTTTTCCGTGGTATTCAGATGGCCAGCCGGTGCTCTGGTGGAGCCCGGACCCGCGCATGATCCTGCGCCCCAGCGCATTCAAAGTATCGCCCTCGCTGCGCAAAACACTGCGCCGCGTGGCGCGCGACCCAGCATGGGAAATCCGCGTTGACCACGATTTCGCTGCCGTAATGCGCGCCTGCGCCCAAGCTCCACGTCAAGGCCAGGATGGCACATGGATCACCACGGCGGTCATTGATGCTTATTCCGCGTTGCATCGCGCAGGCTATGCGCATAGCGTCGAAACCTGGTACAACGGCGTGCCCGTCGGCGGTCTGTATGGCGTGTCGCTAGGCCGGATGTTCTTTGGCGAATCCATGTTCGCGGCCATGACCGATGCTTCGAAAATCGCCCTCGCCGCATTGGTTGGACACTTGCGCCAGCACAAAGTGGAGGTGATAGACTGCCAGCAAAATACGGCCCACCTGGCCTCATTAGGTGCCCATGAAATCACCCGCACCACCTTCATCGAACATGTGCAGGCCTCAGTAGAGGCGGAACCGATTCCCTGGCGCTTCGACCAGACCATCCTGCTAGATTTTTTGGCCAGCCAGGCGAGTCAAAGCTAGAACTAACACCAGCATCCAGCCCGGCTGAACACTCAAGAACCTGCACAAGAACCCTCACGTAACCTCCAGCCCATCGTCCTCCGGCCGGTGTTGCGTGAATCGAAAGAGACGCTTCAAGCGCTGCCAACGTGACTCATCTAAACGAGCTGCCGCTGTCCACGTTGCAGTTTTATGCAACGGCCCCCTATCCGTGCAGCTATCTGGAAGGGCGCATCGCTCGCTCGCAAGTCGCCACCCCAAGCCATCTCATCAATACCGAGGTCTACGCCGGTCTCGTCAAATCGGGCTTCCGGCGCTCCGGTGTGTTTACCTACCGGCCGTATTGCGATGGTTGCCGAGCCTGTGTGCCGGTCCGCGTGCCAGTCGCACAGTTCAGCCCAAACCGCACGCAAGGCCGTGTCTGGAAACACAGCAATCTGGTGGCCACCGTCTCGCCGTTGCTGTATGACGAAGTGCATTACATGCTGTACATGCGCTATCAGTCAGCACGGCATGCAGGTGGCGGCATGGACCGGGACAGTCGTGAACAGTACGAACAGTTTCTGCTGCAAAGCCGGATCAATTCCCGTTTAGTCGAGTTCCGCGAACCATGCGCAGATCAACCTGATGAACCGGGCCTGCTGCGGATGGTCAGCATGATCGACATCCTTGGAGATGGCCTCTCGTCGGTCTACACGTTCTTTGAGCCAAACGTGCCGCATACCAGTTTCGGCACGTACAACATCCTCTGGCAAATCGCCCTGGCGCGCAGCCTGAATCTGCCGTATGTCTATCTGGGTTACTGGATTCGTGACAGCGCCAAGATGGCCTACAAGGCGAATTTTCGGCCGCTCGAAGGCTTGATCGAAGGCGTCTGGGGCCCGCTCGACCTGGCATCCTCCGCCAGCCGGTAGCGCATCACCAGCAGCGATGGCTCATGTCACCGCCATCACCGCGGCGCTGACACCGCCGCGCGCCCCCCGTCAGTCCATCAGCCCCGTTAATCCCATTAATGCCGGTAGAATGCGGCGTCCTCATTACTAGCCTTTCGGCTTTATTCCGTGTTCAGCTCCCTCTACCCGTTGGTCCGCCGTCAACTTTTTCGCATGGATGCGGAAGAGGCCCATCACCTGACACTGCGTCTGCTTGGCGCGGCGGGCCGCACCGGGTTGGCACGGGCGCTTTGCGCGCGTGTGCCCGATGCGCCTCGCACCGTGATGGGCTTGACGTTTCGCAATCCGGTGGGCCTTGCGGCCGGGCTCGATAAAGATGGCGCGTGCATCGACGGGCTCGCCGCGCTTGGCTTTGGCTTTATCGAAGTCGGCACCGTTACACCACGGGCCCAGCCAGGCAACCCACGGCCGCGCATGTTTCGCCTGCCTGAGGCGAATGCGCTCATCAACCGGATGGGCTTTAACAATGCGGGCGTGGACCAGTTTGTCAAAAACGTCCAGGCCGCGCGGTACTCCGGCATCCTCGGGCTAAACATTGGCAAAAATGCCGATACGCCGCTGGAACGCGCGGCTGAAGATTATCTGTACTGCCTCGAACGGGTGTACCCGTTCGCCAGCTATGTCACGGTGAATATCTCTTCGCCCAACACGAAAAACCTGCGCCAGTTGCAAGGCACAGATGAACTCGATGCGTTGCTCGGCGCGCTCAAGGACAAACAGCAACGGCTCACCGACCTGCACGGCAAGCTCGTGCCACTGGCGCTGAAAATCGCCCCGGATCTCGATGACGAACAGATCAAGTCGATTGCCTCGATCCTGCTGCGGCATCAGTTCGAAGGCGTCATCGCCACCAACACCACACTGTCTCGCAGCGCTGTCGAGGGCCTGCCGCATGCCAACGAAGCAGGTGGCCTGTCGGGCATGCCGGTGCGTGATGCGTCGACTGAAGTCATTCGCAAGCTGCACGCCGAAGTCGGCAGTGCGGTGCCGATCATCGGCGTCGGGGGTATTTTCAGTGGTGCCGATGCCCACGCCAAAATCGCGGCAGGCGCGTCGCTAGTGCAGTTGTATACCGGCTTTATTTATCAGGGACCCGCACTAGTCGAGCAATGCGTGCGGGCACTCGCTTAACCTGTGCCCGGTGGCATATAGAAATAATCGAGGAGTATTTATATCTCAATAGCTTTTTCTTTATGATTCGCATGCTTTAGCTTCCTGGACCAGCCTAAAAAAGGAACACCATGACATTTCATTTATTGAAAAAACTGCTGACCACCGCACTGCTTGGTGTGGCTTTCATCGCCGCCACCGGTGCCCACGCCGAAGACCTGCTCGACCAGGTCAAGCAACGCGGCACATTGCGTGTGGGTCTCGAAGGAACCTATCCACCGTTCAATTCGAAAGCGCCTTCTGGCGAACTGGTTGGCTTCGAAGTCGATATGGCCAAGGCCATCGCCGCCAGGCTCGGCGTCAAGCCCGTCTTTATCACGACCGAATGGAGCGGCATCATCGCTGGCCTGCAGGCAGGAAAGTTCGACACGATTGCGAATCAGGTTGGTATCAACGAGGTCCGCAAACAGTCGTTCGATTTCTCACCGCCTTATACCTATTCCGCCGCGCAACTGGTGCAACGCAAGGACGACACGCGCGCGCTCACCTCGCTTGAGGCGCTAAAGGGCAAAAAGCTCGGCGTCGGGCTCGGCACCAATTACATGGATATGGCCAAGTCAGTGCCTGGCATTGACGTGAAAACCTATCCCGGCACGCCTGAATATCTGCGCGACCTGGCAGCGGGCCGTCTGGACGCGGCGCTCGCCGACCGCCTGATGCTGGCTTACATACTCAAAACTTCGCCAATGCCGCTGCGGACCGGAGCGCTGATTGGTCCAGGCATTCCGTCAGCGCTACCGTTCAAGAAGGGCAATCCGAAGTTCGCCAAGGCACTCGATGCCGCCATGGCCGAGCTCGAACAAGATGGCACCTTTAGCAAAATTTCCATGAAATGGTTTGGCATCGACGTGACCAAACCAACGCCTCAGTAAAGCAAGCCTCATTCTTCTCAAGGGCGGCCTCGTAGCAACGATGCCGCCCTTTATTTTTCATGCCCCGTTATGATGTGCGCTTCGCAGCGTGCGCTGTTTGTTGCCGTGTCGCCCCATGCCCATCACTTCTCTGCTGCTCCAGTCGTTCCCGCTGCTTATCCAGGGCGCATTGCTGAGCGTCAAGTTCGCGGTACTATCGATGTTTTTCGGCCTGCTCGCTGGCGCGGCACTCGCGCTGATGAGCATCAGCCCCATGCGCAGCCTGAACTGGCTGGCGCGAATCTACGTGAGCCTGATGCGCGGCACGCCACTGCTGGTGCAGATCTTCGTGATTTATTACGGCTTGCCCAGCCTCGGTATTTCACTAGAACCCACCCCAGCTGGAGTCATCGCACTCTCGGCCAACGTCGCGGCGTATCTGGCCGAAAGCATGCGCGGCGCGATTCTCGGCATTCATGACGGCCAGTGGCTGGCGGCGTATAGCCTCGGTTTGTCACGAAGTCAGACGCTGCGCTACGTGATTGCACCCCAGGCACTGCGCATCGCCGTGCCAAGTCTGTCGAACAGCCTGATTAGCCTGGTTAAGGACACTTCGCTGGTTTCAGTGATTACTGTCACCGAACTGCTGCGCAGTGCTCAGGAAGTGATCGCCGCAACCTACCAGCCGCTGCCGCTCTATCTCGCCGCGGCAGCCGTGTACTGGGTGCTGTGCCAGATACTCGAATGGGTTCAACGCTGGTACGAACGCCGCCTCGCGCTGCCGTCGCGGCATTAAAACCGCTAACGCTATAGCGCTCCAACTGAAGCGGGCTCCCAACTCAAGCCCAAGCGCCAATCAGTCAATCAACCTGCCAGCCAGCAGGCTAGCCGCCGATCAGCGCCAAGACAGCCGCCTGGGCTTCCTCGGGCTCATGCCGCTCAATCGCATCGGCCACGCGCCGCTGCGTCTGCGTTTGCTCGGCCCACTCCGCTTCAAGGGCACTTGCTGCCTCAGCGGAGACGACGAAAGGAGTGACCGTAAGCGCGGCGTAAATGATCTCGGCCATCTGCCTGAATAACTGGTTGCCACTGGCCGCGACAATCCGGCTATGAAATAGCGCGTGAGCCCGAGCGTGCGCTTCGTGAGCGGGCGATGTTTCGCCCAGTGCTTCGCATGCAGCGCGGATGCCGGCAATCTCAGCGGCCGTTGCCCGCTGCGCCGCCAGCGCCGCTGCGCCCGGCTCAATTAAGCGGCGCAGCTCGGTCACATCGCGCTCAAGCCGGACATCGGGTTTCATCCGGAAGCGCCAGCTCACCACCTCGCCGTCGATCATGCGCCATTCATCCACTGGCCGGATACGTGTGCCGGTTTTAGGCCGGACATCAAGCATGCCGCGTACCAGAAGCATCGTCAGCGCCTCGCGCATGACGGTCCGGCTCACGCCAAACGCTCTGGACAGAACATCTTGCGGCGGCAGTACGTCGCCGTAATGTCCTTCGACAATTCCCCTGACCAGACCTTCCATCACGGTACTGACCCGCGAGCGATCCTTGTTGTGCTGTTCCATCACATCCCCCTCAGTTGATGCGACATTGGTTTGCCAATATGACCTGCTGCCTGCCGCCTAGTTATAAACAGCCTTTTAACGCGAAAATTAATAGGTTAACTGGCTTCAAACACGCTGCGCTAGCCAGGAAACTACCTGGGAGGGTTAGCTTCAGCAATCTCCGGTGCACGGGGTAAAAAACCAAAACGGCGGGCTCACGCTACCGTGAGGCCCGCCGTTTTGGCGTTTGATGAATGGGGTCAGTGCGACATCATCCAGCGTAATCCACTCGCTTAACACCGGTATCGCTGCCCAGCAGACACAGGTTTGCGCCGCGCTGGGCAAACAAACCAACCGTCACAACACCGGGCCACGCATTGATTTGTGCTTCCAGCGCACGCGGGTCATAAATGCGCAGGCCTTTGACATCGATGATTTCATTGCCGTTATCCGTCAGAAACGGACTGCCATCCGGCTTCACCCGCACGACCGGCACCCCGCCCAGCGCCAGCACCTGACGCCCAATGGCCGTGCGTGCCATCGGCACGACTTCAAGCGGCAGCGGAAACTGGCCTAGCACCTCGACACGCTTGGAAATATCAGCGATGCAGACAAACACCGTGGCCACCGATGCGACAATTTTTTCGCGTGTCAGCGCCCCGCCACCGCCCTTGATCATCGCGCCGCGATAATCAATTTCATCGGCACCATCGACATACACTGGCAAGGTTTCGATCTCGTTCAGGTCCAACACGTTGAAACCATGAGCTTGCAAACGCGCCGTGGTCGCCAGCGAGCTGGACACCGCACCGCGGTAGCGCTGCTTCGTGGCAGCCAGCGCATCAATAAAACAGTTCGCGGTTGAGCCCGTGCCCACGCCGATCACTTCGCCTTGTGCCACGTTGGCGTTGACATAATCGGCCGCCGCTTGGCCCACCAGTTGCTTGAGTTCGTCTTGAGTCATAAAAAAGCCAGCAGGAAAAGCCGCCAGTCTACCGGAGCCCAGCGCACGTCTGACGGAATGCGTCTCACGCTGCACCATAAAAAATGGCGCAATCAATTGATTGCGCCATTTCGTCCAAGCCGGTGCTGCCAGATCAAAGCTGCCAGCGGAACATCAGCCGCGCGCTTTCGCCTTCACCGTTCGCTGCCGCACCGCCTCAAACAGGCACACGCCGCTCGCTACCGAGACGTTCAGGCTTTCGACACTGCCCGCCATCGGAATATGCATCACCTCGTCACAGGTATCACGCGTCAGGCGGCGCATGCCTTCGCCTTCGGCCCCCATCACCAGCGCCACTGGGCCATCGAACTTCGCGTCGTACAGGCTGGCCGTGGCCTCGCCCGCTGTACCCACCACCCACACGCCCGCATCTTTAAGCTCACGCAGTGCGCGTGCCAGATTGGTCACGGTGATATAGGGCACCGTATCTGCCGCCCCGCTCGCCACTTTCGCAGCGGTCGCATTCAGGCCAACGGCGCGGTCGCGCGGCGCAATCACCGCATGCGCGCCAGCCGCATCCGCAACCCGCAGGCACGCCCCCAGATTATGCGGGTCCGTCACGCCATCGAGCACCAGCAGCAACGGCGAGCCGCTAATGCCGTCGAGCAGTTCGGCCAGATTTTGTGCCAGCGGCATATCGCCAGCACGGGCCACCACACCCTGGTGGCGTTCGGTATGCGCCAGGCCCCACAAGCGGGTTTCGTCGGCCGCGATCAGGCGCACGCCCGCTTCTTTGGCCATATGCAAAAAATCCTGCATGCGGCGATCGCGCCGGGTAGCGTCGTAATAGACATCTTCAACCGACGCTGCATCGTGCCGGATACGTGCGGTAACCGCATGAAAACCGTAGAGAACCTTAAAACGTGCCATGACTAAAACAACCTTTGATTAAACGATTCATGAGGCGCTGCTGCTCGCAGCACCGGCTGCATACGGAGTAGCCGTATGCAGCTGGCGTGGTGTTCAGCGCTTTTTACGTGCTTGCGGGGCCGCAGCCTTGGTGGCCGGTTTGGCTGCGCCGTGCTTTTTGGCCGCGCCCCGTGCTTCCCGTGCTTTAGCCTCAGCCGGTGCTGCGGCAGCGGTTTTTTTGTTTCGCCCCTTGCCCGGCGAGGTGTCTGCCAGTGGCCTGACCCGGGCCCCGGCAGAACCATCGGCTTTCTCTGCCACACCAGCGCGCCCCGTTGGGGCCTTGACCGGTGTATCGCGCACCAGACGGAAATCAATCTTGCGCGCGTCGAGATCAACCCGGCCAACCTGCACCCGCACCCGGTCCGACAAACGATAGCGAATACCCGTGCGCTCGCCACGCAATTCGTTTTTGATTTCGTCGTACTGGAAGTAGTCCGCACCAAGCTCGGTCACGTGCACCAGTCCTTCGATAAATAGCGCATCCAGTTGCACAAAAATGCCAAACGAGGTGACGCTGCTGACCTTGCCGCCGTATTCCTCACCCAGCTTGTCGCGCATGAAATAGCACTTGAGCCAGGCTTCGACATCGCGCGATGCCTCATCGGCCCGCCGTTCGTTGGCAGAGCAATGCAGGCCCAGTTCTTCCCAGATCGCGGTATTCGAGCGGTTGCGGCTGCGTTTTTCATCGTCGGCCTGCTGCATCATGCGCGCGCGTGGCGACAGCGCGGTATTCAGCTCGACACCCTGCGGCGCTTCCGGCTGGTATTTGCGGCCTTGCAAAATCGCATAAATCGCGCGATGTGTCAGCAGATCGGGGTAACGCCGAATCGGGCTGGTGAAGTGTGCGTAGGCCTCGTAGGCCAGGCCAAAGTGACCGATGTTGTCCGGGCTGTAGACCGCTTGCTGCATTGAGCGCAGCAACATGGTTTGCAGCATCGGCGCGTCTGGCCGCTCGCGGATCTGCGCCATCAGTGCGGCGTAGTCGCTCGCGTGCGGCGTCTCGCCGCCACCCAGCGTCAGCGCCAGGCCGCGCAGAAAGGTGCGCAGGTTTTCGAGTTTTTCTGCCGTAGGCCCCGCATGCACGCGATACAGGCCAGGCTGCTTGTTGCGCTTCATGAAATCGGCCGCACAGACGTTCGCGGCCAGCATGCATTCTTCGATCAGCTTGTGCGCATCGTTGCGATGACGCGGCACGATCTGCTCGATCTTGCCCTGCGCATTGCAGACGATGTAGGTCTCCGTGGTATCGAAGTCAATCGCGCCGCGCTTTTGACGTGAGGCAAAGAGGGCCTTGTACACGCCATGCAGATTTTGCAGTTGCGGCAGGATCGCGGCACGCTTCGCCGCTTCAGGGCCCTTCGTATTGGTCAGCACCGCGGCGACCTCGGTGTAGGTCAGCCGCGCCACCGAGTGCATCACGCCGGGATAGAACTGGTACGCCTTGATTTCACCGCGAGCGCTAATCACCATGTCGCACACCAGCACACAGCGATCAACCTCTGGATTCAGCGAACACAGCCCATTCGACAGCTTCTCCGGCAACATCGGGATCACCCGGCGCGGGAAATATACCGATGTGCTGCGCTCAATCGCATCAACATCCAGCCCGCTGCCAGGCACCACGTAGTGCGACACATCGGCAATCGCCACGAGCAGGCGGAAACCTTCGCCGCGTCCAACCGCGATTGGCTCGCAATACACTGCATCGTCGAAATCGCGGGCATCTTCACCATCAATCGTGACCAGCGGCACATCCCGCAGATCAATCCGGTGACGGATATCAACTGGGCGGACTTCATCGGGCAGCCGGGCGGCGGCATCTAGCGCGGCCTGGCTGAACTCATGTGGCACACCGTACTTGCGCACGGCGATTTCGATTTCCATGCCGGGGTCGTCGATATCCCCGAGCACTTCGGCGACACGCCCCAGCGGCTGCGAGTGGCGGCTGGGGAAATCGGTCAGCTCGACCACCACCACCTGGCCAGCTTTAGCCTTGCGGGGGTTTTGCGTAATGAGGATGTCGTGGCCAATCCGTTTGTCTTCAGGCACCACGATCAGCGCGCCGTTCTCGTTAAGCAGGCGTCCGATCACGCGCGTATTGGCGCGGTCGGTAACCTCGACGATGTGTCCTTCCGGACGACCGCGCCGGTCATACCCTACGATGCGCGCCAGCACCCGGTCGTTATGCATGACTTTCTGCATTTCGCCGGTGGGCAAAAAGAGATCGTCCTGACCGTCATCACGAATCAGAAAACCAAAACCGTCACGGTGCCCTTGAACACGGCCCGCAACAAAGCTGGAGGGATGAGTCAATTGATAATGACCACGCGGATCAAGCCGGATCTGGCCATCGCGTTCCATCGCGGCCACACGGCGGAAGAACCCGTCGCGCTCCTGGCGTTTGATCGACAGGGCTTCAGCGATATCGTTAGCCGCCAGCGGCGTTTCAGTTGTGCGCAGCACGCCGAGGATTTCTTCGCGGCTCGGGATCGGGTACGGAAATTTGGTCAAGGGCTTGTCGATGATTTTTCTCGTTGCGTGGGACGTCAACCGGAGCGGTGACGTGGCGTTGCCGCACGTGGTGTCATGAAGGGCAGATCAGGCCTGGTTCGTACTAGGGAAATCCGATGGGCTTATGCCATCGTGCCAACGAACTGCTGCGGGGCATTCTAACACCCGCTTCCAGCGCCGCGCGGCCCGCCCACGAACGGTTTTCGGGGTTCTTGCAGCCTGCGCCAGCGCAATATCGAAATACTTGACACGGCTTTTTCCACCGCTATAATGGCGATCTTTGTAGCAAACGCACCCGGCCCAGGTGGCGGAATTGGTAGACGCACTAGCTTCAGGTGCTAGCGAAGGCAACTTCGTGGAGGTTCGAGTCCTCTCCTGGGCACCAGGATACAAAAACAAAAACCGCCTTCGGGCGGTTTTTGTTTTTGTGCCTGTTTTTTTCAGCTGATTCGGTCTGCCATGCGATTTTACTGAGGGCGTTGCCCCAAACTGCTGCAAACAATAGAAACCAATAGAAACCAATAGAAACCAGAAACCCCGAAGAGGCCCAGCAAGCAGCAACGCAAAAGTCATAAGCCTCGCCACCGCCGTAATCCAGATCCTCTGGTCTATACGCCAGCCAAGAAGCCGAATGAGCCGAATGCAGAAATTGCCCCGCTCGCCTCACTTTCTCATTGACATGTTGCGGCGCGCCGCTAGAATGTCGGTCTGCCTTGAGATGTGCCCAGGTGGCGGAATTGGTAGACGCACTAGCTTCAGGTGCTAGCGAAGGCAACTTCGTGGAGGTTCGAGTCCTCTCCTGGGCACCATCCACCGTTTTAAAGAATCAGCAAAATCAACAAAAAGCCCGCTTAAATAGCGGGCTTTTTGCTTTTGGCTGGCTGCACTCCCCCCGTACTAAACCGAGCCGAGCGATTCACTCGCCCGCAGCGCGTGGCCCACTAAAAACCCGGCCACGTCTGCTACAAACCGCCAACGTCACCGCATTCAGTCGCCACATTCAGCGCACACCCGCAACAAACAGCGCGATCACGCATCCCAGCCCCACGAACCAGACCAGCGAGCGCAGGCTTGCCCAGTCAAGCAAATACAACACACCATGCAATACCCGCATAACGACATACGTCACCGCTAGCGTATTGATCCACGTCGTAGCCTCGCCTGCCTGTCCAGCCACCAGCACCGCCGCCGTGAACAGCGCCAGCGCCTCCCAGGCGTTCTGATGCGCGGCGTGAGCCCGCGCTCTCCAGCCATCAAGCGCCGCCAGATACGCCCGCGGCGCGTGATTGTTGTAACGCCCGCCGAGTTTGGCAATCAGCGTCCACGGAAATGGCAGCAGCGCCACAATCAACAAACACAAGTGAAGAATCGTCATCAATCAGTCTCCTGGTTAAACCACGCGTGGACCCGATGCCACGCGCGCTCTTTATAACCGCAGTCACCTCCGCCTTCTCTGATTTCGCCTGAACGCCGCCTCTACCCTACGGCTCAAGCCCATGCGCAGCGGGCCAGGCAAGCCTCGTCCATACCAGCCGCCACCCAGCGCCACGCCCGATTTAGAGGCTCCTACCCACAACGCGCGCTTGCAGCTTCAGCCCGAACCTTTTTATCCTGAAAAACGCCTGTTTCAAATACATAAATTGCGGCCGGGTTACCGGCATTGGGAGACGCAACATGGCCACTCGCAGCAATCGCCGCTCATCCGGCGATACCCGGGCTCGTATCCTCGACGCCACAGAATCACTTTTTATCGAACACGGCTACGAGGCGATGTCGTTACGGCAAATCACCTCACAAGCTGAAGTCAATCTTGCGGCAGTCAACTATCACTTCGGCAGCAAGGAAGCGCTCATGCGCGAGATGCTGGCGTGCCGCCTGGATACGCTGAACCAGCAACGTCTGGCATTGCTCGAACGCTTCAACAGCCAGCTCGGCACCCACCTGACGTGCGAACACGTGCTGGGCGCAATGTTTATTCCGGCGCTGCGTCTGTCACGTGATCCACAGCGCGGTGGCAAAGCATTTTTACGCTTGCTCGGGCGCGTGTATTCCGATCCGTCAAGCTTTATCCGGCGTTTTCTGGCGGAGCATTACACGGCGGTGGCAGAACGTTTTTTCACCTCATTTCAGCGCACGCTGCCCCATTTGCCACGCGAAGAACTGGGCTGGCGTCTGCATTTTTCGATTGGCGCGCTCTCCGGCGTGCTGGCTGAGGCAAGCCCGGATGAGCTGATGTCAAAGTTCGCCCATGGCTTGCCCACGACCGACCTGCAACTGGTCGCCCGTCTGGCCTCGCTCATGGTGGCCTCACTCGAAGCGCCGTTACCTGATTCCAACCGCATCGCCTCACTCCTCGAATTGCTCAGCCATGCTGATGATGATCTGAGCGACACCCTGTGCGTGAAACCCACGAGCACGATCCGGCCCGCAACCCAGGTCATCGCACGCCACCGGGTAAAGCCTGTATGCAACTTCGCCGAACAACTCGCGGTGCGGGCAATGGATCCCGTGCGGCATTCGGCTCACCGTCACGCAACGGCGGCCAGTATCAGAGGCCGGTTTTGAAACCGGTGCGCTGAGCCCGTCTCGCTACGCGGCTGTGCGAGCAACACCCGCTCGTCCGCCAGAAAATCCTGCCCGGTAGCGCTTCGCTCCAGTCTGCCAGGCGTAAGCGCCTTGCCTGCGCTTGGTTGCGCTTTGAACAGGAGAACACGCCATGGTGTGGTTCATCGTCGGGCTGATCGCCGCTGTGCTAATACTCACCGGGCTTCAGGCCCGGGCTTTATGGTGGCTGGCGTTCATGGTGGCCTGGGTCGCTGCGCTGTATGGCAGCGGCAGCATCGGCCCCGTCACTGGCATCGTGCTTGCGCTAGTGCTGGTCTTGCCCGCGCTGATACTGAGCGTGCGGCCGTGGCGTCGTGCCTGGCTGGCGCGTCCAGCATTCCAGCTCTTACGCCGGATCCTGCCGCAGATGTCGCCCACTGAGCGCGATGCAATCGAAGCGGGCACCGTGTGGTGGGATGCCGAACTCTTCAGCGGCCGCCCGCATTGGGCCACACTCCTCGCGTATGGCCCCGCCAGACTCAGCCCCGAAGAGCAATCGTTTCTTGATCTGGAATGCGAACGTTTATGTGAGCTGGCCAACGACTGGGACACTACCGCGATCTGGCAAGACCTCTCGCCTCAGACATGGCAGTACCTCAAAGAACAGGGCTTTCTCGGCATGATTATTCCGCGCGAGTACGGCGGCAAAGGCTTTTCCGCTTACGCGCACTCGCAGGTCATCATGAAACTGGCAACGCGGTGTTCGGCCGCCGCAGTATCGGTCATGGTGCCGAACTCGCTGGGGCCTGCTGAGCTGTTGATGCATTACGGCACCGACGCACAGAAAAACCACTATCTGCCGCGCCTCGCCCGAGGCGATGATTTGCCCTGCTTTGCCTTGACTAGCCCCTACGCGGGCTCGGACGCCGCCGCCATCCCCGATACCGGCGTGGTCTGCCAGCAGATCTTCGAAGGCCGCACAACGCTGGGTTTCAGGCTCAACTGGGACAAGCGCTATATCACGCTCGGCCCGATTGCGACGGTGCTGGGGCTAGCCTTTCGCGCGCTCGACCCAGAGCATCTGCTCGGTGCCGATGACGTGCCGGGCATCACCTGCGCGCTGATTCCGGTGAGCCATCCTGGTGTCACGACGGGCCGCCGTCACTGGCCACTCAACGCGGTGTTTCAGAATGGACCGACGTCCGGCAAGGACGTCTTTATTCCGCTCGACTGGGTGATCGGCGGACGCGCCCAGATCGGCAATGGCTGGCGCATGCTGATGGAATGCCTCGCGGCGGGCCGCGCCATTTCATTGCCTTCGTCGAACGTCGGCATGGCCAAGCTGGCGGTGCGCAGCACGGGCGCTTATGCCGCCGTGCGCCGTCAGTTCCGCACGGCCATCGGCAAGTTCGAAGGCGTGCAAGAAGCGCTGGGACGCATGGGTGGCCATCTGTATGTGATGGATGCAGCTCGCAGGCTCGCTGCGCAGGCCGTCGATCTGGGCGAAAAACCCTCGGTCATTTCGGCCATCGTGAAGTACCACATCACCGAGCGCGCCCGCATGGTGATTAACGATGGCATGGATGTGGTCGCGGGCAAGGGCATCTGTATGGGGCCATCGAACTTTCTCGCACGCGCCTATCAGCAAGTGCCCGTAGCGATCACGGTTGAAGGCGCGAACATTCTCACGCGCTGCCTGATTATCTTTGGCCAGGGGGCGATCCGCTGCCATCCCTATGTGCTCAAGGAAATGGCCGCGACCCAGGACACCGACCCGAAGCGCGCGCTGCAAGCCTTTGACGCAGCCTTTTTTGGTCACATGAGCTTTGTGCTGGCCAACCTCGTGCGCAGCGCCGGGTTCGCGCTCACCGGTGCCGTCTTCGCCGCCTGGCCCAGAGCGGCAGCACCTGCGCTGCGGCGCTACTACCGCGCGGCGACACGCCTCGCTACGCTGTTCGCGCTGCTGGCCGATGTCTCGATGTTCGTTCTCGGTGCCGATCTGAAGCGCCGCGAGCGGATCTCAGCGCGGCTCGGCGATGTGCTGTCGCAGCTGTATCTGATCTCCGCGACGCTCAAGCGCTTTGAAGACGAGGGCCGTCAAGCGGAAGATTTGCCGCTGGTGCAATGGGGCGTCGAAGATGCATTGCAGCGTGCCGCTGAGGCCATCGACGGCGTGCTGCGCAACTATCCCAATCGTTTCATCGCCGCTTGCGTGCGATTGCTCGCGCTGCCGTTCGGCCTGCCGCACCACGCACCCGCTGACCATCTAAGCGCCGCGATTGCGCGCCTGATGCAAACACCTGGCAGCGCACGCGAGCGCCTCGTCGCTGATTCGTATGCCGCCACCGCCGCCACCGATCCGCTCAGTCATGGTGAGCGGCTGTTCGTGCTCAGCCCGCAGATCAGCGCGATCGAACACAAACTGCGCGAGCCGATAAAGCGCGGTCTGCTTGAGTCAATGCCACAGAGCCTGAACACCTTCAGTGACTGGGCCGACACCGCCCTTGGGCATGGCCTGATCGACGCGGCAGAACGCCAGGTGCTGGAGCAGTATCAGCATGCAGCGGAACAGGTAGTGAAAGTCGATGACTTCGGTGCCGACTTCGATATGCTCTCAGCGTTACAGCAACGCAAAGCACAGCTCCACCCGCATACCGAAGTGGCGCTTGATCCAACCGCAGACGCTTAACGCGCGGGCTTGTCTTCTCTTCGCACAGCATGGCGCGTACTGGCCTGCCCGCACGAAATGCCGTATGTCCCACCCTGAACGGAAGCTCGACGTGCAAACGGTTATCGTCAACACCGCCCCTGACACTCCTTCGCTCTATGCCCGCACGCTAGCAGGACTCTTCAAACGCTCACGCAACGCGCAGTTACCGGCGCTACGCCTGGTGCGCCCCGCCGCTGTGCTTGATCCGGCCATGCTGGCGCGCTATGCCAGCGTCTGCGGCTTTCACCCGGAGCATGGAGTGCCGCTCACCGCGCCTCATCTGCTGGCGTTTCCACTTCATATGCTGCTGCTCACCGACCCGTCATTTCCATGGCCCGCGCTCGGGCTGGTGCATCTGGCTAATCAGATACACCAGCATCAACCACTGGCAAGCGGCGATGCGCTGCGTCTCGAAGTGGAATGCGGAGCGCTGGTGCAGCACGCCAAAGGCCAGGCATTCGTCGTGCATGCACGGGCATATCGGCGTGGTGCAGCCGTCTGGGACAGCGAAAGTCTTTACCTGCGGCGCGGAGCCGAAGCGTCTGGCGCAGCGCCGCCAGCGCCCCTGCGGCTGGCACGCGAAACGCTCACACCCAGCGCGCACTGGTCCTTGCCCGCACGTCTCGGACGCGACTACGCCAAGGTCTCCGGCGACTACAACCCAATCCATTTAGGCGCACTCCCAGCCAGAGCCTTCGGCTTTCCCCGGGCCATCGCCCATGGCATGTGGACGCTGGCCTATGCACTCGCCGCGTTGCAACCACCAGGACCACTGGCTCAGGCCAGTCTCCGCGCCGAATTCAAACTACCGCTGATGCTGCCTGCGGAAGCCCTTTTGTGGAGCGCTGCAACCACTGATTTTGAGCGCGAGTTCGAAGTGCGCGACACCACAGACAAGCCTCATCTACGCGGCCACCTGCACGCGCTCCCCACCTGACGCACGACGCCGCTGCGCCAGATCAAACGGCAAACTGCGGACAAAATGCATAACGAATCGCCCGGCAGGTAAAAATTCATGCATGATTCCGACCCAGCACTACTGCTCTCACCACACAACGAACGACGCGCGCCAACACCAGCATTGGCCAAGCGCAAATCCGGCATCAGGAGACCGTCATGAACAGCCCATCCATCCAGCAGCCCTCTGGGCTCGCACCTGACACCGATGGTCTTTGGTATGCGTCCTACCCCGCCGATATTCCGCATGAAATCGACGTCACGCAGTACACCTCGCTCGCCCATTTTTTTGATGCCAGCACAGCCCAGTTCAGCGAACGCGTGGCGTATGTCAGCGTCGGCGCTGAGCTGACATACCGCGAGCTGGCACGCAAAGCCAACATTTTCGCCGCATACCTGCAAAGCATTGGCGTGAAACCCGGCGACCGGGTCGCGGTAATGCTGCCCAACTCGTTCCAATACCCGATCGCACTCTTTGGCGTGCTCAAGGCAGCGGGGGTGGTGGTCAATGTGAATCCGCTCTACACCGTGCGAGAACTCGCGCATCAGTTAAAAGACAGCGGCGCACAAACCCTGATCGTGTTCGAGAACTTCGCCAAAACAGTCGAAGACGCACTGCCCGGCACGCGCGTGCAAAACGTGATCGTCACCGCGCTTGGTGATCTGCTGGCAGATGGCCTGAACCTGAAAGGCCGCGCGCTGAACTTCGTGCTCAAGCACGTGAAGAAAATGGTGCCCGCGTACCACCTGCCACAGGCGGTACGCTTGCTGGATGCGCTCGCCACCGGTGCCAGGCTAACGCTCACACCGGTCAGTCTGAGCCATCAGGACATCGCCTTTTTGCAGTACACCGGCGGCACCACCGGCGTGGCCAAAGGCGCGATGCTCACGCACGGCAACATCATCGCCAACGTGCTGCAAGCCAAGGTCTGGTCCAGCCAGCGGTTAAGCGGCGAGATCGAAACGGTGCTCACACCGCTGCCGCTGTATCACATCTACTCGCTGACAGTGAATGCGCTGATCTTCATGGGGCTCGGCGGACGCAATATCCTGATCGCCAATCCGCGTGACACCAAACGTGTGATGAAGATCATTCGCCATGAAAAATTCACCTGCATTACCGCCGTCAACACGCTGTACAACGCCTTCCTGGATAACGAAGAATTTCGTCAGCGTGATTTTTCCGGACTGAAACTGGCGATGGCTGGCGGCATGGCCATGCAAAAAGCCGTCGCCGAGCGCTTCAAGGCCGTCACCGGGCAATCCATCGTCGAAGGCTATGGCCTGACCGAATGCTCACCCATCGTCACCATGAACCCAGTTGATGCCGGCACACAGCATGACTTCAATGGCTCAATTGGACTGCCCGCACCCTCCACCTCAGTGCGCTTCAAGAAAGACGACGGCACCTGGGGCGGCGTTGGCGAGCCAGGTGAGTTGTGCGTCAAGGGGCCACAAGTAATGAAGGGCTACTGGAACCGGCCGGAAGAAAGCGCCCGGGTCTTCGATGAAGAAGGCTGGATGGCTACGGGCGATATCGGCGTGATGGATGCACGCGGCTTCATCCGGCTGATCGACCGCAAGAAAGACATGATTCTGGTGTCGGGCTTTAACGTCTATCCGAACGAAATCGAAGATGTGATTGCCATGCACCCGGACGTGCGCGAAGTCGCGGCAATCGGCATTCCTGACGTAGCGCAAGGCGAGCGAGTGAAAGTGTTTATCGTTGCACGCAATCCAGCACTGAGCGCCGAGCAGATCATCCAGCATTGCCGCAAAAATCTGACGGGCTACAAGGTGCCCAAAGCGGTTGAATTCCGCGAGACGTTACCGCAAAGCAATGTAGGGAAAATTTTGCGCCGCGAGCTGCGCGACGAAGAACTGGCACGGCAAAAAAAGGAGGAGGCCTAGGCTGTTTAACTGCGCCTCCCCCCAGCAAAATCACGCCGCGTAGCCAGTGCGGCGTTGATGTAATGCAGGTGTGCGGGACTAAAACGCGACCCGGCAATGAGTTCACATGCGAATTCACGTGCCGGGTGCGTGTGTCACTGCTTCGGCCCAAACTTGCCCAGCCATGACTGAAATGCAATTAATCTCGCCATTTGAGAAATTTAAAAAAATAATCCGTACCAATACCAGGGACAGGTTCTTTCTGGCTATCACGTATTAATTCGCCATCGGCCATAAAAATTCCGCGCGAGCAATATAAGCTGCGCGCCAAAAATAAAATTAGCCATCGGCTGAAATATTGATTTTTATTACGAGATGGACATTTCCCGAAAATTAACCCGCTCCATAATTCACAATTGCCTCATGATGCCATCTAGATATTTGATAATAAGACGAAGCTGCGGGTCCTATGTCATAAATATATATATACGCTACCTGAATTAATCATGCCAGGCAGATGTATCCAAGCTAGTGCCCAGGTGAAATTTAGCGCTCACTTTTATTCTGATATGACTCAGGAGCTCATACACCTGACGTGGAATTTCATGCCAAACAAAACGATGAAAATAATTCGGCCAGAATGCCAAAGACATCTTGTTTTATGACAAGGCCTCATGAAAAGTCACCCTGGCGTTTTTATGACCCATTCAGCGCGGCACCTGTCATCCGAATTCTCTGCCATACCGGCGCATGGCAGCCTTAAATAGGCTATTTACCTGAATGAGAAATGACTATTTATCCGTCATATAGTGACCGGCACCAGGCCAGCGCCTTAAACTGGCCGCGCGATATTCACTTCCGGCCTCGCTGAAAACAAATCTCGCTCCAGATAGCATCTAGATCCTGCATCGCCCCCCCTGCAGCCTGTACACGCCGTCCGCCCGAAAGAATTCAAGCGCGTCAGCGTGCCTCTTTTCGTTCTGCCTTGCCTGGCAGCCGTTTATTCAAAAGCATCTTTATTTGAGAATTTTCTTAAACTCAAGATCCATACAAACGCAATTTAATAAAAAACAAAAAATTTAACATATTTACATCAAATTTCCCTTGGGCACGTAAAATTTTATTATTATTTTTTATTTACCATATAAATCTCGCAACATAAAATTAACCCCACAAAACAGACCACCCCACAATCACCACATCAACCCGCTAAAAATTCAAATGCCATCTTTTGAATTTATTTTTTAACCCACCCCATTGAGGCCCACCACCCTGATTATTAAATATGAAACTTGAATTTTATTCAAAATCCACTTAACCACTCACTTCAACAATAACGTTTCGCAACCTGAATTTCACCTTAACCGAGAATAGCATTATGCTAGCCATAAAATATTGCGACTTCCCTCCAGCATTAATGAAGCCCGTCTCCCGCTCAGTCAGGGTAAATGGCCTGAATACCTGTTTCAGACTGGAAAAAATATACTGGGATATTATCTATGAAATTGCCGAAACCGAGAAAGTTTCCATCGGCACGCTCATTTCAAAAATCGATATCACAATGCGATTAAAAGAAAATGACATCCCTAATTTCAGTGGCTTTCTGCGTGTCATGGCAACCCATTATTGCAGAGACATCAAACCCAGTGCATACAAGGTAATTTCGTAAAACTCCATCTCCGGACAAATTAATTTATTGACCCGCAACTTTTTACGAGTATCAACACACCTCCAACAATAATTTGACCTTCAATTTTTAACCTGAAATAAAGATGTGTTTGCGGCATGTTTAACAGGCCATTTTGATTTTTAATGGCCTCTTTAACCTGGCCAATCCATCCTTCAAACGCATGGCCTTCACGGGAAATTGTCCATGCATGAAAGTCCAGCCAGACCAGCGCCGGGCAACGCATCCGGTGGTTCTATTCACGAGAAGTGTCTGTTATACTTTCGTTCTTTCGGGGCGTAGCGCAGCCTGGTAGCGTACCTGCATGGGGTGCAGGTGGTCGGAGGTTCAAATCCTCTCGCCCCGACCAGATCAAAACCCGCACAGCTTATGGCTGTGCGGGTTTTTTCATGTGTGCATATTTTTTGTGCAAATTGGAAACCATATTGGAGACTTTCCAATATGCAGAGCGCTATTCCCTGCTTTTCGGAAGCAAGTCATCGCGCAACAGGCGCTCCCCCCGCACATGCCGTGAGCAGCGTCACCAACTCTCCCGCCCATTTCTGCTGCTGCCGGCTAGGACTAGGGTGCGGGGACTATAAGGAGGATGACATGCCGGCTAACGGCCGTAATTTTAGTCATCAGTCGGGCGAGATGACTTAGAAGCTGTTGCGAAATTATTTAAACCAAGGCTTGAGGCGCATCCGACGTCTCCCCCAACTTGAATAGTGTGTCGATTTGGCGCAGCTCACGGTACCTGATTGACGGCTGAATTCCTAGGCCAAAAGGAACGCAGACGATCGGCTATTCCGCTCGTCCCAGGCACTTCAGATGGCCTGGCTGATGGAACAGATTTATTCGTAGGCGTCTGTTGCTCCGCGGCCTGATCTGGACTGTCGTTCTTACCCGGCACGCGGACACCTAGCTTGCCTTTCTCGCGCGCCTGCGAATCTGATTTCCCGCCCCAAAGACGTTCTACCAAGTTTTTCGGCGAAAAGGCATCTCTTTTCTCCGTTAGCTCCGGCGCAACATACGGCTTAATTTCTAGTTGGTTATTTTTTAACTCTGGAGTAATGCCAAATTGCTGACCAAGTATCTCCTTCTCGTTCGGCGTCAAGCGGTTAAATGCCTGAACACCGTCATCACTGGATTTTTTAGTGACGTGAATGGATTGCACCATTTCATTACGCAATAGCTGATTAATTTCAGCAATTATTTTCATAGCGCATTTAATTTTAATTTTGCTTTTATCAGTACCAATTTCTTTCTCCACCGCCGTCTTGAACAGCAGATATTTCGGAGGGAGATTCTGCAGGACCTCGCCTCGCAAAATACCCTGAGCATTTAAAGCATCGAATGCAGTGTCATATTTACCATTTTTCTGGGCAAAAATATAATCGGCTTCCTTGTTATTTTTCTGGTATTTTTCTGCAACATAAGACTTCACGATCTCATCAAAACATTCGAGGAAATCCTTTCGATTTATCTCGTCCTTCACACTCGACGGATAGCTGGCAAACGCTCGCTCAATCGTATCCGAGAGGTCCATCAGCGCATCAGTGGGCTGCTGCACACTAGTGGGCAGCAAATCAATGGAAATCCGCGAATAAGACGCTGCCCCGGAATTTTTCTTTTGGCTTCCTGATAAGTCAGACGATAGCGCGTACTCGATATCAGGCTCTTGCATTTTGTATAAAAGACGCAGACCCAAAGCCTTTTTTTTCAGCTCCCCAGTGAACAAGTTCCCTCGGTCATCCGCTGCCTTCTCGGCCAGCTTCAAGGTCACCCGGTCAAGAATGTTTTTCTTGTTGGCAAGCTGATCCCTGCTCTGCTCCGTCCTGTTCTCCTGTCGTGCTTCGCTAATAACCTGTTGGTGTAAATTTTCAAGCTTGGGCACAACGACCTGCAATTTTTCTTTAATAGAACTCGAATGATTGCTCCAGAATTCGTCCTCGAATACTTCGTTAAGGCCATCGAATTCTGCATTGCGCTTAATCTCCTCCAGATTTTTTTTGAGCGCTTCCATAGCCCGACGCTCAACCGGGCTAGCAGCCGATTTTTTATTGCCGTCTTCCGACGATTCCATGCCCTCTAGTTTCGACGCAAGCGCTTCCAGGCTAGAACGATTGTTCTGGTTGAACGAGATCCTCGAATTGCCCTCTGATCGTGTCCATTGCGCCAGACGTTGCAGCAACACACTTCTGAATGAAGCGTGCTGCGGCAATATCAGTTTCCTCACATATTCGTCGAGCTGCTTAAGCGTTTTGGCGCAGCTCGCGGCTGTTGTGGTTTGCGTCATTGTCAAAGCCAGCCCATCGAGCTCAGACTTCAATTCAACGAGCTCCCATAACGGCGCGCCAGCCTGCTGGATTTTGCCCTGCGCGGATGTCGGATCGGTATCCGCGCCAGCATCAACGAATGCGTCAGCTTGAGTCAGGAACGTACTCAATGCATTGCGAATCACAGCGGTGATTTCCGGCTCAGCCAATACCGCCGTGCTTGATCCCGCAGCGTCAGACTGCACCTGGTGATTGCCCTGCAGCAGTGCTCTGGCCACTTGTTGTAACGCTGTCAGCTGTGTCAGCTCAGGCGCGCCGCCACCCGCACCCGGTGTCAGCACTTGCCCCATCGTCAGCAATCGCGCCAGCTTGATGCCGTCTGTTGATTTAGCTAGTGCTGCTTGCACTTCTGGTGGGATTCGTTTCGACTCGCTGCAAACCGCCGACTCGATCTGCTGCAAAAACATCTGTGCCGTTGGCTCACCCATGCGCTCAGCCAGACGGTAATACCTCACGCTCGCCACAGCCAGCGTCGCTAGCATCTCCTCGGGCTGGCAGTGCGCCAGATGCTTACCGGCCTGTGCCAGCGCCAACGCCGTCGCGCTCTCGCCCATCAACGCCAGGCCGCTGTGCAATGCTTTCCAGAACTTGGCGTCATCTGTGCCAGCACGCATTTGCTGCGCGCGCTCCAGCAATGCCCGGGTTTTTTTCTCGATTTTTTCCTGCAACTCTGGATTGATCGGCTTCGTGGGGCCAGAGGCCGGTGACAACTCATCGAGCCGTTGTTTGATCAGCGATGCCGTATATAACTGGGAAGCAATCTGTTCCATTTCATCCGCGTCTTGCTGAGCAGCAAAGTTGGTTTTGTCGCCCACATAGTGGTCGAGGCAACCCAGCAATCGGGCCTGGATCTGCGGACCTCGTTCACGATCGTTTCTGGCCAGGTACGCATCCCGAACCAGGCTCTGCAGAAACTGCTCCCGGGTGACAAGCCCGTCATTCGACCTTGCCGCCTCATCATCCTGGGTATCCAGACGTGCCCGCACCGTCGCGCGTGCGGCCACCGGCTTCTCCACCGTGCAGGTGCATCCCAGAAACTTCTTAAGAAACGGCAGCGCTTTAACCACACGCTCTTTCAGCGTCAACGGCTTCGCCTGCTGGCATTCGGCGTTGGGGCCAGAAATATAAAAATCGGGATATTTCTCGTGAACCGTGACATTAGAAAAATTCAGCATGGCGCACCCGGGAATAAAACTGGACCCAGGCTAAGTAACCCGGCTCTTTCACTTGGTTCCAATCTCGCACTCTTTTTATTAAAAATAATTCAGATAAATCGTATTGCGCGATTTATCACTGCGCTAATCAACCATAAATTGATTTTTTAATTAATTTAGCCAATTAAAACGGCGCTTTAATTCGCTGCTAATTGCACCATCTGGCGCGCCCAGGGCACCTGCCACCGCGGCGCGCGAAGCACGCATCAAGCGATGCCTAGCCTGGCTCGCAGCGCAGGCAGCATGTGTTCCACTGCAGCCCGCCCTTCTTCAATCGCCTGACTCGCGCGGTGAAAATCAAAGATGCCCATTCCGCCCAGGCGCGGCTGAATCAGGATATCGGCGGGCTCGCCAGCCAGGCGGCTGCGCGTAATCCGCACCTGCATGATGTCGATGCTCTGCGCGACCGAGCTCAGCATCGATGGCACCCGGGCGCTTGGCCCCGGGCTCACCCGTACATCCGCCGAGGTGCTGCCAGCCGTTGGCTGCAACCATTTAGGCCAGGGTTTGCCGTTGCGCCGCAGTGTGCCCGGTGGCGGCGCATCGGGGTCAAGCGGCAAGGGCTCCGGCAGGCCGCTAAAATCGCGGCCATTCAAGATGTCGCTATTCAGATCGACGGCAATCACGCAGTCCGCCCGCATGCCACGCGCCACCGAAACCGGCACCGGATTTGCCAGGCCGCCATCCACCAGCCACACGCCGTCGTGCCAGACCGGCGTGAAAATACCTGGAATCGCAATCGACGCGCGCACCGCATGCGCAACGCTGCCCTCTTGCAGCCAGATCTCCCGGCCCGAATTGAGTTCGGTCGCTACGGCAGCGAACGGTGTCTGCAACTGGCCAATCTCGTAGCCATTGAAACGGTTGGCAAATACCTGGATCACCTTGCGTCCTCCGAGCAGCCCACCGCTCAGACGTAAATCGAGCAGCCGCACCACGGTTTGCCAGGTCAGACGCGAGACCCATTCTTCGAGCCAGTCGAGATCCCCATTGGCATACACCGCGCCAACCAGCGCGCCAATCGAGGTGCCGCATACCACATCAGGCCGAATCCCAGCCTGTTCCAGCGCGCGGATCGCGCCGATATGCGCCCAGCCTCGGGCCGCACCACCGCCCAGCACCAGGCCAATCCGTTTGTCACGGCGACGGCGTATCACGTCGAACTCTCCTTCAGCTTAAAACGCATGATTGAACGGCCTAGCGGCCACGAAGCACATCCGAGCGCGAGGTGGTGACGACCTGGTGCGCGGTGTCGAAGTGCACGTTAAACATGCCTTCCTGATTCACCCCGCCTTCACGCCACTTCCAGCTCCAGACGGTTTCGCCTTTCAGCCGGTACTCCGCGACCTCGCCAGGTTTGCCGAGCAACAGCCGCACATCGTCTTCGCTCATGCCCGGACGAACCTGGGCGAAAGTCTCCGCGTTCAAGACCTGGGTGATTGAGCGCAGCACGCCATCACGATTGAGGTCGACCATATAGGTATTGAGCCCTTGCGGGCCACGCGGATATTCGAAGCGCCGTGAGCCATCGGCAAAAGTGCGCTCGGTTTCCGGGCGGCCCATTTGCTGGCGGATTTGCGCTTCGGTTGTCACGCCAGGCGTCAGGTCCTTGAGTAACAGTGCGTCTGGTTTGACGCTATCAAACACACCTTTGATTGCCTGCACGGCGTCACCTTGTTGAGCATCGCAGCCAGCGAGCGCGAAACACGCGCCAAGCGCTGCGGCAGAAATAAACCTGAAATAAATCGGCATCATCGACCCGGTTGGTGGAATGGCTCACCCTGAAAAACGTTGGCGCACAGCATAACTGTCGCGGGCTAAAACTGCGAGGCATGGTTATGCGGGGGACGCGTTGGGTTTGGGTTTGGGTTTGGGTTTGGGTTTGGGTTTGCATCTGCATCTGCATCTGCATCTGCATCTGCGTCATGCGCCTGGAGCCTGGAGCCTGGAGCCATCAGACCTGAGGCCAGGAAAAATACCTGTTTTGCATCGGTGGTACGTCACAGACGCTTGCATGACGGCTCGGCACAACAAGTGCTGTCCCGCCGCGCCTGAAAACTGCGGTATCTTTGCGCACGCTCATCCTGGGTCAACGCTCAAGGGGTGCAACGTACAGCGGCATTTGAGCGCCGCGCGGCATACGCCAACGAAGCCCTGGCCTGGTTCGGCACGCGGCCTGCAGCACGCGGACGGCGCACAGCAAACGCCGCAGCGCGATACAACCGGCCCGCCCCAATGCTTACGCTCACCTTCACTTTTTTACTTTTACCTATCTATCAGCAGCGCAGCCGCTGCCCTGCACCCGATCTCTTATGAAAAACGTCCTCAGCATTCAGTCGCATGTCGTGTTCGGCCATGCGGGCAACAGTGCGGCGGTGTTTCCGATGCAACGCCTCGGGGTCAACGTCTGGCCACTCAACACCGTGCAGTTTTCCAACCACACGCAATACGGGCACTGGAGCGGCAGCGTGCTCGAGACCTCGCAGATGCCAGAGCTGGTGGACGGCATCGGTGCTATCGGCATGCTGCCGCGCTGCGATGCCGTGCTCTCCGGTTATCTGGGCGCGACCGATCAGGCTCAGGCCGTGGTCGATATCGTCGCTGCTGTCAAAACCGCAAACCCGCGCGCCCGTTATTTCTGTGATCCGGTCATGGGCTCCGGCACGCGCGCTGGCTGCCAGGTCGAACCCGGGATTCAAACCTTTCTGGTGCAGACCATGCCTGCCGTGGCCGATGTGATGATGCCCAATCACAGCGAGCTGCAACTGCTCGCTGGGCGCGAGATCGAAACCATTGAAGAGGCTCTTGCCGCTTGCCGCGAACTGATTCAGCGCGGGCCGCAAGTGGTGCTGGTCAAACATCTGCTGGACCGCAACAGCCCCGCTGACTGTTTCAACATGCTGGTGGTCACCGCCCGCGAAGCGTGGCTGGGCCAGCGTCCGCTATACCCGTTCTCGCGCCAGCCAGTCGGCGTGGGCGACCTGACGAGTGCGGTGTTTGTTGCGCGCACGTTGCAAGGCGATTCAGTGCGCCGGGCGTTCGAACATGCGCTCGCGGCAGTCAATGCCGTGGTCAAACGTACTTGGGAGGCGAGCCGCTACGAACTGGAGCTCGTCGCCGCACAACAAGAAATCGCGCAACCGCTCGACTGGTTCGAAGCCACCGCCGTCGGCAAAACCTGACGCAGCCACACCCACCGTTTTTCAAATCCGTACTACACCGTACCCAGCAATCAGACGAGGCATTAGATGGACAGTTATAGCCGTAGCGAACAGGAAGAGCAGTTTGAGCAGTTATGCATCAGCGTCGATGGCGATGAAATGCATGAGCAGGAAGCCATCGAATACTTCGAAAGCCAGATTGGCGAGAGCGGCTTCGACGCAGCGCAATGGCTGGATATCGCCCTGTATTACTCGCTTGCAGTAGCAGGCGGAATCATCGAAATGGTGACGGCAGACGACCGGGCGCGCAGCCAGATCGCGGCAGTGATCGCCGACAACCTCGATATTTCGTATGGCGCAGACGAATGTCAGCAGTTCGCGGAAACCCTGCATTTCGCGCTGGCCAATGGCGTGCCGGTCGATTTAGATCTGGTGCTGGACGGCTGCCAGCGAGCCCTGGATGACCTCGAAACCTGGGCGGATGAAGAGACCCAGGCCCCCTTGTTGCAACTACGCGAAGAGCTGCTGCGGCTGCAAGGCGAGCAGTAAGCAACCTCAGCCATAGCAAAACGGAGTGCCGTCTGATGCGTCAGCATCGCACTCCGTCGTTGTTAATCTTCTGCTTTTCAAGCTCATGAGCTGGCACCGCCCACCGGCCACCGGCCACCCCCGCCATCCGCTTTCAGCCTGTAGCAATCCGCGCCATCGCGGTTTGCACCAGCGCCTCCAGCAGCGTGCTGACTTCTGCGGCACGCGTCTCGTCGTAGCGATAGGGCCGCGTTTCGTCCATGTATGTGGCCTGCGACAGCTCTAGCTGCACCGCATGCACGCCCTGCTCGGGCCGCCCGTACTGGCGCGTGATGTAGCCGCCCTTGAAACGCTGGTTCTCCACCGCTGAATAACCGCCATGCCAGTCGATCACGGCTTCCAGATCGGCCGCTAGACCCGGCAGCGCACTCGCGCCATCCGCCGTGCCGATGTTGAAGTCCGGCAGCGTGCCCTCGAACAGCCGTGGCACTTGCGAGCGAATCGAATGCGCTTCCCATAGCAGCACCTCGTGGTTCTGCATTTTCAGCACTGCCAGCTCACGCTCCAGCGCATCGTGATAAGGCCGCCAGTAGGCCGTGCGGCGCTTGGCATGATCCGCTTCGACTGGTTGCTGGCCCTCAAGGTAGAGCGGCACCCGGTCAAAGGTTTCAAGTGGAATCAGGCCGGTGATATCGAGCCCGGGATACAGGCTTGCATCGTCAGGCGGACGGTTCAGATCAATCACATAGCGTGCATGCGTGGCCGCCAGAACCGTCGCGCCAATGCGCTCGGCAAAGCCATACAGCTGTTCGAGATGCCAGTCGCAATCAGCGACAAACGCCGCCTCCGGCGTCATGGTGGCGGCAATCTCAGGGGGAATGTAGGTGCCGACATGCGGCATGGAGATCAGAAGCGGATTGTTGCCGCGCTTGACGGTGAACAGCGGAGGAGGACTCGAAGCAGTCATAACCATCTCTCAGTAAGAAATAAACTCGGGCGCTATTCTAGCGCTAGCCCCCTGGCAATCTGGCGAGCATCGCGCGGTACTCGGCATAAACCTGCCCCTCATCGCAGTGCTGACGGTTATCCACTACCTTGCGCCCGCCAGCATAAACATCGCGCACGGGTGTTGCGCCATGCTCGCCAAATACGATCCCTGAAAGCCAATGCCGTGGCGCTCGTTCAGCGACGCCAGGATGATCCGGATCCAGCACGATCCAGTCCGCGCGCAGCCCTGGCGCAAGCGCACCGACCGCTCGCCCAGTCGCTCTCGCCCCGCCTTCCAGCGCCGCGCGGTAAAGCCGCTCGGCCACCTCGGGCGTGTTGCTCGAAGCCAGCACATTGCGCTGTTGCCGCACCAGTCGTTGAGCGTATTCGAGCAGCCGCAGCTCAGAGCGCCAGTCGACACAAATGTGGCTATCCGAACCAATACCGAAACGCCCGCCCGCCTCCAGATATGCCAGCGCCGCAAACACGCCATCGCCCAGGTTCGCTTCGGTGCTCGGACACAGGCCGGCGCAAGCACCGCTGCGCGCGAGCGCGGTAACTTCGCTGGCCTCCAGATGCGTCGCATGGACCAGACACCAGCGTGCATCCACCGGAAAATGCTCCAGCAGCCACTGCACTGGACGTGCGCCATAAGTGGCAAGGCACGCCTTAACTTCTGCCTGTTGCTCAGCGATATGCAAATGCACGGGTGCGCCGGGCCAGTGCGCATCCAGTCCGGCAAGCAGCGCTTGCAATGACTCCGCCGACACGGCTCGCAACGAATGCGGCGCAACCCCATAACGCAAGCCGCCATGCGGCGGACGCGCGCGGCCAGCCTCGTCGAGCAGCCGCAGCAAACGTTCAGGGGAATTCAGAAAGCGTTGCTGCTCAGCGCGCGGCGCTTGCCTGCCAAAGCCGCTGTACTGGTACAGCACAGGCAGCAGCGTCAGGCCAATGCCACTGGCCTGCGCCGCATCGACGACGCATTCGGCCAACGCCGCGAGCTGCGGATACGGCTGCCCATCCGCCATGTGATGCACGTAATGAAATTCACACACCGAGGTATAGCCCGCCTTCAGCATTTCGATGTAAAGCCAGCGCGCGATCACGCTTAGCCCTTCCGGTGTGATCTGCGCGGCATGGCGATACATCAGGTCGCGCCAGCTCCAGAAGGTATCGCTGGCACTGGCGCGATATTCCGTCAGCCCAGCCAGTGCCCGCTGAAACGCGTGGGAGTGGAGGTTCGGCATGCCAGGCAATACCGGCCCGGCTGCCTGAGCGATGCCTGCGGGCGGGATGGCATGACCAGCGGTAACCGCACTGAGTGTGCCGTGTTCATCCCACTCCAGTAGCACGTTGCGCTGCCAGCCGTCAGGCAGCCAGGCATCGCGGGCGAAGAGCGCGTGGGTTGCTGGGGTTGCTGGGGTTGCTGGCACCGCCGCCATGGTGAGCTGAGTGATGGACTGAATGAGATTGACCGGGTTCATTGGCGCTCCTCGGCATAACCCCGGCGGCGGTAAACCGTCTGCCCTGCACGCACCACCTGGGTACACAGCGGCCGCCCCATCCAGTACGCCAGTTCCGCCAGCGACTCCACCTGCCACACCGCGAAATCCGCCGAACGCCCCACCGCCAGCGTGCCATGCCGCTCGCCCTGCCCCAACGCCTGGGCAGCATGGCAGGTCACGCCTTGCAGCACCTCGGGCACGGTCATGCGAAACAGCGTCGTGGCCAGATTGAGCATCAGCAGCAGTGAAGTCGCGGGAGAGGTGCCGGGGTTGCTGTCCGTCGCCAGCGCAATTGGCACTTCGTAGCGGCGCAACAGCTCAAGCGGTGGCAGTTGGGTTTCGCGGATGAAGTAGTACGCCCCCGGCAGCAGCACCGCTACCGTTCCTGCCGCTTTGAGCGCGGCGACGCCCGCTTCGTCGAGATATTCAAGGTGGTCAGCCGACAACGCGTGATAGCGCGCGGCGAGTTGCGCGCCACCGCTGTGCGACAACTGCTCGGCATGCAGCTTGACCCGCAGGCCGTGCCGCTGCGCGGCCTGCAACACGCGCTCGCTTTGCGCCAGCGAAAAACCAATGCGCTCGCAAAACACATCGACCGCATCAACCAGGCCTTCATCGGCCAGCGCAGGCAGCATGCGTTCGCAGACCTCGTCGAGGTATGCCTCAGCGCGTCCGGCAAATTCGGGGGGCAACGCGTGTGCGCCTAAAAACGTCGTATAGACCGAGACCGGATAACGCTCGCCCAACGCACGCGCCACCCGCAACAGCTTGCGCTCGCTCGCTAAATCCAGGCCATAGCCCGACTTGATCTCGATTGCGCTGACCCCTTCCGCGAGCAGTGCCTCCAGCCGCGATGCCGCGCTGGCGAAGAGTGTGGCTTCGTCGGCTGCACGCGTCGCGCGCACCGTTGCCAGGATCCCGCCGCCAGCCTGGGCCAGCGCTTCGTAGCTCACGCCCGCCAAACGCTGGGCGAATTCGTCTGCACGCTGGCCGCCATACACCAGATGCGTGTGGCAATCGACCAGCCCCGGTGTCACCCATGCGCCGCCAAGGTCTTCGCGCGGCCACGTGAGCGGATCGGCGTATGCCGCGGGCAAATCGCGCAACGCGCCCTGCCAGACGATCTGGCCATCACATACCGCGAGCGCGGCGTCATGCAGCGCGTCACGCGGGTCGCCTTGCGCGCAGAGGGTCAAGTGCTGCCAGAGCGTTTGCTGCATCGCTAGTCCTTGGTGTGTTTGGTCAAGGTTTGGTCAGGCTGTCTCATACGGTGCCTGCGTGGCGGTGACTTGGTGATGAAGCGAGATGACCAGGAGCGTGCCCGCTGTGGTTGCCGCTGTGGTTGCCGCTGTGGTTGCCGCTGTGGTTGCCGCTGTGGTTGCCGCTGTGGTTGCCGCTGTAGTTGCCGCTGTAGTTGCCGCTGTAGTTGCCGCTGTAGTTGCCGCTGTAGTTGCCGCTGTAGTTGCCTTTGCCGCTGCAAGCGTGCAGCGCATCTCATGCGCGTTGTCCACGCGTAGCGTGTCATCCGGCATCAGCCTGAACGACGCAGCGCCATTCAAAGTCACGACATTCAGTTCAACCGGCCCCACCGCACAGAAAAACAGCATGACGTCGGCGCTAAAAGCGCGTTCGCCCTCGCCATTTGCCTGATCCAAACGCCAGAGCGTCAGCTCGCCACTGGCCAGCGCCCGGCGCAGCATCAGATTGAAATCGCGCGTCGGACCCGCGTGCAGGCGCGCGGTGATCTGCGCCTCGCCAGCAAAACGCACGCAAGCCAAAGATTCAGTCAGTGTCTGACACCCGCCCGCGGCATCGTCTAGCTGCATCCCCGCGCCTTCCAGCAGCACCAGCGTGCGCTCGACGCCGCTAAAACACGAGAACGGCCCGCCTTGCGCCACCTCAGCGACACTCACGCGCCAGGCAAAACTATCGAGGTCAGAGCCAGGCGGATACGCCGCGATTTCACGCGTCACGCCCCCGCCGTTTTTCCAGCGCACTGGCACCAGGCTTGCGCCAGAGATCAGCGTCATCCAGCTCGTCTGGGCGCTGGACCTCACGCGCGTCTGCACGCTTAGCGCCCGAGCATGGGCAACTTCAGCCCGACCTCACGCGCGGTCTGCTGCGCCAGCGGATAACCGGCATCCGCGTGACGCATCACGCCGCTCGCCGGATCATTGAACAGCACTCGCGCCAGCCGCTGAGCGGCGGCATCAGTGCCATCAGCGACGATCACCACGCCCGCATGCTGTGAAAAACCCATCCCCACCCCGCCGCCGTGATGCAGCGAAACCCAGCTCGCCCCACCGGCGGTATTGAGCAGCGCATTCAGCAATGGCCAGTCGCTCACGGCATCCGAGCCATCCTGCATCGCTTCGGTTTCGCGGTTCGGGCTCGCCACCGAGCCCGTATCGAGATGATCGCGGCCAATCACCACCGGCGCTTTCAGCTCACCCGTGCGCACCATTTCGTTAAAGGCAAGGCCGAGCCGGTAGCGGTCTTTCACGCCAACCCAGCAAATCCGCGCGGGCAGCCCTTGAAACGCGATGCGCTCACGCGCCATGTCGAGCCAGTGATGCAGATGCGCATCATCGGCAATGAGCGCTTTGACTTTGGCATCGGTGCGATAGATATCTTCGGGGTCGCCCGACAGCGCGACCCAGCGAAATGGCCCCTTGCCTTCGCAAAACAGCGGACGGATATACGCCGGCACAAAGCCAGGGAAATCGAACGCATTTTTCACGCCCATCTCAAACGCCATCTGGCGAATGTTGTTGCCGTAGTCGAGCGTTGCCGCACCCCGCTGCTGCAGCGTCAGCATCGCTTCGACCTGACGTGCCATCGACTGTTTGGCGGGCTCGATAATGCTGTCGGGCGCGCTTTTCTGCCGCTCACGCCAGTCTTCCAGCAGCCAGTCTTGCGGCAAATAACCATGCACCGGGTCATGCGCACTGGTCTGGTCAGTCACGCAATCGGGCGTGATGCCACGCGCCACGCACTGCGTGAACACATCGGCAGCGTTACCCAGCAAACCCACCGACACCGGCTGGCCGCTACGCTTTGCCGCGTCGATCAACGCCAGCGCTTCATCCAGCGAATACGCCTTCTGGTCGAGATAACGAGTTTTCAGACGCATGTCGATACGGCTCTCGTCGCATTCGACAGCGATCATCGAAAACCCCGCCATCGTCGCCGCGAGCGGTTGCGCGCCGCCCATCCCGCCCAGGCCGCCAGTCAGAATCCAGCGCCCCTGGGGCGCACCATTGAAATGCTGGCGCGCCACCGAGAAAAACGTTTCATAGGTGCCCTGCACGATGCCCTGGCTGCCGATGTAGATCCAGCTCCCCGCCGTCATCTGGCCGTACATCATCAGGCCCTTGCGATCGAGTTCGTGAAAGTGCTGCCACGTTGCCCAGTGCGGCACCAGGTTCGAATTGGCCAGCAGCACACGCGGCGCATCCGCATGCGTGCGAAATACGCCCACCGGCTTGCCCGACTGGATCAGCAACGTCTCGTCATCGTTCAGTTCGCGCAGCGAGGCAAGAATCTGGTCGTAACAGGCCCAGTCGCGCGCGGCCCGGCCAATGCCGCCATACACCACCAGCGCTTGCGGATGCTCAGCTACTTCGGGATCCAGATTGTTCTGGATCATCCGGTAAGCCGCCTCAGTCAGCCAGCTCTTGCAGCTCATCTCGCTCCCGCGCGGCGCGCGGATGACGCGGGAAGGATCAAAACGGGGATCAGCAGGTTTCAGGGCATTCATCACAAGGCTCCCATACGTTTGGAAAATGACGCGGACCGTGAACTAGTGGACCGGTGAATCAGTGGACCAGTCGTGTCCGTTCAGAAATGACCGGTGAAGCGATAGCGGCTACCCGGATGCCACAAATGCACCACTGAAGCCACCTGCCCTTGCGACCAGGTGCGCCGCTGGAGCACGAGGCACGGCTCTTCGGCAGCCATCGCCAGCAGGGTGCGCACACGCGCGTCCGGCAAGCAGGCCTCAATGCGGTATTCGACCCGCTGCAACGGCGCGACCCGCACCAGATACTGGTTCGGCGTGATCTGGGTGAAATCCTGGGCGGTGTAATCGGGTGCCAGCGAAGGATTGACCCAACGTTCTTCGAGCTGCACCGGCTGATCGTTTTCGGCATGCAGCAAACGCGAATGAAACAACATGCTGCCAGGCGTCACCTGCATCTCGTCCGCCAGTGCGTCATCGGCGCGCGCGCTATCCAGCTCCAGCACGCTGGCGCGATGACGATGGCCGCGCGCGAGGATTTCGTCGGAAATGCTGCGGATCGCCACCAGCGTCGACTCGTATTTAGGCCGCGCCACGAAGGTGCCCGAGCCCTGCACACGGGTCAGCACCTGGTCCGCGCTCAGCTCGCGCAACGCACGGTTGACCGTCATGCGCGCCACACCAAAATCGCGTGCCAGCTCATGCTCGCTCGGCACCTGATCGCCCTCGGCCCACACCCCGCTCTGGATCTGCTCAAGGATGAAATCCTTGATCCCCTGATAAGCCGGCGCGCTCATGCGTGACGCGGCGAACCATTGACCGCTTCAGACTGCTCCGAAGCAAACGCCAGCGGGCTGTGCGCAGCAATCACGCCGCGCTGCACCAGTTGCGCCATCACCGCAATATCCGGCGCGAAGTAATGATCCAGCGCGTAATGCGCGACCTCCCCCCGTACAACCTGCAGCACCCGCTCAAGGCTCGGACTAGTGCGATGCGGCGCACGCAGGTCAACCCCTTGCGCGGCCGCCAGTAGTTCAATCGCCAGGATGTACGCCACGTTCTCCGCGATATCGCCCAGCTTGCGCGCGGCGAAAGTTGCCATCGACACGTGATCTTCCTGGTTAGCTGAGGTGGGAAGCGAATCGACCGATGCCGGATGCGCCAGAGTTTTGTTTTCTGACGCGAGCGCCGCAGCCGTGACGTGCGCGATCATGAAGCCCGAATTCACACCTCCGTCTTTCACCAGAAATGGCGGCAAACCGGACAAGGTGGCGTCGATCAACAAAGCAATGCGGCGCTCCGCGAGCGCGCCAATTTCGGCCGCAGCGAGCGCCAGGCTATCGGCGGCGAAGGCCACCGGTTCCGCATGAAAATTGCCGCCCGACAGCACTTCGCCGGTGTCCGGGAAGATCAGCGGGTTGTCAGACACCGCATTGGCTTCGAGCAGCAAAACCGCCGCCGCGTGCCGCATCTGGTCAAGGCAGGCACCCATCACCTGCGGCTGACAACGCAGGCTGTATGGGTCTTGCACCTTGTCGCAGCCGCGATGCGACAAATTGATCTGCGAGCCTTCGAGCAGCGCGCGATAAGCATCCGCCGCCGCGATCTGGCCCGCATGGCCGCGCAAAGCATGAATCCGGGCATCGAAAGGCGCGACCGAACCCGCGGCCGCATCGACCGATAGCGCGCCAGACACTAGCGCGGTGCGGTACAGGTCTTCGATGGCGAACAGGTTGTACAGCGCCAGCGCCGTGGAAGCCTGAGTGCCGTTAAGCAGCGCCAGCCCCTCCTTCGCCTGCAACGTGAGCGGCTCAAGACCCGCGGCGCGCAAGCCTTCAAGCGCCGGCACCCGCTCGCCGTGCAGCAGCACATCCCCCACCCCCAGCAACGCCGCCGACATATGCGCGAGCGGCGCGAGATCGCCCGATGCACCGACTGAGCCTTTAACCGGAATCACTGGCAGCACATCCGCGTTGAACAACGTGATGAGTGCCGCCATCACTTCGCGGCGAATCCCGGAATGGCCCCGGCCAAGGCTGGACAGTTTCAGCGCCAGCAGCAGGCGCACGACGGGCGGCGACATCGGCTCGCCCACGCCGACGGCGTGCGACAACACGAGGTTGCGCTGCAATAGTTCAAGCTGGTCGTGCGCAATATGAGTGCTGGCAAGACGGCCAAAACCGGTGTTGATGCCATAGGCTGGCGCGCCTTTAGCGGCGATATCGGCCACGGCCTGGGCACAGGCGTCGATAGCGCCGAAACTAGCCGGATCGAGCTCAAGCGTGACCCGTTCGCGGGCGATCTGGCGCAATTGCGGCAGGCTGAGATGGCCGGGGGTGAGCAACATGGCGGGGCGTCCTTTGCCGGGGGCATTTCGATAGGGTTCGAGGGTTCCCGGGGGCCATTGCAGCCAAATGACACGCCCGGAGAGTGAGCGAAAGTCTAGCCGCGCAAATTTGTATAGACAACTTCTTTCTTAAATAATGAAATCAGGGTTTTCCTTGATTGATCGGATATAGCCTGGTGTTTCGCGGCTTGTTTTTTGCATCTCATGCAAAGAGAAACAACATTTTGCCCAGGATAAATTCATGCCTGATTGAGTGGAGAGTTTTATTAGCTGGTTTTGGTTTTTATTTTCTAAAATACGTTGATTGTGGATTTTTATCTGACTAGCACTGCGTTTAAAATATTTCCTGACGGCAGCATTTATTGCTACAGCTACGACTCCGATAAAAGCGCCACTTCATCTCACAATGCAAAACGGCGCACCCTCAAGGCGTTATTTTTTGCATATGAGCGCTTGAATCCAGCACCAAATAAACAACCCGCGCCCAGCGTGTTTTATCGAGGGTGGCACCGCGAGATTCGTGCCGTCCGCCATCATCAGTCAGCGCCACCCTATATTCAGTGTTGATGTGTAACCGAAGCTTTCGAGCGCGGTGCTGAAGCTTTTGATTGCCATAGATTTTTAAGAAAGCTATTCTTCGCCTCCTTAAGTCTGGATAGCATACTCTTTGGGCGAATATATTTAAGACCGATTTTTACTCCAATTTCAAGAAGATGACCAGACGTCGTAATAAGCAGCGTTAACATACCGAGAGGATACTCAGCTTTGCTGCCGGGGTTTTCCTTACCTTCCCGGGGTGACTCTTTATTAGTGATGCTCTCATATGCAAATCTGATAGCTTCGATAGACATGCCTAATATACTAAAAATAATGGTAGACGGAACCGTGAATTTTCTTATTTTTTCATTTTTTTCAACATCTTTCCTGGGGAAATACAATTTAGCAAGTTTTAAAATAAATTTAATTTCTGCGAATATTTTTTTCTGGGTTTCAGGATCGCTCGATTTCAAAAATTCCGTGGTTTGCTGCTGCAAGTTATTATGAGCATTGATAAAATGTTCAATTGTCTGCGGATCGCCATCATGAAGAATTATTTCATTAAATAGCGCTATTATCTCCAGCTCAGCTTGCAGAACGCTGTTTTGTTCCGCTCTAACTTTTCTGAACTCTTCCGGATAATTATTGTATTTTTCAATTTCCTCGACGAGATCCGGCAGGACTTTTGATAAATGTTTATGGAGCTCTGAATCGTGCTGCTGGATCTTGGATAAATTGTCCGAAATCGAAATTTCAAATTCTTCCTCGGCCCCATTAAGCTCAATCACCTCGATAACATGGGCACTTTCAGTTGTGTTTATAGTATTATCTATCTGGCTTAATGGCGATGAAATAAACGATGAGCTAGAAGGAGCTGAAGAACTTGCCAGTTCCAGACTAGATATATTGCTCCACT